>JAGABX010000003.1 GCA_017614395.1 Eubacterium sp.
AAAAAATGCGGAAACCCCCTTAAACAGGTTGTTTCCACATCTTTTACACAACGGAGAAGGAGAGATTTGAACTCTCGCGCCGCTATTAACGACCTACTCCCTTTCCAGGGGAGCCCCTTCAGCCACTTGGGTACTTCTCCATGGTTGAATATTAATTCATATTCAATTTTCGAAATCGGAATGAACCGTTCGGCTGTCATAACACCGGAATACAACAGCAGGCATCAGATGATGCCCACTGTTATAACGGAGAGGGTGGGATTCGAACCCACGTGCCCTTGCGGACAAACGGTTTTCAAGACCGCCTCGTTATGACCACTTCGATACCTCTCCCAGCCTCGCATGGTCTCTTCCACACGCAAGGCTGATTATATCATTTTTCTGTACGTTCTGTCAAGTAGTTTTTTTCTCCTCTAATCATGATAGATTTTCTGACCCAAATCCGGTCGGGGTCGATACCGTATTCCTCGCCGCTTCGCAACTTCGGACGGTATCTGGCTCAGACCATTCGCCATATGTCCTTGTGCCGTTTACAGCCTTGTAGGCTCTGACGCGGACGTAATAGGTTTTGCTCTTTTTCAGTGATTTGATTTTCTTTTTAAGCGAACTCGTTCTAACAATTTTAGTTGATTTACCGGAAAAAGATTTTGATGTGGAGTACTGGATTTCA
Source organism: Eubacterium sp. (assembly GCA_017614395.1). Lineage (GTDB taxonomy): Bacteria > Bacillota > Clostridia > Lachnospirales > Lachnospiraceae > Eubacterium_F. The sequence goes on from JAGABX010000003.1 coordinate 671, forward strand.
TAACCATCCGCTCCCGTGACTGCTGTTATGGCAACGGTCATCTTTTTCCCGTTTTTGCTTCTGGATACATTGCTGACAGATGCCGTCCCAACCGTCACATCGCCGGTGCTCGTTCCGCTGCCCGAGTCTCCTGTGTTTCCCGTCGAATCATTACCGGTGCTTGTATTTCTGATCACAGTGCCTTCGGTGATCGAGCCACCCGGGGTGCCGGATGTGTATGCCACTCCGTTCACATACAGCGTGTGACCGTTATAGTCAATCCTGCCCGAGCCACTGATCGAAGTCACATAGGAATCCGCAGTCAGTTTCCATCCGCCGTTTACAGTTACATCTACCGTACCCAATGATGAACCGGTCCCATTCTCATCACCTATCGAACCAATAAATGCTGAATTCGAATCAAGGTTCAGTGTCAGAGTCGATTTTGAACTGCTCTTGGATGATGCCGTATTGCTGACGATAATCCTGCCCTCTAGATTCTGCGACGTTGCATTTACTGTAGCAGTATTAGCCGCACCTGACCATCCATCGTTGACAACTGACAGCAGCACTCCCTCACTATCTGTGTTATTTATCGTTACACCATTTAATTTTATCTGTGCAGAAGTATTCGTTACATGGAATACATGCCCGCTTTTTGAATTCAGCGTACCACCGGTCATTGTAAATGAAGAATCCGTTCCGTCCGCATCCCCTGACATTGACTGGTAAATCATAATCGTGTCGAGGTACTGCGCATTTCCGTTCTTTTCCGTATTATTTGCAGTCAGGTCGCAATCAGTCAGCTCGATGCTGTTGGTCCCCTCAATGCAAACCCCTTCTGATTTGTTTGAAACCAATGTCGCGTTCTTTACCGATATGGATGCGGTTGAATAAATCGCCGGTGATCCGAGACCGTTTGTTGTGTAGGTTCCGCCATCTACATTTACTGTTCCACCGCCTCGGTCTGTGCGTATTGCCGCTGATGAACGTCCGGACGTTGTAACCGTGAGGTTCGACGCATTTGTCACACCTCCACCTGTAGTCATGATGCCACCGGATCCACCCTGCGTTGTCGTGATAGTCGAATCAGAAATGTTGACTGTCGTCCCGTCACCGGTCGCTCCGTTTTTCCCACCGTTACCTCCGTATGAGAAAACACCGTTTGCTCCTTCGGAGTCCGTAGTGATCGTAGCATTTTTAATGGTTACATTTGCACCATCCTTAGCAATAATTGCGGAATTAATTCCATAAAAACTGGAGTTGTCTCCGTTTGAACCATCACCTGTTTTTGATACCTTGATCCTGGTGAGTGTCGGTGTGATGCCGCTCCCACTGACCATCAACGCGTTTTCTCCGGATGTGGATGATGTGTAAGATGTACCTGAGTATGTTTTGGAATCACTAATCGTTGTCGCAGCCGTCCAACTGACTGATGATGAGCCGCCACCCGGTCCGCCGTTTCCTCCATCAGGTGGATTACCCGGCTGTCCTGAGCCACCCCCGGCACCATCCGGCGGATTCCCGGGTTGTCCGGAGCCGCTGCCGGCACCATCCGGCGGAGTTCCCGGCTGTCCGGAATCATCTGACAAGCTTTCCTTACTGTCCGCTCCCGATGTACTATCGGTATTCGCTTCTGTCGCTGTTACCTCAGCCTGTACCTCTGTCTCGCCTGAACAGCCCGCGATCCCTATGCTGCCGAATGCCAGCGCAAGCACCAGTGCCGATACAGGAATTGTTTTCTTGATAAAAGTTTTCTTTTTCATAGTCATCAACCACCTTTCGTATTTTTATTCGAATAAGTAACCTGCCATATTCTGTAATCAACAAACCTGTTAACACAATTATTAACCCGGTTTTTGATTTTATGGTGCCATGATATCATCTAAAACTTAATTCAAACTAAAACCAATAAAACTATTTGAAAAATCATTGACGTTACCGAAAAAGCAAATCGGGACAGCCGGCCTGTCTCTCTCGACCATAGAACCACTTGCAGCAAAAACCCATACGCAGCCCATGCAATAACAAAAACCGGCAGGCAATTTCGAAAACTGCCCGCCGGTCCTTTTGTCATAATATGTGATTAATGAATCTTGATCCTAACCTCGACCTCTATGGTCTTGGGTTTGTAAACATCATTTCCGGCTACCTTTATCCGTACACCGAGAAAATAATTGTGTTTCTTCGTCAGATGCTGCTCAATCCGGATATCTCCGTTTTTGTTGATCGTAATCTTTTTATTTCCCTTGATCTTGGAAAAAGTCAGTTTGCCCTTGGCATTCTTGATAGTAAATGCACGGTCTCTCGGAATCGTGACCGTATGCTTCTCCTTGCCGTAGATGCGGCGTGTCGTGATCGTGACAGGGTTTGGCTTTTTTGTCGGTGCAGGCGTAGCCGTCGGTGTCGGTTCGCCGGTAGGTGCCGGTGAAGCTGTCGGAGTCGGAGAGGCTGTCGGTGACACCGTACCTCCCTCGAGGTCTGCGCTCAGTTCGATGCCGCCACCCTTGACTACATCTATGTAATAGTTTCCGGCCGCATCCTTCGGCAATTCCACTTTGTTAGCGCCTGAACCGTTGTAGGCCTTGAGGATTTTTGCATCAGATTTGAGAAAAAGTCTCTCGCCCTGATGAGCAACCTCAAACACCTCATCCTTGTCTCCGTGTTTGTAGGTTTTGGTATCCAACGCCGAGGCGCCGTCTGCCTTGACCACTTTGAATGTACCGTTGGCCGGCTGTGTGGTTTTTACGATATAGTTGATGGCTTTTGACTTGGTCTCGTTCTCATCGTCGCCCACAACAGCGTTTGACTTCTCACCCCATTTCAGCTTCCAAAGAGTCAGTGTAAACTTATTCTTCTCCTCGGAACCGTTATTGATCCCGTTTGCAGCCGCGTTCAGCGTACCGGTAATCAGGACATCCGTATCATTATATGTCAAACCGGCGCGTATTCCGTCGCCTTCTGTGGTTGATACATCACCGTATATCTTGTAAACTCCGCCATCACCGAGTGACAATCCCGTGGCACGTGAGGCAGCGTTTCCATTCACGGTCACATCGATATCCGCCTGTCCGCCGGAGGAGTAGATCACGTTCGCACCATAATAGGGGCCCGTTGCATCGATCTCTCCTACCGTAACAACTGCCTTGCCACCGGAACTGCCGGTGATACTGAGTCCGCTGCCATCCGTTGCAGTAAGTTTCCCTGTCTTCACTGTCATAGTTCCGCCATAGCTGCTGGTGAGCGACAGAGCAGAGTCTTTCGTAGTGATATCCCCGAAGTTCGCTGTTACGTTTCCTCCCTCTCCGGAGCCATACCAGGTGTTGGTAAGGACATTCATGCCCTCGGATTCCATATTTCCGGCTGTCAGTTCCAGGGTATTATCCTTTCCGATACACATAGCCGAGATGCCCTGTTTCGACTTGAGATTCCCAAGGGTTATCTTACCACCCGAGAACTGGGCATACATAGCGCGCCCCTCGGTAGCGGTCACATCTCCGGCCTTGACGTTGGCAACGCCGTTGATCCGTATCGCATCATAATAATTGCCTGCTGCCAGGCCAACCTTTGCGGCATCGACATTCCCGTTCAGCGTATAGTCGATGCTGCCACCGTTGTTCTCGATATACAGACCGTATTTCTGTGCGACGATATCCTCATTTCGGGTCTCGTTGACAATCTCGTCCTTCGCCGCGGATACATAGATTTCTCCGCCATCCTTCAGTTCCACCTTGGCCGACGCCATCGTCACCGGCGTCATCGCCAGCGTCAAAGCTGCTGCAACAACAACTGCTACATGTTTTCGCCCCACCCGGCGAATTGATCGTTTGTTTTTCATCATAGTCATTCCCTCCCTTCGATTGTTTACTTTTTCCTGTCCTTATTTAAAAAGTGCATCTTCCCCTGCTCTTCAACTTTTTTGCTGCGCTTATGCGCTGCAATTATTGCGGAACAGTCACTGCAGTATTTACCGCGATTGATGGGAACACCACAACTGGCACATATCCTCCCGTCTACACTCTGTCTGGCGACCTGCACCCGCCCGTCCATGAGAAGTTTGGCAACCACGGTTTTCTCTAATCCGGTAGCGTAGGAGATTTCCGCAATGTTACTTGGTCCGCGTTTCTCTAAAAAATCCTTGACCTTTCCGAAATCGTCCAAAACCACGTGTCCACACTCACTGCAAACATATTTTCCACTACCCTGAAATCTGACAATGCCCCCGCATTTTTCACATATCACGGTACTGGGGTCAAATTCTAAATCTTCTTCCATTGCGGTCACCTCCTTGATGCACACACTATACCACAGCTGAAAAAATAAGGCAAGTGTTTTGGCGTGAGCGGTGTATTTTTAAGCGCGAACGGCATACGATTCGACAATTGAAACCATATAGTTCCGTACCTACACAGAAGCGCCGTTCGTACCTCTCAGGGAACCGCTCGTGCCCAATTGCTTGATTTTCATCCACAAATATGGTAAAGTCACATTCATACGGAGCAGGAATTACACCGCCTGAAAAGGAAGGTCGGAGCATTCTATCATCTTGATCCGTTTCCTGAACCGATAGAAAGGCAGTTATCAAAAACATCTATTAAAAAAAGTAATAGGAGGGAACCATTATGAGAAAAAGAATTATGAGTACATTTTTGACACTGGTTTTACTGGCTGCGCTGATCATGCCTGTAACAATCTCCGATGCCGCAGGGCCATCATTTGAGAACGGCGTGTACGGAGCCACTGTAGGTGACGGAGTATGGCTGATCGATCTGAAAAAGTCCGGCAGTAACAAAGTGGAAATCGGCATCGCATGGTCGGATGCGTCATCTGCATTCGGCACAGTCAAACCATTCAAGAAAAAAATCAAAAGCACCATCAAGTTCAGTGTTACCGGAAATTATCTGAATCCGGACAAAACAGTATCAGACAAGACACTTACTATCAGCGGCTCGATTAAACTCAAAGGGAAAAAACTCAAATGCAAAATCAACGGTGAATCATTTACCGCTAACTATGCGCCTTGATGTCAATCTGTTAATGTTCGCAGAGGGGGACTGTTTGTTATGGAAAAAAAACGATTAAAAGTTCTGAGTTTTATACTAATATTTGCATTATCATTGTTAATGACGGGTTGTGGTGAAACTCAAGACAACTCTGCCGTGACAGCTTCCCCCGGAATAACAGATGAAACGAAAAACGGAGACGGAAATCAGGATGACACCGACAATACTAACACTGCTGAAAATGACAATTCAGGCAACACCGATGATGATAACGATTCCGAAAATAACGACGGTAATACGACCGACAATTTTCACATCGGCATAGTTACAGGCTCTATCTCCCAGTCTGAGGACGATCGTCGCGGCGCGGAGGCATTTCAGGAAAAATACGGTGCCGAAAATGTTACACTCGCGATATATCCCGACAATTTTTCCGATGAACTCGACACTACGATCCAGACAATAGTGAATCTCGCCGACGACCCTGATATGAAAGCGATCATTGTTAACCAGGCAGTCGACGGAACTACAGAGGCATTTCGGCAGATAAAAAGCAAGCGTCCCGACATCCTCTGTCTCGCCGGTGAAGCATACGAGGATTATCCTGATATCGGAGCAGTGTCCGACCTCGTAGTGGGCAATGACTTTTTATCACGAGGATATCTCATGATTCACACAGCTCACGAACTTGGCTGTGATACGTTTGTTCATATTTCTTTTCCGCGCCATCTCTCATATGAATCGGTGTACCGCGAAGTTGCGATCATGAAGGCGGCATGTAAAAAGTTCAGAATGAATTTCAGAATGGAAACAGCTCCGGATCCGACTACAGATGTCGGAGTTCCGGGTGCGCAGAAATTCATCAGAAAGGAAGTTCCGAAATGGATTAAAAAGTACGGGCAGAAATCCGCTTATTTCTGTACCAACGATGCTCACACGGAACCCCTGATCGAAATGCTCCTGAAGTGCGGCGGTTATTTTATAGAGGCAGATCTGCCGTCTCCTCTCATGGGCTATCCGGGCGCCCTTGATTTGGATCTCAACTGGAACACCGGTGATTTTGGCGAAATACAAACCACAGTCGAAAACGCTGTTGTGGAGCGAGGTGGTGCAGGTCGTTTCGGAACCTGGACCTATTCCTATGGATATGCGTTATCGGCGGGACTTGCGGAGCATGCCAGAAACGTGATTTTAGGAGAGAGCGAGATGAACAGCATTGATGATCTGTCACGTGCATTCGGAGCTTTTTCTCCCGGATCGGAATGGAACGGCTCCCGGTATACCGATGCGGGAACCGGCAAAAAATCAGACAATATAATTCTCGTTTATCAGGACACATACATTATGGGCAATCCCGGTTACTATGCGGGTTCCACGAAGGTAAAGGTACCGGGTAAGTATTTTAAAATGGGTGAACCGGAAGGATGATGATAATGTCTGAAAAACAAATAAAAACAGACTCAAAATCAGCAGGCAAAAAAAAGCACGGTATGCTCATATCACTGATACTGGTGTTTATTTTTGTTGTTGTTATGGTGGTCTACTCAACAACACAGATTTACAATGTTTCGGTTTTGAATTCAAATGACGTTATCGAGGACAACATCCAAAGCGTTTCCTCATTAGTTGAGACACACCTGATCACAGCCGAAAACATACTGGAAATCGCAGCAGATTCGATTCACCACATGCTGATCAGCGGAAGCACTCCTGCCCGGATAAATGAGTTTCTGGTAAGTGAAACAAAAAAAGTTTCCGAACAATATAACGAAAACTATGCCGGGATTTACGGATACATCATGAGCCGTTATATGGACGGTCTCGAATGGATTCCGCCGGAGGATTATGATCCCAAAACCCGGGACTGGTATAAAATCGCAAAAGAAAACAACGGAGATGTTGCCATAGTTCCGCCGTACGTTGACGCGCAGACCGGGAACCTGATCATATCAGTATCCAGAATGTTGCCGGACAAACAGAATATCCTGTCCATGGATGTGCAGTTAAACGGCATTCAGGAGATGATGCATGAGCTGACTCTCAATAACAAGGGCTATGGATTTGTCATCGACGACACGGGATTGATCATGGCTCACAGGGACGAACAAAAAAGAGGAACATCTCTGACTGACAGCGAGGATGGTACCGCGCTTTTTAATGCAATAAACGATGTAGAATCCGGAGAATTCCCGTTCAGTTACGGCGGAACCGACAGCACAGTTTTTGTTAATCATATCACAAATAATTGGACAGTCGCAATGGTCATCAGTGATGACGAGCTATATGGCAAGGTCAGAAAGCAGCTGATTATTACTATTCTGATATGCGTCCTGATATTCATTACAATTGCATCTATTTATTATGTCGGGCGAAAAAATGAACGCATTTATGCGAAAAACATGGAGGAAATAAAGCTCGAGGAACAGAAGGCTCAATATGACAGAAAGGTTTTTGAATTGGAAAAAGACGCCGCCGACGCTTCCAACAAAGCCAAGAGTGATTTTCTCGCCAACATGTCACACGAGATTCGCACTCCGATGAACGCGATCATTGGAATGGACGAAATGATTTTACGTTCCTCCCCCACGGAGCCTGTCAGAAAATACGCGCTGAACATACAGAGCGCTGGTAACACTCTATTATCAATTATCAACGGAATACTTGATTTTTCAAAAATCGAATCCGGGAAAATGGAACTGATACCGGTGGATTACCACTTTGCTTCCGTTATGAATGATGTTATCAATATGACAATAAAAAAAGCCGAGGACAAAGGGCTGAAATACAATATCAATGTTGACGAGAATATACCGTCTGTCCTGAGGGGCGACGAGATCCGGATACGACAGATAATGCTCAACCTGATCAATAACGCTGTCAAATATACTCACGAGGGAAGCATATCAATCGATGTATCATTTGACACGAAAATTCAGATGTTGAGGTTTGCCGTCAGCGATACAGGAATCGGGATAAAAAACGAGGATCTCGACAGACTGTTTGGTTCATTTGAAAGATTAGATGAAAACAAAAACCGCAACATAGAGGGAACAGGTTTAGGACTTAATATTACCATGAGTCTGGTAAAAATGATGGACGGATCTGTCGATGTCGACAGCACATACGGCAAAGGAACGACCTTTACCGCATCGATGAGACAGGAAATAATTGACGAAACACCTGTCGGCGATTTTTCCCAAAACATACAGAACCTGCAGGAGCATACCGATACGTACAAACCGACCTTAATCGCACCCTCAGCACACATTCTGATAGTTGATGATAACGATATGAATCTCGATGTCATAGAATCACTGCTGGAGGACACACGGATAAATGTAACCACGGCAGAATCAGGCAGAGAATGTATAGATATTTTGAGGGAAAAAGCATTCGACGTGATACTGCTCGACCAGATGATGCCGGGGATGTCCGGGACGCAGACCCTCAGCGAGATACATGAACAACACCTTGCTGACGGAACTCCGATCATAGCCCTGACAGCCGATGCCATTGTTGGCGCGAGAGAAAACTATATTCAAGAGGGTTTTACCGATTACCTGAGCAAGCCCGTCATGTATGAGGCGTTGGAATCAATTCTGATCAAGTACCTGAATCCGGAGCTGATACGTACGGATACCGAAACCGCGTATGAGGACTCCCAAAAGCCTGTCGTGATAGCCATCAGTGATTCTCCCGAGGCGCTTCGCAGTGTCAAAACCCGTCTGGGCGATGATATTAAAGGGATTTTTGTCAGAGATACCGCGAGCGCCGTCAAGTATTTAGAAAAAAACAAGAAACAGAAATAACCTGATTATTTTCAAGTTTAATTCCGGTCGATTGAAAGGCAGGAATCAATTTATTCCGACCATTCATGTCCGGGAAACCGCCGTCCACGCAAAAGTCCTTGTATTATTTCTCATGATATGGTATAGTTTACGTGTAACAAATAATGAGATTTATAAACGGTATTATTCTTTAGGAGGTAGTAATTATGGATACTAAATTAGCAAATCTGATATGCGGCATTTTGGGATTGGTTGCATTACTTGTATTCTTTATCTGGGGACAGTTTTTCCATGGATACAGTATTTCCTGGATTTCATTTGTCGTGAGCGGTATAGCCTGCGCCATAATCAGAATGATCGCGAATTACAACGAGGACAAAAAGAAGGAAAACGAGGATGACTGATAATAATAAGCGCAAACGAGTCGGAAACAATTACTGAACACAGATAAAAAATGAGGAACCACAGCCTATGAGATTAAATGTTTTAGTAACAGGAAGAAACTGGCGGATTGTCGGAGACATCAGCGAGCATCTGGAAGCCGATCGCGGATACATAACGGTCAAATGCCGTCCGAACCAGAATGACCTGATGGAGGTTATTTTGGCGCAGATGCCACGGGTAATCGTTATCTGTATGCAGGACGAGACGGTTAATTCAATAAAGGAATTTGACATTCTCAGGGAATACGTCCGTTCACAGGTGGCTGTTTTTATCATTACTAACGATGAGGATAAAAAACTATTTGTAAAACATACCTCCCTCAGCAAAGTCTATTTTCTTTCCCGACCGGTTTCTCTGTTTGCCCTGTATGAAAAGCTGATCGGAGTTGAGAAAGAACTCGAGGAATCATCAGATCAACCCGCATCCATAGTTGAAGAATTTATAAACCCGAATGGTGCTTCCGGAATCAGGAGAAAACATGTTTTAGTTGTCGATGATGACACCGAGCAACTGATCCAAATTAAAAACCTGCTCAGCGAGTTTTACGACACAACGGTTGTAAAATCGGGTGAAGCCGCATTTAAATTCCTTGATAAAAAGAAAACCGACCTGATACTGCTTGATTTTATCATGCCCGGCATGGACGGTCCGGAGTTCCTGCAGATGATGCGATCGATGGATGGTCTTGCAGACATTCCCGTAGTATTTTTAACAGGTATGACCGAAAAAGAAACAGTCATAAAAACTCTGACGGAATTAAAACCACAGGGTTATGTGATCAAACCTTCAAAAAAATCCGAGATAGTCGCCAGGATCATTGACGCGATGGAATTGGCCGAGGAACAGGCTGAGGAACGACGAAACAACCCCATGGATGACGAAGCATCACGGGAAGTCGATGCCATATTAGATGATGTAAAAAAACTTATGAAACACTGATGAAAAAGGGAGACTCACATGACAATTGATCTTTCATTCCTGTCGGGACTCGGTGTGGATGCCGCAACCGGCCGCAGCTACACCGGCGGACAGGAAAAATACATATCGGCACTGCAGCGCTTTTTCAAGTCATATGAAAAAAACAAAAAGAATGCGGATGCTTTTTATGAAAAAAAAGATTATGAAAACTACATGATCACTGTCCATTCATTAAAAAGCAATTCCAAAATGATCGGTGCGGAAGAACTGAGCGGCAGATTTGAACAGCTGGAAATAGCCGCACGGGACGGCGATACTGTAACAATAGACAGGGAACATGCCCGCACGATGGAATTATACGCAAAGCTTATCGATGGTCTGAGACCGATCGGCGAGGCGGAGACCGTAAAACCCGCTGATGAAATATCCGGGGATGAAGCAAGGGACGTTGCAGAACAACTGCTCGCTGCTTTGGATGATTTTGACGATGATCTGTCTGCCGAATTAGTCAAAAAACTGTCCGGCTATCCTTTCCGCCTGACGCAGCGTGAAAAACTGAAATCAGCCACGGAATACATAGGAGATTTCATGTACGACGAGGCAGCCGGTCTGATACGGGAAATAGTCGGTGCGATAGAATAACAGAGGTAAAAATGAGATACATTAAAACCGCACTTGCCATAATAGTCATCATGGTTTTCGGGTATATCATCCTGGGCGAGATTCATTTTCCGGCGAATGTTCCGGAAAACGGAAATATCTGCGAAACCTTGTCCGGGGAGTGGTTTGAGGTTCACGATGACGGTACACGTACCCCTATCGAGGTTCCCGGACGGACCGACAGTGCCATAACCATTGAAACTAAGCTGCCGGAGCATTTAGACAAGGATGTATCCGCCATGTGGTTTCGCGGGATGGATATGAAGATCTGGGTTGGCGGTGAACTGCGCGAGGATTATCATGTCGATGATTACGCCCTGCTCGGGGACCGGTCGGCCGAGTGCTATGTATTGGCCTCTCTCTATCCTGAGGATGCAGGCAAGACACTCCGCGTCTGGTACGAGTATAATTCCGGTATGCTCTATGAGGTTTACTACGGTACACGGATAGGCATACTGAACCACCTGTTTAAGGACTACGGTCCGGAACTGCTGGTAGGGTTGGCAATCCTGCTGCTCGGACTCATCAGTTTCATAGCATCTGTTGTTTACAGAATAATACGTAAAAAGTATCTGGAGATGCAATACCTCTCACTCGGCGTTATCATCGGGGCAGTTTGGGTTATGTCCAATTCAATCTATCGGCAGATCTATACGAGAAATATCTCCGTTATGTCGGACATGCCGTTTCTGATGGTAATCATAATGCCGCTGCCGTTTATCGTGTTTATCAACGACCTCCAGAAAAATCGGTATAGAAAGCTCCTCATAGCAGCGGGCATACTGGAAATCATTGATTTCATTTTATGTACCTCGCTGTTTATCTCGGGAAAACTGTCTTTAGTAAAAAGTTTCCCGATTGCCGCCGGTTGCGCAGCTGTCTGTGTGGTTATCATCGGCACAACAATCATCCTTGACATCAAAAATCATTTTGTCCGATCATACCTGTTTGTTGCGATTGCCTTTGCTTTTTTAGCCGTTGCGGCCCTGACACAGATAATAATGTATCAGTTTGCGCACAACGGCGTTTTCTCCGGACTTTTTATGGCAATAGGACTGTTTGGCTTTTTACTGTTCTCAATAATCCACACGATCAAGCAATTGATATCCTACCGCGTGGAGGCAAATCGCGCTATACGCGCCAGCGAAACCAAGAGCAATTTTCTCGCCAACATGTCACACGAGATCAGAACGCCCATGAACGCCATCCTTGGACTGAATGAGATGATTCTGCGAGAATCACGGGATAACGAAAAAATATCAGGATATGCCACTGACATAAAATCCGCGGGAAATCTGCTGCTGTCCATAATCAATGACATCCTCGATCTGAATAAAATTGAGGCCGGCAAAGCGGAGCTGATCAAAACAGATTTCAGGATTGGCTCGGTTTTTAATGACATACTGAACATTACTCGTGGCAAAGCCGATGACAAAGGGCTGGAGTACATATTTAACGCAGATCCGAATCTTCCGATCGAGTTCTACGGGGATGAGATCCGCGTGCGACAGATAATGCTGAACGTGATCAACAACGCGATTAAATACACTGAAAAAGGCAGTGTGAAAATTGATGTTAAACGCTTCGGTTATGGCGCGCCATATCCTGATGACGGAACCTTAGGGGGTACAAATGAGTCATCATCAACGCAGCATACATCACGATGGCATGCTGATGATGATCCTGATGAAGGAAAATGCCTGCTGATCGTTACCGTGAGCGACACAGGCATGGGCATACGTGAGGAGGATCTGCCATATCTGTTTGAGTCTTTTTCCCGTTTGGAGGAAACAAAAAACCGCAATATCGAGGGTACCGGATTGGGACTCGGCATTGCTAAATCCTATATAGAAATGATGGGTGGCAGCATCGATGTAACGAGCATATATGGCGAGGGATCGACATTTAAACTCTATTTTCCGTTGGTTATCCGGGATGCTACGCCTATAGGGGATTTAGGGAAGGCTATTCGAGAACTGAATCATGAAAAATCCGACTATGTTCCGATCGTAATGGCACCTGACGCGCGCGTTCTCGTCGTGGACGATAATGAGATGAACCTCGAGGTCATCGAGGGACTCATGGAAGGCACCAGGATCCGCGTTGAGACAGCCATGTCCGGATCGGAATGCATTGACAAAATGGGGCAAAAAAGATACGACCTCATACTTATGGATCAGATGATGCCCGGTATGGACGGCATTGAGACATTGCATGCAATCAGAGACAAATATGATATGCGGGGTGTGTCAGTCTTGGCGCTCACGGCAGACGCCATCGCCGGAGCAAAAGAATACTATCTGAAAAACGGTTTTGACGACTACCTCTCAAAACCGGTCAAGGCGGAGGAACTGGAGCACGCGCTGGCAAAATACCTGCCGAAACAGCTGTTATTGTCCGATGCAGATATCCAAAGAATAGAAAAAGCGGAACGTCAGAACAGAATAGAAAAAGAACGGCTTCGCCACATCGTAGTGGTCGATTCCGATCCGGAAAATCTGCGTACATTGAAGGATGAATTAAATGGTTTTTATGACGGAACGTATGTCACGGATTTGGAAAAAGCTGCGAAATACCTGTCAAAACACGATGACGAATACATTCTGGTCAGTCGGAAACTGATAGAAACGAAAGGAGTGTTTCCACATGCCAATTGAAACAGATGAAACAGTATCAACGGACAACATCATACGCGGAAACTGCTCTGATTATGTTTGCGATGTATGCCGTACCAAATACGGCTGGCCACATCAGATCTGGTGTGAGAAAAAATATTTGACAGAACCGACTTGTGAAAATTGCGGATATTATAACGCGCGAAAAAACTGCTGTGCTCATCCTGCACGAAAACATAAAAGAACGGTAACTGCAGGATAAATGCGCAGTGAGGTTACGGTATTCGATGCAGCATTTCACAGGACAGTTGCCCCGAGAGCCATGATTTCGGCAACCGGACGGGTTCAGTCAGATAATCATACAAGATTAGAGGAGGGGAGAACATGCAAGAGGTTGAGATCCGCTTTGAGCAGGATCCGACGCTGGATCACATCGAGGTAGTATTGCGCTCTGCTGAGCGTAATGCGGCCATCGAGGCACTGATCCGGCAATTGGAACAGGTGATGCCGCAAAAATTGACCGTACTCGATCACGAAGGAATTCCCAGCGTGATCAACGAGGACGAAATAATAACAGTATCCTCAGACGGTAAACAGGTCCGTATCATCACGGAAAAGGGACTTTTTACCGCTAAACAGACACTGCAGAATGTAGAAGAATATCTCAGCAGTCATTTGTTTTTGCGAATATCAAGATTCGAATTGATCAATCTGAACAGGGTATCGAAATACGATTTTACCATCGCTGGTACACTGCGAATTGAATTTGAAGGCGGAATGGAGGCATGGGCCTCTCGCCGCTATATCCCCAAGATCAGGGAAAAACTGTCAGGAGAGGGGGGATATCTATGCTGAAACGATTGTTAAAGCTGATGGGGCTTGGTTTTATGCTCAGCATCATTATCGGGCAGGCTATCACCATGCTGTCAGGGTTTATCGCGCGAGGCGAACTGGTACTGACAACAGAAACTCTCCTAGACAGGATGGGTTCATTCGGCTCCGCGTTCCTGATCCAATCGATCCTGCTTGGCATATACGGCATGTTCGTGTGGGGCGGCATCATTCTCTACGATTTAGAAAAACTGCCCCTGATGGCTGCAACAGCACTGCACGGCGCATTAGTAATTATTCCTTTCATTCCGCTGGCTCTCTTCTGCGGCTGGACTAACGGCATTGTCAGCGTCTTCATAATGTCAGGATGCCAATTGATCGGTTTCATAATCATCTGGCTGATCATGAATGCAATTTATAAAAAGCAGGTGAAGGAACTGAATGAACTGCAGAAAAAACTGAAGGAAAAACAATAAAACAAGTGGTGTAACATCATAACCATAGATATGTTGCTGCGAATAAGCAAAACAACCTGTCCATCCGGATTCAATGATGGACAGGTTGTTTTTGAAACGGTGCAAATACCGCTTAATCAATTAAACTACGCTGTTTTTGCCTGAGTTTTTGCCGTTTTCGGTTGACTCTTGTGAATCGACGATTTAATAATGGTCAGTATCAGGAACAGCAGGATGAATCCGCCCTGTACCGCAAAACAGATCCATATGTCTCCGAGAGTTCCTTTTTGGTCACCGCACAGCATGTCATTGGCACGCTCATACCAATATCCGGGTAAAATCTGCATTATTTTCAGCATTCCCTCGCCCAACATCGACTGCGAGATGAATCCGCCGCACAGGAACGCCATGCCGAGTCCCACCACCTGCGCGATCATGCTCATTACCGTGCTTGACGGTCGGAATGTAGAAATGAATATCGTAAACATTGCTACAAACAGGGCAAAGATAAACGAATTCAGTACCGCCAGCCAACTGTTCTGCCCGGTATACATTCCTCCGTACATCGCAGCGCCACCGACGAGGAATATCAGCCATACAGCCAGTACCAGAACAGCACTTCCGATGAACACCTGTGTCACATATGATGAAACCGTGGTTTTTGAACACTGGATACGTTTTTTCTGCTCTTCGCCGTTCATCGTGATCAAAATCGGTCCCAGCATACTCATTATGACAGCAATCAGTATATACATCAGAAGCCGGAAAAACCATGCATACTTAGGCGTAAAATTCTCATCATAAAGCTCTTCCTCCGGATCCTGAACCACCTCAATATCAACCTGTTCACGTTCGGCAGACTTTTTCACGGCAGTCATCAGGTCGTCGCCCATAGCTACTGACATACGGGTGTTCCTGACATATTCCTGTAAAAAGACATTCATCATTGCCGTCGCGTAGCTGTCACGCAGGTGAAATTCCTCAAAGAGCTCTTTTTTCAAATCCTCCTTGTCTGAGGAGGCGAGCAGTTCGGAATAGCCCTTCGGGATCACAAGAGAATAGTCAATCAGAGAGTAGTACATCGCATCCATGAGTCCCTGCTGATCCAGCTCCCGATCTGTAATATGGTGTTTTTCCGCAAGTAAATCCACCAATGCTTTGCTGGCCTCTGACTGATCCTCATCCCTGATATACAGATTCAGGGATGTGTCTTCGAAATCAATTTTCTCCTCACTGGCATTTACCATCGGAAAACATATAGCGAAGAATATAACCGTATACAGTATCCCGATACCGATCTTGGAACGGGTCACTTTTAGAAAAAGCTTAAAGACTTGCATATTTTTTCCTCCTCGTAAACAGTATTCCAAGGACGATAAATAAAACAGTGAATCCGCCCATTGTCAGTAGTTTCCCGAAGTAACGGCTGAGGTCTGAATCCATATTCAGATAGTACATTGCATCCGTGACAACCGCTACAGGATTCAGCGCATTCACTATCGGTATCTGTACCGAGAATATCGCGCGGATGCTATCTATCATCAGACCACTCATAAAACAGAGAGACATGTTGACCGCCATCATGATACCTGATTTGGCGCTCTCGCTGAGCCGCCCGATTGCGCCGACAAAAAATCCAAGTGACACTCCCATGATCGCACCACAGATACCTGTGAGATATACGAGCAACAGTTTGTCACCGAAATCAATCTGTAAAACAAATTTCAGGAAGGTGACGGAAATCAGCACACAGGCGCTGTGTGTGATATAGGTTCCAATCAGTTCCGGCAGAACCATAGTCCATTTGGGTGATCCGGAACAGGATCGCCTCATTCCGATCGAAGACAGATTTGCCTGATTATTTATCGATATATGCATGGCAGCTAATGATCCGAATATCGATACCATTGCGATCAGGTTGTACATATACATCGCGAGAGGATCCTTGTTTCCATCTGTCAGCGGAGTCTCTTTTATTGTGGCGCCATTCATGATTTCGCCGATATCGTCAAATGCGCCGGTGTCTTTTTCTTTGGCATTGGAATTCCAAATATCCGTTGCCATTTTCTTCATGTTGATGAACATTTCGATATAGCTTTTCAGGGTGCTCTGTTCCGAGCCGTTTTTCTTGATCTTTACGGAGATGTCGGTATCAGGGATATATGATTTCATCATAGTATCCATCTGTTTATTGATATCTTCCGCAGAAAAAGAAGACGCTTCATATGTTGACCTGACTAAATCACCGATCTGAGTAAAATCCTTCATCTGATCCCAGTTAATTCCGAAAACGTCACTCATAAAGTCTGTATCATCAGATGAAGCGGGTGTCTGTCCCGGAACCGGATTGATAAAAATGACGCCGGCTACGTCACCGTCGCTCAGTAATTTATAAGCTTCTTCCTCAGAGCAGAACGTAGGATCCAGCATTTGTTTGACTTTTTCCATTCCGTTCTCAGTTTTTCCACTATTTTCAGTCTGATCTGCTGTCACACCATCTGTCTGATCTGCTGTCACACCATCTGTCTGAGCAGAGGTCGCATCATCTGTCTGAGCTTCTGTTTCGGACGATGTATCGTCCACTGAGTTTGATTCATTTTTATTGTCATAGAACATGTGAAAAAATCTGTCCTCCGTATTCTCGACAACGGCAACCTTTATTCCCATTGCCGCGCCGTCTTTACCGAGGTTTCCGAATGCGAATTTATAGAAGAGTCCCAGACATATGGGAAAAATGACCATCCAGATGAGCACTTCCTTCGCTCGGAGGTTTGTTTTTATTTCATATAGTATATTCTGAAAAAACATACACACACCTCACTTCTTTTTCTTGTCTTTAACGCTTTCTTCCTCATCTGTTTCATATTTGTCGCGGAGTTCCTTGCCCGTAATCGTCAGGAAAACATCATTGAGTGTCGGCAGTTCCGAATATATTCGTCCGAAACTGACATCTGCTTTTTTCAATTCATCCATAACATGTCCGAGATTGTGACGCCCTCCCTCGCACGCGATGGCAAGCTTTTTATCCTTAAAGGTTACTTCTGCCGCATTGGGGATTGATTTCATGGCGGATATTAATTCCTCCGAGACACTGTCCATCTCGATATATATAGTCTCGGTGTTTTTGATGGACGCCTTCAACTCATCCTTGGTTCCCTCGGCAATCTTTTTCCCGTGATCCATGATAGCGATGCGGGAACAGATCTGCTCAACCTCCTCCATGTAGTGGGTGGTATAGATGATAGTTGCTCCCTGTTCATTCAGCTTAGTTATTCCCTCTAGGATATGATTACGACTCTGCGGATCTACAGCAACAGTCGGCTCATCAAGTATGATGAGATCCGGTTTGTGCGCTATGCCGCAGGCGATGTTGAGACGTCGCAGAAGTCCTCCGGAGAGTTTTTTCGGGCGGAATTTAACAAAATCCTTGATCCCGACGAATTCTATCGCTTCATCCACATATTGTTTTCTCTTTGCTTTGTCCTTGATGTAGAGACCGCAGAATATGTCAACATTTTCATATACATTCAATTCATCAAACACTGCCACATTCTGCAGGATAACACCGATCCTGCCTTTAATGTCATAGGAGGTCGGTGTCATCGGTTTACCGAACAACTCCACAGTTCCCTCATCAAATGCGAGCAGCGACAGCAGACAACTGATTGTAGTTGTTTTGCCGGAACCATTCGGCCCGAGCAGGCCAAATACCTCCCCTTTTTTTATCTCTAAATCCAGGTGGTCAAGAGCACGTAACTCAGCGTAGTTTTTGACCAATCCTTTAATTTTTACTACTGTTTCATCCATAAACCTTTCCTCCCAATCAGCAAAAACACCATTCCTACATAACAAAACTAATTACAAAGCAATACTACCACATAATCCCATATAATACAACTATTTAGGGACAAGTGGTAGTAAATTCGGTATGAACGGTTCATTGTTATGTCTATAAATTATCGTAGCGACAGCGCGGGGATTGCATTTAAATCTAAACCATGCCTGACACCCTTTTTATACTCATAGTAACCTGCAGCGCCTATCATCGCTGCATTGTCTGTACATAGTATCGGAGGTGGCATATAAAAAGAATACCCTGCGTCCTCGCATGCAGCCGACATTTTCTCTCGCAGGCGCGAATTACATGCTACCCCTCCTGCTAATGCTACCTTGTTCATTCCGAATTCAAGCGCTGCATCCATCGTATGACCGACCAGCACATCTACAACAGCCTCCTGAAATGACGCCGCAACATCCGCGCGGTTTATTCCGGCGAAATCGTCGGATTCCGTTTCATCAGTCACGGCACCTTTCTGTGTATCCCGGTCATTTTTTTTTCTCATACGCTCAGAATTCAAATAGTTTAAAACCGCCGACTTCACCCCGCTGAAAGAAAAATCATACGGAGCATCATCTATGGACGCGCGGGGAAACTCTATCGCATTCGGATTTCCTTCACGTGCAATCGCATCTATTTTCGGACCTCCCGGATACCCCAGTCCTATCGCGCGGGCAACCTTGTCAAACGCCTCGCCCGCCGCGTCATCATGCGTCCGACCAATCACGTCGTATTCCCCGTAATCCTTCACTATAACCAGATGAGAGTGCCCGCCTGACGCAACCATGCACAAAAACGGCGGTTCCAGATCAGGATGTACTATGTAATTCGCAGCGATATGCCCCTCGATATGATGCACTCCAACCAACGGTTTGTCAGCAGCGTATGCCATTGCCTTTGCCGTCCCGACGCCGACTAACAACGCCCCGACCAGTCCGGGACCGTACGTCACACAAATTGCGTCCATATCGTTCAGAGTCCGGTCAGCCGTAACAAGCGCCTCGTCGATTACCTGGTTAATAACCTCTATATGCTTTCTGGACGCTATCTCAGGAACCACTCCGCCATACAGCTTGTGAGTTTCTATCTGCGAAGCAATGATGTTCGATAATACTTCTCTCCCGTCTCTGACAACCGCTGCCGCAGTCTCGTCGCATGAACTTTCTATAGCCAATAATTCCATACTGATTACACCTCGACTCTCCGATTCTTCCGTTTACACCCAACCTGCTCATCTATTACGCCTACGATAAAACAAGGCGGCAAATCCTCTGCCGCCCCGATATATACTTACTATTCCTCCGATCCGGTCGCCTCTTGCCTGGAGGCAGCCTGCTGCTGACCGTCTTTAAAGCCAAGTACCTTCCACCGGTCATTCTGGCGTACCAGGACAAAATCCTGAAAAGTCTTTGCGTAGGAACGTCCGCCGGTATTCATAAAATACGATATACGGAGATATGCGCAGTCACGATTATTAATAGTCTTGTATTTAACCGCCGTGCCTACATCCGCAGTATAACTGACAATTTTCTTTTTATCATCCTTGAACTGCTCAACCTCGGCTTTGAAGTTTTCACGGTGTTGATCCTCCGGGTTTTGTTCCAGAAGATCCGTACTGTACATCTTCCTGAGCTGTTTCAGGAGCTGATCAAACTCCTCATCGGTCACATTTGTATTATATATGCATTGGTTCAATCGTCCCCACAATTTCATAACCTCTGTGGGTGTTTCGGGATATCCGATATCGAGATCCTTCGCTATCAGTTTTTCTAACTCGGTGGTTGGGGTTTTTACTTCAGACTGCATTTTCTGACGTTTCATTATCTGGTAATATCCGCCGACCGCAGCAACGGCAATCAAACATATTACAAATGAAAACGTCACGATTGAACGTCTTTTTTTGGCAATATAATCCACGGACTTTTTCATAGGTTTATTAACCTTGCCCGGTACTGCTGCCATGCCGTCGCTCCTCCTTCCTGCATGTTTTCATTCTATTCTACCGAAATATCGACTGATCTACCTGTAAATCGCATATTCGCGCAATAATATATCGTATTTCTCTTGAGCAATCATTCATCCTTATCAAACGTAAATGTCCGGGTTTTTCGATCCTTCCCTACATGTGTTTCCGGAAATATTCTTCTCGCGGCATCCACATAGTCCTTCGGACGTATCAGTGACGGTGAAAAATGAGTCAGCCATAACTCACCTACTCCGGCATCCCTTGCCAGTCCGGCCGCCTCGGAGAAGGTCATATGCTTTTTCTCCCTGGCTTTTCCGATGTCACTATCCTCACCGTACATTCCTTCACAAATAAAAAGGTCGGCTCCACGCGCATACTCAGCAATCGAAGGGATCGGGCGCGTGTCAGTGCAATAGGTGATCTTCAATCCTTTCCTCTCGGCACCCATGACCATATCGGGAGTAAAAAGTCTGTCGCCGTCCTCCACGGTCTCGCCCTTTTGCAGGCGGCTCCATGCGTGCAAAGGTATATCTAACTCCTTCGCTCTGTCGGGATCAAACTTACCTGCCCGTCTGATAATCTGTGAATAGCCGTATGTAGTTACGGTATGTCTTACTCTGAAAGCCTCGATTGTGTATCCCTTACCCTCGATCGTCTCGAAGTCCTCTGTCAGTTCCCTGTAATCTATGTTGAAGGGTAACCCCGGCGCGATGATCCTGAGCGCATCGCATACCTTTTTTACGCCTCTCGGTCCCACGATCGTCAACGGAAGCACTCTCTCAGAGTTTGCCATGGACAAAAGCAACCCCGGCAGTCCGGATACATGGTCGCCATGCACATGCGTGATGCAGATGATGTCTACGTCGTGCAGGCTCCAGCCTTTTTCACGAATAGTGATCTGGGTTCCTTCACCGCAATCTATCAGCAGGCTACTCCCATTAAATCTGGTCATCAATGCCGTCAGCGCACGCCTGGGAAGCGGCATCATTCCGCTGGTCCCCAGCAGACACACATCAAGCATCCGTCCTTACCTCCATTGCTCCATACTCCGGCATACAACCATATCTGATATATTTTAACATAAAAATGCCATGTTTGCAAGTTTTTTTGGATTGTTTCATACTTTTTCAAGCTTTTTGGGGAGTCATTTCAATCTGTCTTCCAATCATTCAGCGTTCTCACACCGCTGTCAAAGTTGGCACCGATCTTTATCAATGTTCTCGGGTCTGACAAATACGGAGTGGCATAACCCTTTTCCTCTATCTGTGCGAGAGCCTCATCAGCTGATGCATCTCTCTTGAACTCGATTACGTATACATAGTCATCCGTCTCTACTATGATATCAGCCCTGCCCTTGGCGGTATGAACCTCCGTATGGACGAACTGTCCAAGGAGTGTAAACGCCAGATATGCCACATTTTGGAAGTTCTGCTCTACCACTTTGTCTGC
The DNA here is from genome assembly GCA_017614395.1 of Eubacterium sp. Taxonomy (GTDB): domain Bacteria; phylum Bacillota; class Clostridia; order Lachnospirales; family Lachnospiraceae; genus Eubacterium_F. Next base: position 22,617 of record JAGABX010000003.1, read on the forward strand.
ATCCTTGTCTGTCGGATAAGGCAGGGATGAATACAGTGCCGTAAATCTGTCCTTTAAACCATCCGTGTTGCCCCGTTTGATATCCAATCCAAATGATCTTATATCGAGAGGTCTTGGGTTCTCCTCACTCTGCGTATAGATCTTAATTAGACTGTTTATAAACCCGTACTTCACTTCATCATTAGGATAATCCAGTTCATAGCTTCTAAAGTCCTTATCATATGATACTATGGTCAGATACCCTGACTGATACAGAAGCGGCACAGGATCCGGATTGTCATCCCGATAATCCTTGAGCGTGGCCTCATCTGCGTAAACCTCTCCCTCTGTGATCTTCTTGAAATCGTAATTACCCTTCTTTATCTTCTCAACTAAAAATGTTGGAGTCCCGGTCTCAAACCACCAAAAACCAAACTCTCTTTTATTAAAAGCATTAAGCAAAGAGAATGGATTATACACCCCTTCCGCATTCTGATGAAAATGATAACCATCATACATCTTTTTCAACTCAGCATAGCACTCTTCTACCGTCATATCATTCTTATCAGCCATATCGACCACACAGGGATCAAGAGCATCTCGCAGCTCACGCTCCGTGATCCCACAGATATCAGCATACTTCTCATCAATCGTTATGTCATCCAAGTGGTTAAGATCACTGAATATGCTCACTTTAGAGAATTTCGTCACGCCTGTTAAAAATGAAAAGCGTATATACTCATCATAACTCTTAAGCGTTGAGAAAAAACCTTTATAAACCGCCTTGTCATGTTCCATACGCTCGTATGTTCCGCCGTTTTCGAGAAGTGGCTTATCGTACTCATCAACCAAAATTACAACCGGCTTTCCGGTGCTTTCATATGCTTTCCTGATAATCCCACGAAAACGCTCGGCCAGGTGTCTTCTGCCATCTGAAATACTGTTGCCGGAAACTTCATACCTTTTTTCCCAACTCTTTAAGTGTTCCTCTATCACATCCTCAAGAGCAAGCTCCTCTCTGAAGTTTGCTTTATTAAAATCAAAATAGAACACCGGATGTGACTCCCACTCACTCTCAAGCTTCTCTAGGGCAAATCCGGAAAAAAGCTCTTTCTTGCCTTCCCAGTATGCCTTTAACGCAGAGAGAAAAAGACTTTTTCCGAAACGCCTGGGGCGGCTTAAGAAAAAGGCCCTCCCATTTCCATGAGCCAGTTTATATATATACTCCGTCTTATCAATATAGATAAAACCATCCCGTATCAGGCTCTCGAAATTCTGAACACCTACAGGCAACCTTATATCTGACATAGCAAACCTCCACATCTGATCGGCATCGCAAATCACTATGCAAATCAGGCATATAAACGGATTACACTAAATCAACATACCCATTATATAACAAAAACCCTGCTAATGCAAGGCTTTTGCGTTCGATTATTAATTATTAATTATACCTAATACCGGGTCCTATCAACAACTCTCATGATTTAGCCATTTTATCAGCAATCAAATGCGCAAATTGAAACCTTGTAGGTTCACTATCATCAAGGATCGGATCAATAACATCCTTATCCGGGTTCGGGGGATCCAAATGAATTCTTATATCGGGATCATTTACTCTCGTAAGATAGACTTGAGCATTTCCCTCAATATGATTTCCATTTTCAGCATTTTGGTTTTCGTCAAAGCTGTAAAAAATGAACCCACAAAAATAACCATTGCCTATTTTTTGCGGTTCAACCTCAATAGTACCCTGAACATTATAAGCTCCGAATATAGGGTTTATTAAATCATTGTTCCTTCCTACCTCAAAAAGAACATATCCTTTATTATTTGAGAAAACGATTTTACTATCTACTAACTCCTGCGGATCGAATCCATCCGGGTCTTTATCTATCATGTCTCTAATAAGCTTACATTTCTCATCATATTCTGAATCAGTTATCTCCCCAACACCTCCATACGTGTACTTACGCTCATTACTGCTTTGGTCTTTAAAAAAATCCGGATATATTCTGATCACATTTCCATTATAAAACAGCATTGTTCCTCTGAAATTTTTCTCTGGAAGAATCAATTCATCTGCGATCATTTTTTCGTCTTCAGCTTCACTAAATTGGTCAAGTCCATCAAGAACAAACTCTGCATCATCTCCCCCAGAGATAAACCATATTGAGAATCCTTTTTCTTCCAAGTATTCAGATAAAGTATACTCTACAACAGGCGTATCTCCATCATTACTATCAGTTTCGCTTTCGGCTTGAGACTGATCGTTACTGTCAGTTTCGCTCACGACTTGAGACTGATCGTTACTACCAGTTTCGCTCACGACTTGGGACTGATCGCTCTGAGAAGAACGAAGGTTAAACCCGATAATCACCGACGTAGCAACTACAGCAATCAGAGCTACTACTGATACGGCTATTATCAAAGGTCGCCTGCTCTTCTTCGAGATATTAGCAGAATCCGTTTGACCCGATTCTGTTCCGGGTGTATTTTCTTCTGAGATTTCACTATTTGATTCAGAGACCGACTCCTGATTATTTACCGGCTCTCCGCATTTGCTGCAAAAACTAGCATTCCTTTTCAATTTTGACCCGCACTTTACACAAAACATAACATCATCCTTTCTTTTTTCACGCTGCTGTTTTCTTTTATATAAAACGATAATTCATTAGTTCTTTTACTTCAGCATCACACTCAGTAAACAAATAACTCGCTGATACATGTATCGTCGTACTTGGACCCACATACCGCGCTAAGGATTTTGAGAGTTATTTCGTTGGTTTTTACCGGTTTCTTCAAATCAAGATATGTGTATTTCCCCAACTGACCATTATTCCAAAAGGAATCAGGGACGTACTTCTGTTTCAGCGTTTCCGTCTCGCCTTCTTTAGCGGAAAAAGATAGATCCATGACTTTTCCGTTTTTCTTGTAGATAGGCTTGTTCTTATGGTATCCGTTCATTAACGCGATACCATGTACCACCCGGGTATCCACCAATGATATACGCAACGTAACCCCCTTTCCGACACCTCTTTGATTCTCACACCATGCTGTGCGTCGATCCCCATCTATCAGATTCGATACCTTATAGGTGTTTTCTCCACTTGAAGGAAGTGTGGACGATGCGCTGATGCCACTGATTGGAATTCTGTCGAGTTTAGTGGTGCAGTATACGATTGTTCCCGGGTACTCCCAGTCACGCTTACGAATCAACACCTGGCACTCTAAAGGGTAATCCTCTTCATATTCCGACTCCAGAGCTCCTGCAACCAGATAGTAAGACTCATTTTCGTAAATCGTCACATCCCCTGGATAATAATAACACAGTATCCCATCACCGAAGGCAAGAGTAACCGTGTCTTCTGTTTCTTTTTGTACTCCCACATACTGTATGGGCACCGAGGGATCACGGTCAAAAAACTTACTCCAGTATTCCAACAGCTCCTGCTTGTTGAAGACATAACCATAGTTTTTATTCTTCTTCGGTTTTAGAATACTATATCCCGGACTTTGCTCAACGATGCTTGAGTATGCGGTATCATACTCAAGATTTGTCAACTCTTTCTTGTCTATCTTATTGAAATAAACTTCCTCTTGAGGCAACAATAGTGGAAGTACCTGACAACACATGGATCTTAAGTCGTCTTTATCAGCTGTCTTAACCGGCTCAGTTGCATAGAGTTCCTTACAAAGTGTCTTGCACTCTACCCTCGAAGGACGCAGAAAACCATCTCCCGATGATGCTTCATCAACCGTCTCTTCATCCTTCGTATCAGTTTCAGGTGCAGACTCCGCACCGGCAGTGGACTCGGATTTTGCAGCAGATTCAGAATCAGTAGGTTGCGATTCCTTTGAAATATCATCTGTCGACTGTTCAGGAGCGGCTGTCTCCTGTGTCATAACCACATTTTCGCCAGGACCGTCTCCCAGAACACCTGTCATCACAAGAATGACTGCAACGACAGCCAGTACCGATACCCCGCCTATTACTCCTATCAGGATCGGAAGTTTGCTTTTCTTCCCAGTATCAATTTCTGTTTCCATCTTCGCACCGCATTTCGGACAAAACTGCGCATCATCTTCCTCGATCTCATATCCACATTTCCAACAAAACATCCAATTTCTCCTTTAATTCAATATTTCCAACAAAACATCTGATTTGTCCTCTTATTCAAACGGATTATGCCAGGTACGCATTTCGCTCCATGAAGTATACTTTTTTCCGTGTTTTGTTTTCATATATGCCCTCACTTTAATGTGTTCGGATATAGTGAAAAAATAATCATCTTGTGTTTCATAATAATTGCTCTCCTGATTCTTAACATGCTGATACGTTTTTTCATGCTGTACAGTCTTAGTATATAATTCATATCCTGAAGCGCCTTTTATCTTCCCCCATGAAATACCGATGTAGTATCCATCGCCCATAACATCAGTATGTACATCGTGCCAGTTATTGATATGTATTTTTTGAGAAACAAATATCTTTATATCGCATTGCTCTTTTCTCTTCTTTGAATTCTTATAATTCTTTAAGGAGCGATATATGACTCTGGCTTTCTCGTACCTCTTTTTCTTGAACAGATCATTGGCTTTTCGATACTTTACCTCATTGGGAGACAGTGTCGGTACCGGCGTGGGTGTCGGCTCCATAGCAGGTTCTGCTGTAGGTGTGGGCTCCGGCATTTGAGGCTCAACCGGATCTGACGACATGCCACCGGACTCCGATGACTGCGGCGTCCCATCCGATACTGTTGTATCTCCGTTATTTTCTGACTTATTAAACACGCCGGTAACAAACAGAACTATTACCACACCTATGATAATCACAAATGATATAGCAGCTGAAATGATTATTACAGATTTACCTGAACCTTCCGTAACTGCGGCTTCACCTTCCGAATTGGTCTGTTTCCCTAAATTAAGCTTGGCTCCACAATGCTTGCAATAATTCATTTCATCACTGTTTTCTTTTCCACACTTCCAGCAGAACATCTCTTTTCCTCTTTTCTATCATTTTATCCAAATATGGTGTACTATTAAACCTCTAATAACAAACGATAAACGGCTCCTCTATTATATGATTCGGAACGTGACCGTCGCTCCGACTGTTTTACTCTCAAACTCAGATGTGCCGGAAGCTTTGACATACACATAGACCTTGTAGGTATCCTTTTTCAAACCTTTTTTGATTGTGATTGTACCGTTCTTGCTGACCTTAAACGAGCTGATGCCCTTTTTCTTGGAAAAGATCAGTTTTCCGATTGCATTTTTGATAGAAAAAGCCTTGTCCCGTTTTATCTTGACCGATTTTTTCTTCAGCTTGCCTGATTTGACGGTAACGGTTTTTCCTTTCGCGGTCATCGGGTTGGGGTAGAGAGTCGGCGTGTCGGGCGTCGGTGTAGGTGTGACATCCGGGATCGGTGTCGGCGTTGCAACCGGTGCTGCTGTTGGAGCCAGGGTTACAACCGGTGCTGCCGTGGGTACCGGCGTTACGACCGGTGCTGCAGTTGGAGCCAGGGTTGGCGTAGCTGTTACAGCACCATACGGAAAAACAGGTGTCGGCAGATCGGACAGGGATGAGATCACCCATTCCGACCAGGTGTCCGCCTGGAAATTCCTATTGGTATTCAAGCGAGTTCGGAACGCCTCCGTAGCCATATCGCCACGAGAAACAAATTCACAATTGAGTTCCTTGGAATCCGTCGCAACCGATCCGATTCGATGTTCCGCGGCATCCTCTGTGGTATAACAATTGGAGGCCACACCACCATTTTGGACGTATCCTGCAATGCCACCACAATACTTCCCTCCGGTCACTTTACCAGCGTTATAACAGTTTTCAATCGTGCCACCTCGATTATCACCGACTATGCCCCCTGTGTATTCATACGATCCCAAAACATCCGATAGATTACAGGAATTGAGTACCGAACCATTATTATACTGTACAATACCGCCGGCATCACATCCGGACTTCATCGAATTATTGATTGCAAAGCAGTTTATAACTTTACCCTGATTATTGCACACAATATTTCCAATATTCGATGTTGCGGTCAATTCCGTTTTTATAACACAGCAGTTTTGAACGATCCCATAGTTTTTATTTGCTATTCCACCAATATATTTATCTGTATAAATAGCTCCCCCTCCTGTCGACTGCAATACCGAATCGGAAAGCATCACATTTCGAACAATCCCCTTGCTTCCTACCCTTGCAAACAATCCGACATATTCTTCAACCATATTCACATTCTTTATGGTGTGTCCACCGCCATCAAACGTTCCGAGGAATTCTTTTTCCTTACCGCCTATTCTTGACAGACCGCCGGTTATCATTCCCTGATAATCGATATCAGCATTCAGGACAACTAGTTTGCCCTCAAATGTGTTCCCCTGGGTTACCAGATTCGAAAAATCATTCAAATCCCGCAACGTGTTAATCACGAGATCCGGTTCTTTTGTTGCTGCTGTTGATTTCCGCCCTACATCTGCATACCCGATGCATCCAAGCAGTAAAGCTACTACTAGGACAAGAGATACTACATGTTTTTTTGTCGTTTTCATAGTTTAAAACCTCCGTTTTTTTTAATAAAAAAACAGACCTTATGCACATTGCATATAAGCCTGTTTAATTTCTAGGTTTTTGTATCAGAAAAAGAGGCTATCTACCCCTGTCTGTCTGTCTGTCTGTCTGT
>JAGABX010000042.1 GCA_017614395.1 Eubacterium sp.
CTGACGATCCGGATATACCCTCGGCAAATACAACGCCTTTCCATCTGCTATTACACGACGATTAATTCCATCAGTAATAACCTCCGAACGAAACGATGCATAGGACAGGACAACCTGTGCGTCCCGATACATATCCATCGCAAATAGTTCTTCCGCAATACGTTCGGAATAACTCTCCCTCTTCTCCTGAGTGAGTGCATCCCTGCGAGCCATCATCTCATGACGAAATTCGTGTTTTATGCTGTTATTCATAATATGATTCAACCTGTCAAATCCTCTGTCTGTCCAAATAATTCTTCAGATGAAAATGCTTGGTTTTATGAGCCGTAAAAAGTGTCCCTATATCCTCTCCGTTAAAAACCCGCTCAATATTATCCATATCATTTCCGTTGATTATTACCATATCCGCGCCGGCGTCATTGGCAATCCCCGCAGCCTCCAGTTTTGAGATCATTCCGCCGGTTCCGAGATCCGTGTGAGGACCACCCGCCATCTCCAACATTTCATCTGTTATCATGTCAACCCGTGGGATCCTCACTGCGGATGGATTAACAGATGGATCATCTGAAAAAAGCCCGTCTATATCACTGAGCAAAACCAACATATCAGCCCCCGAAATAGCAGCTACTATCGCGGAAAGATAGTCGTTATCGGACAACGTAAACTCATCAGTGGCAACAGTATCATTTTCATTAACGATAGGGATAACACCCATGTGCAATAATTCACGAAATGTATTCTGTGCATTATGTCTCGATGTATCATCTGCAATCGTGACCTTGGTCATCAAAATCTGAGCAGTTTTCTGATTATATTCAGAGAATATTTTCTGATAAACTGTCATCAGTCTGATCTGTCCGACTGCAGCACAGGCCTGTTTAACTGCCTGATCAGTCGGGCGTTCCCTCAATCCCAGCGCACGTCGTCCAACCGCTATCGCGCCGGAGGAAACTATGACCACATCCTTGCCGCGATTGTGCAGATCAGAAACAATACGAATAAATTTTTCAAGCTTCAACAAATCCAGCGCACCGGTTTCCTCATGGGTTATAGTTGATGTTCCGACCTTGAATACTATCCTTTTTTTATCATTAAAATCTATTCTCTCTGAATTATTTTTAGTAATATTATTAATTTCTGAACTTTTTTTCGAATCAATTTCTGTACTCATTTTAACCTCACAGCTTATACATTTTATTTGCGTTTTTTATCAATTCAAAACACATTACTCTTTCACACTCTGACCGAAATACCTGAATCCCAACAAAGTAATGTCATCAAATTGATCCGCTCCGTCCGCAAACAACCTGACATCCTCCCGGACAGACGGGATTATCCGGTTGAGAGGTTCATCCTTTATTCTGTTCAAAGCAGTCAACAGCCTCTCCGAACCATATGCATCATCGTCACGGTTTATTGCCTCAGGTACTCCGTCCGTATATACAAACAACTCATCACCCGGTTCCAAATGCATTTCATAACCCTTCGGACGAATATCCTCCATCGTCGCAAGCGGCGGTGAATGCTTGTCACGAACATATTCATAATCTCCGCCCGACTTTTTCAAAACAGGAAACTCATGCCCCGCGTTTGCACATCTGATCGTGCCGGTTGCCAAATCAACTATTCCCAGCCAGACAGTAACAAACATCTCCGCTTCATTTCCCTCACAGAGCAGGTTATTTGTTACAAACAGAATCTCCTCCGGCGCGGCACCCGACTGTGCCTGCCCGCGAATCGCCGTTTTACTCCGCATCATAAAAAGCGCGGCCGGAATTCCCTTGCCCGAAACATCCGCGATGACGAGGGCAAAATGATAATTATCTATGAAAAAGAAATCATAGAAATCTCCGCCGACTTCTTTTGCCGGCTCCATCGATGCATATATCTCAAAATCATTTCTGTTCGGAAACACAAAATTACTCGGCAGGGCAGATGCCTGAATCTTCCTGGCATACTCCAACTCCTGCTCAAACCTTTTTTCAGCCGCATCGATATATCCCTTCAACGCATCCACTGTCTGGTTTATATCATCCGACAGGGACGCAAACTCTGTCGAGCTGCGCACCGTAATCACTTCATTCAGATTACCCTCAGTTATTATTCCGAGCGACTTGTTTATCATGTTGATATTTCTGACAACAATACGATGCACCAAATACGATATCAGCAGAAAAACAACTGAAAATACCTGAATGTATGAAAATACTGTCTCATATGCCTGCATATCACGGCTTTCATAAATCTCATTGTCCGGAAGCATTGCCAGTATGTAATACGGCTGTTCTCCGAAGGTTTCAACCTTGCACATACAGTCGGTATCATAAAAATGTCCGTCAAAAAAATCTCCCCCCGCGTTACTTCTGACAGTCTCCCAATCCTGTTCACGCATATCCGTCAGGCGGCCTTTTCCGAGAACAATAGTCCCGTTTTTATTGATTACAACAAACGACCCGGAATTACCAACGCGGATAGTTTCAAGAGAAGAATCCACCCCCATCACTTCCAATCGGCTTTCTATGAGAGCCAAATCATCACTGATTACATTCCTGGCATTTTGAACTACTGACCTCGTCTGTAACATAAAGGTAGACGAAAAACATATTATGACCACCACGGTAGTCACTATAAACAGTCCTTTTTGAAAACGATATGTTACCGGAACCTCCTCAGGTTTTCTCCCACGAATCTTATTCAAATCGCCTGACATTTTTTTCAAAACAATTGAAATGACAGCCATTCCGATCCCGGTAAATATAATCATGGGCAACGCACATGTACGAACAACCTTAAATGCCATTTGCATGTCAGACCTGTGCGTGAGAAATACAACATACATATGGAACACTTCTGTAACCGCACCGATCCAGAACGAGAAAAACGGAGACGGCTTTTTATTCCTGAAAACATACTTAGCCAAAAGCATCGCCAATATTCCGGCAAGACAAGTAGAAACAGAGCAGGCAATCCTCGTATATGAACCTATACCGAACCATGTACCGACCACATATCGTTCCACACCGCCGATAGTTCCCGCTACAAGACCGGATACAGGACTGAAAAACAGGCCGGCAACCAAAGGCCCGATATCCCTGAGATTCAGCAGCATGTCACCATAGTCTATGGCATAATGCGTGGACAGGACGGAACACATACCGTAAATCAGCCCGATCAAAAGCTTAGTTGCAATATTAAGCTTTTTATGCATTTTAAGCTTCCACAATATAACTGACAGGACTAAATATAGCACAACTATTCCTGTCATTTTAAGTATCATTGCAAGCATAATTATACCCACTCCAAAACTAATAATAAATACATCTGATTATTGCTTTTCTATTATCTCACTACAAATCCGCTCCGCTACGCGCATTCCGTCCATGGCTGCCGACAGGATTCCTCCGGCATAACCGGCACCCTCACCACACGGGTATAATCCCGACAGTGAATTACTCTGCATGCTCTCCTCGTCCCTTACAATACGAACCGGTGATGATGTCCTCGATTCCAATCCGAGTATCAGTGTATCATCCGAGTCAAAGCCTTGAATCTTTTTCCCGAATTGATCGATTGCGTCACAAACTGCAGTCGCAATATCATCAGGCAATGCGGACCTGACATCGGCATATGTCCATAAACCCTTCACTGCGGGCTGGTTTCTTAACAGTTTTCCTACACCTGAGCCATCTGACTCTGATTTGAAATCCACGTATCTCTGTACCGGTATCTGTCCGTCGGATAAAGTGTACATTGCTCTTTCAAGTTCTCTCTGGTACTCCAATCCTGCAAATACTTCCTCTCCGGGATTTACCGTAACCACAATTGCCGCATTAGCATATCCCGAATCCCTGTCAGCATCGCTCATTCCGTTAACCACTAAATATCCCGACTCCGACGACGAATTTACCACATACCCGCCCGGACACATGCAGAACGAATACACTCCCAGGCCCTCCGATGATTTTCCGGTTAATTTATAGTAGGCAGCAGGCAGGTTATCTTTTTCTGAAATCCCATATTGCGCCCGATCAATATCAGACTGTAAATGCTGCACGCGAACCCCGACAGCAAAAGCCTTTGAACTCATTTCAATACCATCATCATGCAACAATTCAAAAGTATCACGCGCACTGTGTCCGATTGCAAGTATCAGCCGGTCACACTCTATCGCATCCTCACTGTACAACTCCTCAAACGGCGACACGCCACGTGACAGAGCGTTTTCCTGCTCTACAAGAATGCCGGTCAATTTTCCGTCGCGCTGCATTATTCCACTCATTTTTGTATGAAAGAAAAAGGTCACGCCCTGCCGTTCCATTGCCCGTCTCATATTAATGATCACATTACGCAGTACATCCGTACCTATGTGCGGCTTTGCATCATACAGAATTTCACGTCTCGCACCGAACCTGACAAATGTCTCCAATATGAAACGCTTGGCTCCGTCACTGTCCTTCACTCCTGAATTCAGTTTTCCGTCAGAAAAAGTTCCGGCTCCTCCTTCCCCAAAACATACATTGCTCTCCTCATTCAAAACACCGGTTTTCCAAAAGCTCTCAACCTCGGCAATCCGTTCCTCCATCGGTGCGCCACGTTCAATAATAACGGGATTCAACCCGCGCAGTGACAATGCATACGCGGCAAATAGTCCAGCAGGTCCACTGCCTGCAATTACAATTCGTTCATCTCTGCCTCGCAACTGCGTCAGCTTGGCCTCGTATTTGACGGGATTCTTTACCTGACGAAGGTTTTTATTTCGCCTGTTTTTTTTCAGTACAGTCTCCTCATCGGATGTCTGAAATCTGACAGAGTACACAAAAAAAATATCCGGTTTATTCCTCGCGTCAATGCTCCTTTTATAAATCTCATATTTCCGCATGTTTTCCGGATTTATTTTTAATTTTTTCGCTGTTATTTCCTTCAACCTGTCCCACTCATCACCAAACCGGTCTGCATCTCCGACAGGAATCTTGATCTGTCCTAATTCCAGCATTATTTCCCTCTATATATGTAATAATACAATTCCTACTATTATCATATCGTGTTTTTTCCTGAATCGGATTCGCGTCTCAAATCTGTACAATACACCTGGCGAGTCCAACAACATGCACTATTCTATTCCATTTTTACAGTTTTGTCAAGAAATCATACCGTCATCTCACCGACTTTTCATAAATTATGAGGTGTCTGAATATTTCTTGCTGCGAGTATTGCGCTGGACCATGCAAGATGCAGATTGTATCCGCCGCACATTCCGTCAATATCTGCCAATTCCCCCAAAACATACAACCCCGGGCATATCCGGCTCTGGAAGGTTTTAGGATCAATCTCGTTTACAGGTACTCCGCCTGCGCTGACCTGGGCTTTTTCAATATCATAGGTATCAGTGATCGTGAATTCAAAATGCTTCAGCGTTTTGGCAAGTGTTACCGCGTTTTTCTGCCCACGCCCGAGAACAGGAAACCATTTTACGGGCACCAGTCCCTCTATTCCATTTAATTCTATCCAGCGAACGCATTCCTC
>JAGABX010000043.1 GCA_017614395.1 Eubacterium sp.
GCGTGGAGAAAAACACCGCGCTTCCATTCTCGCACATCTCATGCATGATTTCCTTGAGAATGAACGAAGCCTTGGGATCAAGTCCGACAAACGGCTCATCCAAAACAAGCAGCTTCGGCTCATGAATCAATGCGGATATGATCGCCACCTTCTGTTTCATGCCGTGCGAATACGAGCTGATCAGATCCGGCAGTGCATCCGATATCTCGAACCGCGCGGCGTAATCCTCTATACGCTGTTTCCTGACTTCCTCACTGATGCCGAACGCATCGGAAACAAAATTCAGGTACTGGATACCGGTCAGATTCTCATACAGATCGGGGTTGTCGGGAATATAAGCAGTCACCTGCTTGCAAGCCAATGCCTCCTTCTTTACATCATGACCGTCAATCCTGATCTCTCCCTCCTCAAAATCCATCACGCCCACAACCGCGCGGATAGTTGTGCTCTTCCCGGCGCCGTTATGTCCGATGAAACCGAAAACATCCCCGCTCTCAACCGTCAGGCTCACGTTATCGCAGGCCTTTTTCTCCTTGCCATAGGTTTTACTGTAGTTTTTGATCTCCAAAATTTCCATTATAATTCCTCCTGCTCGGCGAGATTTAACATACAATAACAATAGTATTATATAAAAAAAGTCCTACTCATGCAAGACCTTTTTTACACATGTATAAATTCCGATCCCCCGTCACAGATCAATCGAAACATTTACCCCTGCCGGCTCGTAACGGCGATAGCTTATACCGGCCGCTTTCATCATTTTTTTCGCAGCAACGACCGATGCTGAATCAGGATACAGATTGTCCTGATAGATCACCTCACGAATACCTACCTGTATCAGCGCTTTGGTGCATTCATTACACGGAAAAAGCGTGGTGTAGATGCGGGCACCATGCAAATTGGTACCGGCATAATTCAATATCGCATTCAACTCAGCATGACAAACATAGACGTATTTCGTTGTCAGCGGATCATCTCCGTCACGCCCCCACGGGAAATCCTCATCGGAGCATCCGCGAGGCATTCCGTTATAGCCCATCGACAGGATTTTGTTATCCTCTCCGACAATGCAGGCTCCGACGGATGTGTGCGGATCCTTGCTCCTCATCGCGGACATTTTCGCGACTCCCATAAAATACTGATCCCAAGTCAGGCTGTCTTGTTTTTTCTCGTTCATCTGCTCTCACCCTTCCTCAGCATTCGTGCCTGTCGCCGGTCTATTCCATTCGTAAAGTCCGTGCACCTGCCAGGCACAAATTACAGCCTCATTCCACGCTGTAATTCGGAGCCTCCTTTGTAATATGAATATCATGCGGATGGCTTTCCTTCAACGAAGCAGCCGATATCTTGACAAATTTCGCAGTGCGTTTCAGCGTCTCTATATCCTTTGCTCCGCAGTAACCCATACCGGAACGTATGCCGCCGATCAGCTGAAACACTGTATCCTCGACAGTGCCCTTGTATGCAACGCGTCCCTCGACTCCCTCCGGAACGAGTTTCTTCGCATCCTCCTGGAAATAACGATCCTTGCTGCCGCTCTCCATTGCAGCGATAGAACCCATGCCTCTGTAAACCTTGTATTTACGTCCCTGGTATAATTCGAAACTGCCGGGGCTCTCGTCACAGCCGGCAAACAGGCTACCCATCATGCACACGCTGGCACCTGCAGCCAGAGCCTTTGTCATGTCTCCGGAGAACTGAATCCCTCCATCGGCAATTATCGGAATATCATGCTTTTTAGCCGCCTCATAACAATCCATAATAGCCGTGATCTGCGGAACGCCAATACCTGCCACAACGCGTGTGGTGCAGATGGAACCCGGTCCGATACCGACCTTCACACAGGAAACACCTGCCTCTATCAACGCCTCTGTAGCCTCAGCCGTCGCGACATTTCCGGCAATTATCGGCAGATCCGGATAGGCATCGCGAACCATCCGTACACAGCGTATGACATTTGCCGAATGCCCGTGCGCGGAATCAATTACTATCACATCCACCTTTGCCTTCACCAATGCATCAACGCGGTCAAGAATATTGGCTGTGACACCGACGCCCGCGCCGCACAGAAGTCTTCCCTGTGAGTCCTTTGCTGAATTGGGATACTGGATCTGTTTCTCAATATCCTTTATGGTGATCAGTCCGGTCAGATTCCCGTTTTCATCAACGATTGGGAGTTTTTCCTTGCGTGCCCTGGCAAGGATCTCTTTTGCCTCATCGAGCGTGATCCCCTTTTTCGCTGTTATCAGACCTTCACCCGTCATGCTCTCGGAAATCTTTTTATCAAAATCAGTTTCAAATTTCAGATCACGGTTGGTGATGATGCCGACTAACTTTTTGGATCCTTTTTCAGTGATCGGCACACCGGAGATATGGTACTTCGCCATAAGCTCGTTGGCATCACGCAGCGTGTGCTCCGGGGACAGATAAAAAGGATCCGATATTACGCCATTCTCAGAACGTTTTACCTTGTCAACCTCATCGGCCTGTTCCTCTATGGACATGTTTTTGTGGATGATCCCGATACCACCCTGTCTCGCCATGGCAATAGCCATCCGGTATTCCGTAACAGTGTCCATGCCCGCGCTCATCATAGGGATATTTAATTCAATCGTTTTTGTCAGATTTGTTTTCAGTGAAACCTCATTCGGAATCACCTCTGAATATCCCGGAACCAACAAAACGTCATCAAACGTAATACCTTCACCGATTATCGTCGCCATATCACCCCATCCTTTCCATTAAAAAATCCATAAATAAGTTCCGTAAGTTAATTTGTCAACAGTTAAAAAGTAAATTTTTTCTATGTTAACAAAAATACAGATAATTGTCAAGAACTTTTTTATGGATTCTTATTAGAGATTCTTTTTTATGTTTTTTACGGAACGAGTCAGTGAAAACACCTCACTGACCACCGTTTTTGGCAGCCCGTTTATGCGCGTACATCAGTTTATCTGCCCTGTTAAGCGTCTCTCTTACCGTGGCGTCAGAGTTTTTGTCATAAACGGCATATCCCATGGAAATGCGTATATGCTCCCACATATTATCGTTATTCTCAAAGGTCTCGTCCATACTCATTTCAAACTCACGGATGAGTTCCTCCCTGTTATCAAAATCCGCATTCTCCATGATAACGCAGAACTCGTCGCCGCCGACTCTGAAAACAGGGCTGTGCTCAAATACCCTGCATATCAGTGTACTTGAATTTCGTAGATACTCATTTCCTCTTTCGTGTCCGTACAGGTCATTTACGCTCTTGAGATTATCACAATCCAGCATGCAAATTGCAAATTTGACCTTCTCTCCCCCGTCTATCCTTTCCTGAATCCCGTTCAGATAGGAATCAAATGCGCGTTTATTACGAACTGATGTGAGCGCATCCACATAAACCTTCTTGTTCAGCGATTCAACAACGCGTTCCTCCTCATGTACTTTTTTCTGTGCGCGCATGCTGCGGAACAAAAGGAAAACGATCACAGCAAGTATGACTGCAACTATAGTCATTATTATAAAAAGATTGTCCTCGATATTATCAACTATATCAGTTTTTACATCCTCAGTGGAATAATAAGTCAATGCTGTATGTACGGCCGCATCCGGAACCGCCGATGTCACCCTTGAAAGGATTGAATACAGTTCTTTCTCTCCTCTGTTCACTGCAAAATAATAATCCATGTCCACGCCTGTATAAACAGTAGTCAGATGCAGTTTTTTACATTGCTTGGAAATATTGCTGAAACGGTAATTGCTGATGATCACGCAATCAGCTTCTCCTGCCGCTATTGCCTCCAGGCCGGTCGGGGTATCCTCGAAATACTTGATCTGCCAGGTCGGGAAATGCTCTTTCAGAAAAAGTTCATAATTTGTATTCCCCTCATTAACGCATACCGTAACCTTTTTCTGCTTGAGAAATTCCTTCTGTGAGTCCGCCCGTACCACGGCGTCCATCTCGGTACTCATCAACGGCGGGGTCATCGTTACCCCGAGTTCTTCGCTGTCATAATATGTCATATTGGCGGGAAATACGCAGTCGATCTCTCCTCTTTTCAAGGCTTCGATCGCGTCAGATACATTGGGAAACGAAACAGCCTCAAACTCTAAATCAGCATTCGCCATAGCAGTTGACGCATAATCCAGGTAGTCCTTTAATGCTCCGGTCAGGTTTCCCTCCTCATCCGCAGAGCAAAAAGCAAGGTAACCGGTTTGGTAACCTACCCGTATCTTCCCATGTCCCTCAAGCCACTTTTTTTCCATATCGGTGACATACAGTTCCGTCTCCGCGCTCTTCAGATACTTCTCATGTAACTGCTGACTGAAAAACCTGTTCTCATCCTGTATTCTGTTCAATGCGTAATTCAGGTCATCCATCAGTTCCGGACGGGATTTGCTGACAGCGAAAAAGAAATCAGATGAACCGATTTTCCATACCGGAACCGCAACTTTGTTGTTAGCATAGACATCCATCGTTACATAAGCGTCTATTTCCGTTCCAATCAGATCAAGCGAAACCGACTCCTCACCGGTCATTTCAACAATCTCAGCAGAAACGCCGTGTGCGCTGATCCAGTTTTTAAGTATTGTACTCTGGATCGTGTCTTTTCTGACTCCTATCTTTTTCCCGTTTAATGATTTGTAATCATCCGATCTGATATCCTGATTTCCGGGATCTGCAAACAGATAATACGTTTCCGTACCCATCGGCATGGACGAATACAGAATATCCTTTGCGCGATCCTCCATGTAGGACAGATTACCCATCATGTCAATCTCGCCCTTTTTCAGCATCTCCAACAGATCGTCCCAGCTGCCCTTTACATAATCATATTTCCAGCCTGTATAGGCAGCGATCTTTTGCTGGTAATCGTAGGTATATCCGGAACATCTTCCGTTTTCGTCCGTAATAAAGTAAGGCTCCTCATGCCAGCCGACACGAACCGTTTTTCTGTCCTGTGCGACAGACGGAACCGATACAAGGATTATGGTCATTATCATCAGGCTGAACAATACGGCAGTCACCCTGAAAACTTTGGAAAACATATTGTTTTTCCCTCCAAATCATAAACGTCATACACATAATAAAATACTCTATTTGTTCGAAAAAGTCAAGCAATATCGCAAATGAACGCTTCTGAAAAATTCGCTACATAAAGCCAAAAAGCATAATCGTAATAATCGGATAGAAAGATTTCATCCCATACTCGATTTGTTATTCGCGCAAAAAGAAACCCGTTCGATGAAAAACCATCAAACGGGCTTCCGTGATTCATAAATCAATCATCTTTCAATTATTCTCGGAGCTTTGTCACGTATCATGTCGAGCATTTTATCACTCGGTTCAAACATGATCAGAACCTTTTCCTCCTTGCCTGGAATCCTCGTTGCTATACCGTAAACACGAGCCCCCTCCTCCAGCGAAGTAAAATTCTTCACCGGCAGGTGTCTGTATCCGGCCAGTTTCTCCGAATCCGCAGGAGCAACCGCATCCGCCTCCTCAATCTCAATGCGAAGCACGGTTTTGCGTTTTTCACCGCCGAAAATCTCATCGAAATCGATTTGTCCGTCGACGTACACATACTCCCACATGATATCAAACCGCGGCCAGTACCAGATGACAAATCCTGCGGCGACCAGGCCTCCTATGGCAAACCACGGAAGGATCACCGTTGACAGCATCAGCGCTATGACTACTGCTATCATCAGAACCTTGATCACCAGAGACGCTACTGTCTTCCTGCGTTTTACGGACCATTCACAATAGGTAGATTCCATATTACATCATACCGCCCATTCCTGCGCCCGCAGGCATAGCCGGAGTCTCTTCCTTGATGTTGGCAACAACCGACTCGGTGGTAAGCAGTGTCGAAGCAACGCTGGTCGCGTTCTGCAGAGCGCTGCGTGTTACCTTGGCCGGATCCAGGATACCTGACTTAACCATATCCACATACTGCTCAGTCAGTGCATCGAAACCGACACCCTTTTTCTCGTTGCGCACACGGTCAACAATTACAGAGCCCTCGAGTCCAGCATTCTCAACAATGCGGCGAAGCGGTGCCTCCAGTGCAGACAGGATGATGTTCGCGCCTGTCTTCTCGTCGCCCTCGAGTTTGGCTGCCACCTTCTCTACATCATCAATAGCATGTACATAGGCTGAACCGCCGCCTGCGATAATTCCTTCCTCTACCGCCGCGCGTGTAGCAGCAAGAGCATCCTCCATGCGCATCTTTGCTTCCTTCATCTCGGTCTCGGTAGCGGCGCCGACACGGATAACAGCTACACCGCCGGCGAGTTTTGCCAGACGCTCCTGAAGTTTCTCGCGGTCGAAATCTGAAGTTGTCTCCTCGATCTGATTCTTGATCTGGGCAACACGATCCTTGATATCCTTTTTCTTGCCTTCACCGTCAACAATGATGGTGTTTTCCTTCTGAACCTTAACTGATTTAGCGCGACCGAGCTGAGCCATGGTTGTCTCCTTGAGATCGAGACCGAGCTCATCAGAAATAACCTCGCCGCCCGTGAGGATTGCGATATCCTTCAGCATCTCCTTGCGACGGTCGCCGTAACCCGGCGCCTTTACGGCAACAACATTGAATGTGCCACGCAGTTTGTTGATAACAAGTGTCGAGAGAGCCTCGCCCTCAACGTCCTCTGCAATGATGAGGAGTCTTGCGCCCTGCTGTACTACCTGCTCAAGGA
>JAGABX010000044.1 GCA_017614395.1 Eubacterium sp.
AAAAATGACCTCAAAATGCGTGTAATCGGTGATCGGACGGTCTTTACCGGTTCCTTTTTACAGACGATTGAGGAGCTTGAGGAAACAACGAGGAATAATACGGGGTTGGATGTTTCAATCGCTCTGAATTACGGCAGTCGTGACGAGATTGTTCGGATGGTTCGCGAGGTGTCGCAGGAGGTGGCAGCCGGTGGATTGAGCACGGAGGATATTACAGAGGAACTTGTCGCAAAACGTCTGGATACCTGGATGGTGCCTGATCCTGAACTGTTGATACGCACGGGCGGAGAGCAGCGTTTGTCGAACTATCTGCTCTGGCAGCTGGCATACGCGGAGTTTTATTTCACGGATGTGACATGGCCGGATTTTGATAAAAAGGAATTGGAAAAAGCCATCGATTACTTCAATCATGTTGACAGGCGTTTCGGCGGATTAAATGAGGGTTAGTACAATTATTATGATTCGTGTAGGAAACAATTGTTTCAAGTAGGAAACTATTGTTAATCATGAGGAACGAGAGAAGTTTACAGGAGAGGAATATGTTTGTTACGAGATTACTCAGTGGAATTGTATTAGTGGCCGCATTGATTGCCGTATTCGTGTTCGGTGATCCGTATATGACGATCGTTTTCGGATTATTATCGCTGATTGCTGACTTTGAGCTGATGAGGGTATTCGGTTTCGAGAAAAAACTGATCGGAATCCTTACCTATCTGGCGGTGATCACATACTATGTAATGATTGCGACAGATACAACAAGTTATTTCTTCCCGTATTTAGTGATCACACTGATTCTGATGCTCGTTATATATGTGGTTCAGTACCCTAAACTGCGGATAGAGGCGATTTCTGAGTGCTTTTTCTCCGTTGTATATGCGGGATTTCTCCTGTCGCATATTGTGATTTGCCGAAATCTGCCGAACGGCGCATGGCTGGTTTGGCTGGTCGTGTTCGGCTCCTGGGGTGCGGACACATGTGCCTACTGCGTGGGCAAGCTGATTGGAAAGCATCATTTTTCGGAATTGAGCCCGAAAAAAACTATGGAGGGCTGTATCGGCGGAGTGATAGGAGCTGGACTGCTCGCGTTTATCTACGCATTTTTCGTGCCGGATATGACGTGGTTTTCAATTTCGCCTCTGGTGGTGTTCCCAATCGTAACGATGGTGAGTGCTGTTGTATCTATATTCGGTGACCTTGCGGCTTCGGCGATCAAGCGGAATTTTGATGTGAAGGATTACGGGAAAATCATTCCGGGGCATGGCGGTGTGCTGGATCGTTTTGACAGCGTCATATTTGTCGCGCCGTTCGTTTATTACCTGCTGTTGTTATCAAGTATATAGCACTCGCGCTGTTGTGAAAGGAAATAGGTATGAAAAGTATAACGATACTAGGCTCGACCGGTTCGATCGGCACACAGACACTGGAAGTCATCCGACAGTATTCGGATGATTTTGCTATTTATGCGCTGGTTGCCGGGACGAATGCCACACTGTTAGCCGAGCAAATCCTGGAGTTTTCGCCACGCCTTGTGGTCATGAAGGATGAGGAGCATGCCGGGAGGCTGAAAACATTTTTGGAGGACAAACTCCGTGATGACCATTCTGATTCTGCTATAAATCATAGGAACAGAACTTTTTGTAAACCGGAAATAGTTTTCGGAATGGAAGGATATTTGACAGCCGTGACCGCGCCGGAGGTAGATCTGGTTGTGGCGGCTATGGTCGGGATGATCGGCCTGAGACCTGTTCTGACGGCAATCGAGCATGGCAAGGACATTGCACTCGCCAACAAGGAAACGCTGGTTTGCGCCGGTCATCTGATCATGAGGGCGGCGAGGGAGCATAAAGTCAGACTGCTTCCCGTAGATTCAGAACATTCAGCCATCTTTCAATGCCTGCAGGGTTTGCCTGGAGGACCGTTTCAGGATGGGGTGCCGGTTTCACCACGGAACGGGGGCATGTCCGGTCGTCAGGAGGGCTCCGAGCGGGCGGATGGCGCGGCTGATTTAAACCACCGGTTTTCGGCAGTGGAAACGATTTTTTTGACAGCATCGGGTGGACCGTTTCGGCAGGCAACTCGCGAGGATCTGGAGCAGGTAACAGTGGAACAGGCTCTGGCTCATCCTAACTGGTCAATGGGAAACAAAATCACCATCGATTCGGCTACCATGATCAACAAGGGGTTGGAGATCATTGAGGCGATGTGGCTGTTTGATGTGAGGCCGGACCAGATTCATGTACTGGTGCAGCCGAGGAGCATCATTCATTCGATGGTCGGGTTTACGGACGGCGCTGTGCTGGCGCAGTTGGGATCGCCGGACATGCGGGTTCCGATCCAGTAAGCCCTGATGTATCCGGAGCGGCGCTACCTGAACGACGAGCGACTTGATTTCGAAACACTCGCGCAGATCACGTTTGAAAAACCGAATACCGAGGTTCTCCGCGGTATCCCACTGGCTGTAGAGAGCGCGCGTATCGGAGGGACGATGACAACGGTCATGAATGCGGCCAATGAATACGCTGTTGAAAAATTTTTAAAAAAAAGTGTTACATTTTTACAAATATATGGTATGATAGTATATGCGATGGAACAACATACTGTTATAGAGACTCCCACGCTTGAGGATATTCTTGAGACGGAAAAATGGACGTACAGAACGCTTGACGAGAAATTTGGGGAATAAATCTGAGTATGCAGTTTTTGGGGAGGAAGAATCAATGAACTTTATATCCATATTGTTAGCCATTCTGGTTTTCAGTGTCATTATCATATTTCATGAGTTCGGACATTTTATTATCGCGAAGGCAAACCATGTAGGAGTGATAGAGTTTTCGCTCGGCATGGGTCCGAGGATCATTTCATGGGTAAGTGACGGAACAAAACATCGTCTGCTTTTTTTTAAATCAACAGCATGGTTTGAGGAACATCCCGAATTTGACGAGAATACGATCTACTCATGGAAAATACTGCCTATCGGAGGTTCATGCCTGATGCTCGGCGAGGAGGAGGATGTTGATGATGAGCGTTCCTTCAGCCGTAAATCGGTCTGGGCTCGTATGGCTATTATTTTTGCAGGCCCTTTTTTCAATTTCATATTAGCATTTGTACTTTCGCTGATCGTGGTAGGCAGCATAGGTCATGATGTGGCAAGGATTACAGATGTTGATCCGGGGAGCCCTGCCGCTGAAGCCGGATTGAAGGCAGGAGATGTGATCACTGAGATGGGTTCAACCACCATAGTTGTTAACAGAGAGGTCAGTTATTATCCGATTTTCCACAAATTGGATGGATCACCCGTACATTTTTCGGTTGAGCGGGACGGGCAGGAGCTGGATTTTGAAATTGCTCCGAAAAAAGAGAAGGATGCAAGCGGAAATGAAAAAATGCTGTTCGGGTTTTATCATTCATCCCCCCGTGAAAAAGTCGGACTGTTGTCAACTCTGAAGTATTCTGCATATGAGGTAAAATTCTGGATTGATACAACAATCAGGAGTCTCGGATTGATGATTACCGGGCAGGTCGGTATGGATCAGATTTCCGGACCTGTCGGCATTGTGCAACAGGTCAGCAGTGTTGTAAAGGAGAGCGCCAGTGAGGGTACCGGCACTGTTGCGGTAAATCTCCTGATATTCTCGATACTTATCACCGCAAACCTCGGTGTGATGAATCTTTTGCCGATTCCGGCGCTGGACGGCGGTCGGTTGCTGTTCCTCATCATAGAGCTGATCAGACGAAAACCGTTACCGCGAAAGGTTGAGACATATTTCAATATCGGTGGATTTGCCGTTTTGATGGCGCTGATGGTTTTCATTATGGGAAATGATATCATCAAACTGTTTTGATCAGTACGGTCGAGTCGGCTGTCAACAGAATTCATCCCGGACGCACGCCTCGACCTGCGTATATGGAAGTGTATTATTAGAGTAACAGAGTGAAAGAGATGAAGATGAGAAGAAAAAGCAGAGAGGTCAGAATCGGCGAGGTTGTGATCGGAGGGAACAGGCCGATTGCGATCCAGTCGATGACCAACACCAAAACAGAGGATATATCGGCAACTGTGGCGCAGATTTTGTCGCTCGAGAAAAACGGTTGTGATATAATAAGGTGTGCAGTGCCGAATATTGATGCTGCGAAGGCTTTTTCCGAAATAAAAAAACATATACACATTCCGTTGGTTGCGGATATTCATTTTGATTATAAACTGGCAATTGCCGCAGTGGAGAACGGTGCCGACAAAATCAGAATAAATCCCGGCAATATCGGCAGTAATGATCGCGTGCAGGCGGTTGTTGATTGTTGCAGGGAACATGGTGTTCCTATTCGTGTAGGAGTTAACAGTGGTTCTCTGGAACAGGAGCTGATTGAAAAACACGGCGGAGTCACAGCGGAGGGTTTGGTTACGAGCGCGCTTGATAAAGCTGCTCTGATTGAATCCATGGGATGGGACAAACTTGTCATCAGTATTAAATCATCAGATGTAGCCATGGCAATCCGGGCGCATGAGCTGATTGCGGAGCAGACTGACATTCCTTTGCATGTTGGCATAACTGAGGCCGGCACGGTCTGGAAGGGGAGCATAAAATCGGCAGTCGGACTCGGTGCTATCCTCAATCAGGGAATCGGAGATACAATACGTGTTTCACTGACGGGTGATCCGGTGAAGGAGGTTATCGTCGCAAAGGATATTCTGCGTTCACTGGGGCTCCGTGAGGGTGGGATAGAGGTTGTTTCATGCCCGACATGTGGCCGGACACAGATCGATTTAATCTCGTTAGCTGAGCAGGTTACGGAGATGGTATCCCGCTATGATGACAAAAACATCAAGGTTGCAGTGATGGGGTGCGTAGTAAACGGTCCGGGAGAGGCCAGGGAGGCTGACATCGGGATTGCAGGAGGAAAAGGAGAGGGACTTCTCATCAAACACGGAGAGGTAGTGAAAAAACTGCCGGAGGATCAGTTGCTTGCCGCGCTCGAGAGTGAGATCTCAAAAATGTAAATTACGCCGGCGTTGAGATATCCTGTGATGCCGGCCGGATGAGGATCATAAAGATCAGAAGAAAAATCATATTTGAAAGGATGATTTGATGGAATCGACTAAGATTCAGTTTTTTGACGCATTTACCGAACTTGATTTGGACACAAGATTATATCATGTTTTTTCCGACATGGATGTGGAGAAGGTGGTATCGTCCGGCACTAACCATACAGCAGTAATCCATCTGCGGAGCCGGTCTATCATCTCCCGCAAGGATATCGAACGGGTTGAGAGCGCATTGGCGGAACAGATTTTCAACAATTCGCCATACAGACCCGTTGTTTTTGTATTATTCGATGTTGATGAGGAATCAACAACGAAGGAAATATTTGATCTGTACAAGGATGTGTGGATTGAGGAAATCCGTGAGCATTATCCTATTGATTATCACATGTTCTGCAATAAAGGTGTCGAGTTTGAGGACGATTCAACGGTTTTGCTCACATGCGATGATGAACCTGTTACCAGGGGCAGGAGCGCAGCTATGGGAAAGTACATGGAAACATGTATAAGAAGGCGGTTCGGCCGCGAAATACATGTTGATTTCCGTTTTGCCACGCCGAAGAAACGAAGCAAAAAGCTGCCCGAATATGAGTTCTATGTAGTTGATCCAAATGAATCAGGTAAAACCGTTGAAAAAAAGGAAAATGATCCAAATGCGGTTGCTGATTCAAAACCGGATAATATTGAAGAGGATCCGGAAAAAAAATCAGAAAAAAACTCGGAAAAAAAATCCGGAAAAAAGTCAAAGAAAGAAGAAAAAAAGAGCAAACGAAAAAATGTCACCGAACCCGGACTGGTTTACGGAAGAAATGTTGAGGGGGATATATCGGAAATCTCCGGACTCATAGACGGAATGGGCGAGGCTGTTATATGCGGAATGGTAACAAAGACAGAATTGCGAGATAATCTGAAAAACGGGCTCTCAATTCTGATGTTCGATATCACTGATTTTACCGATACTATTCGTTGCAAACTTTTTCTGCATGATGACGAGTATAATGAGTTTTCACTCGGAGAGTTTATTGCTAAAGGGCATTTTCTGCGTGTTAAGGGGAGAATAGCCGATGATAAATTTGATCATGAGATACGCATGACGGATATTAGAGGTATACGTGAGGCCGAGGATTTCAGGTCTCCCCGAATTGATACAGCTGAGTTCAAGAGAGTTGAACTTCATGCACATACCCAGATGAGTGACACGGATGCAATGACAGAGACATCGGCGCTTGTTAAGTGCGCGCATAAATGGGGGCATCCGGCTGTCGCAATAACCGACCACGGGGTTGTCCAGTCGTTCCCGGATGCGGAGAGCGCATGCAAGGACACGGGTGATGATGATTTCAAGGTTATTTACGGCTGTGAGATATATTTAGTTGATGATACCGAGGAAACGGTTTTTAATGAAAAAGGCCAGTCACTGAAGGATTCATTTGTCGTTTTCGATTTGGAGACTACGGGTTTTTCACCGACCAGATGTAAAATAATAGAGATCGGGGCAGTAAAGGTCGTTGACGGGGAGATAGTTGACAGGTTTTCAACATTTGTTGATCCGCACATGCCTATACCGCCGAGAATCCGTGAATTGACAAAAATTGAGGACAATATGGTGCAGGGAGCTCCGGATATCCGCGAAATCCTGCCGGATTTTATGCGGTTTTGCGAGGGCAGTGTTTTAGTTGCTCATAATGCCTCATTTGATCATAGTTTTATTCGCGCCAAGGCTGCGGAGATGGGTGCTGAAACAGATTATACGGTTGTTGACACTGTTGGCATAGCGCGTGTGCTTTTTCCTGATATGGCAAAGGCAACTCTGGACGCTGTTGCAAAAAAGATGAAAATATCTCTTGAAAACCATCACCGAGCCGTTGAGGATGCAGAGGCTACCGCTCAGATTTTTGTAAAAATGATTCCCATGCTCGAACGGCGGAGTGTTACGGATCTGCACGGATTGTATGAATTGACGTACAAGGCTGTCGAGATTACAAAGAGGAGACCGGTGTATCATACTATAGTGCTGGCTGCGAATGAGGTCGGACGTGTTAATCTGTACAGGCTGGTTTCTGATTCTCATCTGAAATATTTTCAGCGTCGCCCGCGTGTTCCCAAAAGTGAACTTACCCGTTTGCGTGAGGGACTGATAATCGGATCCGCGTGCGAAGCAGGTGAGCTTTTTCAGGCAATACTGGATGACCGTGACGAGGATCAGATCGAGGAAATTGCATCGTATTACGATTATCTTGAGATCCAGCCGGTCGACAACAACGCGTTTATGATCGAATCGACCAAGCGGGAATCGTATGAAAGGATTCATTCGTTTGATGATCTGCGTGATATAAATCGCAGGATTGTCGCGCTAGGGGAAAAACTTGACAAACCTGTCTGCGCCACGTGTGACGTGCATTTTTTAAATCCGGAGGATGAAATCTACAGGGAGATTTTGTTAGCAGGGAAAAAGATAACAGATGAACAGCAACCTCCGTTGTACCTGCGAACCACTGATGAGATGCTGGAAGAATTCTCGTATCTCGGCGAGGAAAAAGCATTTGAGGTGGTTGTTGCAAATACGGTTGATATTGCTGACAGGATCGAAAAAATATCACCGGTTTACCCGTATAAATGCGCACCGGAAATTCCGGATTCCGATAAAATGCTGAGAGAAATCTGTTACCGCAAGGCGCATCAGATGTATGGTGAGGAACTGCCCGAGGTGGTTTCCGAGAGGCTGGAGAGAGAATTGAATTCTATTATCTCCAACGGGTTTGCGGTTATGTATATAATTGCGCAGAAATTAGTATGGAAATCAAATGAGGACGGCTATCTCGTCGGTTCCAGGGGATCGGTAGGTTCATCCTTTGTTGCGACAATGGCCGGAATTACCGAGGTAAATCCACTGCCTGCACACTATTATTGTGAGAATTGCCATTATTCGGATTTTGATTCTGAGGAGGTCAAATCCTATTCCGGAAGTTCTGGATATGATATGCCGGCAAAGGATTGTCCGGTTTGCGGAAAACCACTGATGCGTGACGGACATGATATTCCGTTTGAGACTTTCCTCGGTTTCAAGGGAGATAAAGAGCCGGATATTGACTTGAATTTTTCCGGAGAATATCAGTCGAAGGCTCACGCCTACACAGAGGTCATATTCGGCGACGGGCAGACGTACCGTGCCGGAACCGTAGGCACTATTGCCGACAAGACTGCGTACGGATATGTAAAAAACTTTTTCGATGAAAAACATATTCACAAACGTCCTGAGGAATATGACCGTCTCGTTGAGGGAGTCAGCGGCGTTAAAAACTCGACCGGTCAGCATCCGGGCGGGATTGTTGTTTTGCCGCTCGGCTGGGATATAAATGTATTTACACCGGTACAGCACCCGGCAAACAAGGATATACCGATAATAACGACACATTACGATTATCACAAGATAGATTCGAATCTCCTGAAACTCGATATACTCGGGCACGATGATCCTACAATGATCCGCATGCTCGAGGATATAACGGGTGTTGATGCTCAGGCCATTCCTTTGGATGATGAAAAAGTTTTGTCGCTATTCGAGGGGACCGAGGCACTAGGAATCGACTCCGGTGAGTTGATGGGGGCGGATCTGGGATGTTTAGGCGTGCCGGAGATGGGCACCGATTTTGTCATGCAGATGCTCAAGGATACCAAGCCGAAAAATTTCTCGGATCTGGTTCGCATATCCGGGCTTTCACACGGGACCGATGTGTGGCTGAATAATGCGCAGTACTACATCAAAAAGGGCGACTGCACACTTTCGACAGCAATATGTACCAGGGATGATATCATGACTTATTTGATATATGCCGGAGTGGAAAACAGTCTCGCCTTCAATATCATGGAGGCAGTCCGCAAGGGCAAGGTGGCGAAGGGCAAGGTAAAGGAATGGCCGGACTGGAGCAAAAACATGCTGGATTGCGGCGTTCCTGAATGGTATATTGAGTCCTGCGAGAAAATTAAATATATGTTCCCGAAGGCTCATGCCGTTGCTTATGTTATGATGGCGTTCAGGATTGCGTGGTTCAAGGTTTATCACCCTCTCGCATATTACGCGGCGTTTTTCTCTATCAGGGCAAAGGCTTTTGATTACGAGCTGATGTGCATGGGCAGACATCAGCTTGAACAAAAATACAGAGAGTATGAAAAAAGATCCAAGTCACATGAAGCCAAGGAAAAACTCTCCAAAAAAGAAGAGGATTCGTTCGGCGACATGAAGATAGTTCAGGAGATGTATGCGCGCGGATTTGAGTTTGCTCCCATTGATCTGGAAAAAGTCAATGCCAAACTTTTTACACTGACTGATGACGGACGTTTGATGCCGTCACTGATGTCGATTAACGGTGTTGCCGATTCGGCGGCGGAATCAATAGCAGATGCCGTAAAGGATGGTCCGTTCAGTTCCTGCAAAAATTTCAAGGATCGCACGCATGTCAGCCAGACAACGATTGATAAGCTGCGTGAATTGGGAATACTCGGTAATATTCCTTTAGACGATCAGATGTCATTATTGGACTTAATGCAGTGATATATTACAAAAATCACGGTATTTTCCGAAAAGTTTTCCAAAAAATGTAAAAAAGTGCTTGCATTATTGGGAAAAGTGTAGTATAGTAGTTCGTGTTAGTGGTCCGTTGGTCAAGCGGCTAAGACGCTGCCCTCTCACGGCAGAAACAGGGGTTCGATTCCCCTACGGACTATTATCAGCTCGACGGGGATAGTTGTAAATTTTGTCAAACCCCGTGAAATCGGGCTTGGGTAGCTTGTAGGATGAGTGGCTCACGGGGCCACTCATTTGTTTTGAAAAGGAATGATGTTAATGGTGAATATAGAAGCGCGAACCGAAACTCTCGTTACGCCCATACTTGAAAGGCATGGTTTTGAATTATACGATGTGGAAATGCTGAAGGAGGGCGGGGGACAGATTCTCCGTGTTTATATTGACAAGGAGGGCGGAGTTACATCTGATGATACCGCCATGGTCTGCCGTGAGTT
Source organism: Eubacterium sp. (assembly GCA_017614395.1). Lineage (GTDB taxonomy): Bacteria > Bacillota > Clostridia > Lachnospirales > Lachnospiraceae > Eubacterium_F. The sequence goes on from JAGABX010000044.1 coordinate 10,058, forward strand.
GAGCGAGCTCATAGATGAGGAACGGGATTTCATTAAAACAGCATATACTCTGGAGGTCAGTTCTCCGGGACTCACGAGAGCGCTCACGAAGCCCGATCACTTTTTAAAAAGCATCGGGAAGGATGTTGAGTTCAAACTTTTTAAACCCATATCATATGAGGATAACGGCAAGAAACTGTCAGCTAAGGAGTTCGTCGGTATACTTCGGGCATATGATGAGGATACGGATACTGTTACGGTCGGCTGGGATGAAAATGAAATGACTTTCCCGCGAACCGATATAGCGTCAATACATCTGTGGATAGATTTTTGATAATTATTATTTGCAAAACTACAGGAGGATATCATGGCAAAGAAAAAAGAAGAGGCTGTCGATTCAAGAAGCGAATTTATCAGTGCTATCGAGGAACTGGCCAAGGAAAAAGAAATCGATAAGGAGACGCTTTTTGAAGCCATAGAAAGCTCGCTTGTCATGGCATGCAAGAGGGAGTTCGGAAAAGGCGACGGCGTTGAGGCCAAGAAAAACAGTATCGAGAATGTTCGTGTTGATATGGATCGTCAGACGGGTGAATTCCACGTATATATGGAGAAAACCGTTGTAGAGAATGTCCAGGATGATTCACAGGAAATATCACAGGCTGAGGCTGAACTTAAATTCCCGGAAAGCAAGCTCGGTGATACTGTATCCGTTGAGGTAACACCGAAAAACTTCGGACGGATTGCCACACAGCAGGCAAAACAGGTTGTTGTTCAGAAAATCCGCGAAGAGGAGAAAAGAATACTTCAGAATCAGTATGAGACAACCGAGCATAACATCATTACCGGAACAGTTCAGCGGTACAACAACGGAGTCTACACTGTCAATATCGGTAAGGTTGACGCGCTCCTGACTCCGCAGGAACAGGTTGAAGGTGAGGAGTTCCGAATAAACGAGAGAATTAAGGTCTATGTTAAGGGTGTTCGTGAGACGCCTAAGGGTGTTATTCGCGTGATTATTTCCCGCAGTGATGAGGGATTTGTAAAACACCTTTTCAAAAATGAGGTTGCTGAGATCCAGGATGGCACAGTTGAGATAAAAAGCATCTCCCGTGAGCCGGGCGTTCGTTCCAAGATTGCCGTGACCAGTTATGATCCGGATGTGGATGCCGTCGGAGCATGCGTGGGTGTAAACGGCGAGCGCGTGGAGGCTGTTGTTGACGAGCTTCGCGGTGAAAAGATTGATATAGTTGAGTGGAGTGAGGATCCCACAATATTTATTGAAAATGCGCTCAGTCCGTCCAAGGTAGTACGCGTCACTGTTGAGGAGAACGAAAACGAGAGAAAAGCGGAGGTGGTTGTGCCTGACTATCAGCTTTCATTGGCGATTGGCAAGGAAGGCTTGAATGCCAAATTAGCTGCTCGTTTGACTAAATTCAAGATTGATATCAAGAGTGAATCGCAGGCATATTGATGGGAAGCGGACGAATACCCGAACGAACCTGTATCGGTTGCAGGTGTAAAAAGGATAAAAAGGAATTACTGCGAATAGTTTGTATCGCTGACGGGGAAGTGATTTTAGATGAAAGACAAAGCTTGCCCGGTCGCGGCGCATATATCTGTGATGATGAAATGTGTTTACAAAAAGTCATAAACAAACGCGCATTAAACAGGACGTTTCGCAGAGAAATAAAACAGGAACAATATAAAAAACTGGAGCAGAAATTTGGGGAAAGAAACACAGCTGGGTAACTTTTTAGGGAGCCTGGGACTGGCGATGCGAGCGGGCAAGGTTGTCAGCGGTGAATTCATGACAGAGCGCGCAATACGTGAGGGACGAGCGTGTTTGGTAATTGTCGCTGCGGACGCATCGGCCGGCACGAAAAAGAAATTCAACGATTCGTGTACTTTTTATAAAGTGCCGATCTATATCCTATCTGACAAGGAAACACTCGGACATTCGTTAGGTAAAAAGGAACGCGCTTCATTGGCGGTCATAGATGAAGGATTTGCCGGAGCCATCCGGAAAAAAATCATTGGGGAGGTAACACAGCATGGCAAAAATGAGGATTTATGAGATTGCTCGCAGTATGCAGCAACAGAATAAACAGATAAAGGGGTCAGATATAGTTGCATACTTAAACGCGAACGGCTACGAGGTCAAGAGCGTTCAGTCGAGTATAGAGGGTGATGCCATTCCCTTCCTGATGGTTTCTTACCAGAAAGGTCTGATTCCTTTTGAAGGTCATGAGGTTGAGGGGGCAGCGGCTAAAGAGGTTAAAAAGGAAGTCAAAAAACCCGCAGCGAAAAAGACTGAGGAAAAAACGGTCAAAAAAGAAGAGCCGAAGAAGGAACCGGAGATAACCGAAACTGAAAGCACTCCGAAGAAAACTGAGAAGAAACAGGAGAAAAAGCAGGAGTCGGGAGAAAAACCCGTAAAATCAAGCACTGTTAAGGGTACGTCTCTCTCCGGCACAGGCAAGCAGACAAGAGCATATCACAGTGACGGAGGCGCTGATCTGCGCGCCGGATCTGACTCCCGCAGAGGCGGACGCGGTGACGGAAAACAGGGCTATGACAATCGTGATAAAGGCGGACGCGGAGACAAGGGCGGACGTACCGGCCGGGATAACAACCGTTTCGCAAACAGTGCGCCGGCACCATCGTTTGACGGTGGCGGAAAACCGGATTCACGCAGGGGCGGTCGAGGCAAAAAACAGAAAAATGATTATAATCGTACAGGGGGCGGTTATCATAAGGCATCTGAGGACGAGATGCGTCGTGCAAGATCCAAAAAGGATCCGAACCGCGCAGGTGCATTTATCCGTCCGAAACAGGTGGAGCAGAAGCCTGAGGATGATATCCGCAGCATCAAGATTCCTGAGGTTCTCACCATACGTGAACTTGCCGAACGCATGAAAATGCCGGCATCAGGATTGGTCAAGAAACTCTTTTTACAGGGACGCATGGTTACCCAGAATCAGGATATCTCCTATGAGGAGGCAGAGGAGATTGCTCTGGAGTACGATATCCTCGTTGAATTGGAAGAAAAAGTAGATGTTGTTGCGGAACTCCTCAAGGAGGACGAGGAGGATGAATCCAAAATGCAGAAACGACCTCCGGTTGTCTGCGTTATGGGACACGTCGATCACGGAAAAACATCCCTGCTTGATGCTATCAGGGAGACTGATGTATCAGAGCATGAGGCTGGTGGTATTACGCAGCATATCGGCGCGTATATGGTTCGCATTAACGGACAGAAGATTACATTCCTTGATACACCCGGACATGAGGCGTTTACCTCCATGCGTATGCGAGGCGCCCAGTCAACAGATATCGCAGTTCTGGTTGTAGCGGCGGACGACGGTGTCATGCCTCAGACAATTGAGGCCATAAACCATGCAAAGGCCGCCGGAGTTGAGATTATCGTTGCCGTCAACAAGATTGATAAAGAGGGTGCAAACATTGAGCGGGTTAAAAAGGAGCTTGCAGAGTATGAGCTTGTTCCTGAGGAGTGGGGAGGACAGACTGTATTCTGTCCGGTTTCAGCCCATACAAAGGAAGGTATCGAAAACCTTCTTGAGATGATTGTATTAACTGCAGATGTGCTTGAATTGAAAGCAAATCCGAAACGTGACGCCAGAGGAGTTGTTATCGAGGCAGAGCTTGACAAGGGACGCGGCCCTGTTGCGACTGTACTCGTTCAAAAGGGTACATTGAATGTCGGAGATCATATTGCGGTCGGACCTGCATACGGAAAGGTTCGCGCGATGATCGACCACAAGGGCGAGCGTGTGAAGTCGGCAAAACCATCGACTCCGGTTGAGATTCTCGGTCTGAACGGAGTGCCGGATGCAGGTGAGATATTTGTAGTTAAGGAAAATGACAGGGATGCAAAACAGATTGCTCAGGCATATATTGCACAGAGCAAGGACAAGCTGATAGAGGATACCAAAGCGAAGAAGCTTTCTCTCGACGGGCTGTTTGATCAGATTCAGGCAGGTAACATCAAGGAACTCGGAATTATCATCAAGGCCGATGTACAGGGTTCTGTAGAGGCTGTCAAGCAGAGTTTGGTCAAACTCTCCAACGATGAGGTTGCCGTTCGCGTCATTCATGGCGGAGTCGGCATGATCAACGAGTCGGATGTGTCGTTGGCGAGCGCGTCCAATGCGATCATCATCGGATTCAATGTGCGTATGGATAATCAGGCGAAGGAAACTGCAGAACGCGAGAATGTCGATGTCCGGACTTATAGCGTAATCTATAACGCGATAGAGGATGTCGAGAGCGCTATGAAGGGCATGCTTGAGCCTATCTATGAGGAAAAAGTTATCGCTCACGCAGAGATACGTCAGTTGTTCAAGGCTTCAGGTGTGGGAACTATCGCAGGTTCCTATGTGCTTGACGGAACTATCGAGAGAGGCTGCTCGGTACGCATTTCACGTGAGGGTGAGCAGATATTTGAGGGTGCGCTGGCATCACTCAAACGTTTCAAGGACGACGTCAAGGAGGTCAATGCCGGCT
>JAGABX010000045.1 GCA_017614395.1 Eubacterium sp.
AGCAGAATGAAAAGGCGGCCGCCATTCAGAAACAGGACGAGAAGGATCAGAGAACCAATGCCCTCAATCAGAAAAAGGATGACACTAACGCCACCAAACAACGTGTAGAGGAGCAGAAAAAGGTTCGTGAGAAGATCAAGGAGCAGGTGCAGAAGGAATTAGACACCGAGAAAAAGGAAATCCGTCAGACCGATCAGAAGAAGTCTGATGAGCGTAATGACCGTCGTATAGATGAGCAGAAACAGCAACAGGATGATGAGGCTCGCAAACAGAATATTACCAACTTTGCAGGCTATACAAATGCTCAGCTTCAACAGATGGCGCAGCGCGGAGAGATCTCGCAGAATGATTATAAAACCGAAATAGAGAACCGCGAGGAGAAACTCGCTGAGAAACAACAGTCTCTGACCAAAACCGACAATGATATGGCAAAAAATATCAATCGAGCGGATCGTGTCGAGAGACAGATGGGTGAGATAGAAACTGCATTTTCAGAGGATTCAAACAACAATATTAATGCGGAAACGCGCAACGAAATTGTACAGAATCTCGAGAATCCTCAGAACACACAGACACAGCGTGATAATGTGCAGCGTGAGCAGCAGCAGAGAGCGTTTGCGCAGTGGCAGAATGATTTCGGTTTCCTGATCAGATAACATTTAATGATCCAAAGGGGCTTCACATTGAGTGAGGCTCCTTTTTTGCTTGCTTTTTTTATGATAATATGGTAGAATGAATTTCGGTTTTGCAGTGCGCGCGTTTCGCCCGGGCAAGCTGATACTTCGACGGAGCATGCGTGCGAAGCCACAAATAGATGATCTTTGAGAGGAGAAACAAAAATGGTTGAATCATTTTCATCCAGAGGTATCCTGACACTGATAGCGTTTGGCTGTTATATCGTCATGATGATCTGTATCGGTGTCTATCAGATGAAAAAAACAAACACGACGGAGGATTATTTCCTTGGTGGCCGTGGACTGAGTGGCTGGGTGGCAGCCCTTTCGGCTCAGGCCTCCGACATGAGCGGATGGCTCCTGATGGGACTTCCGGGCTCCATCTATATCGGCGGAACCGGACGCGTATGGATCGCGATCGGTCTGTTTATCGGAACTGTTTTGAACTGGGTTTTCATTGCCAAACCGCTCCGCCGTTATACTATTGTGGCGGGTAATTCCATGACGCTTCCGGAGTTTTTCTCGAACCGTTTTCATGACAGGAAGAAAATACTGATGACGATTTCATCGATCGTTATTACCGTCTTTTTCCTTGTTTACACTGCATCGGCGCTGGCATCGGGCGGGAAACTTTTTAACAGAGTATTCGGTTTGGATTATCATATTGCCATGGTGATCGGAGCGGTTGTAATTCTCGCATACACCTTCATGGGTGGCTTTCTCGCGGTATGCAAAACAGACTTCGTTCAGGGAGCGCTGATGTTCATCGGACTTCTCACGGTACCCATACTCGCATACATGGCTATGGGAGGAGACGTTATGGGCGCGTTAACCGCCGGTGGTGTAGCGGACCCGGATTATCTGAATATTCTCTATGCAGAGGGACAGCCCTATCCGCTGACCTCGATCCTTTCCGACCTCGCATGGGGCTTCGGCTACTGCGGCATGCCTCACATACTCGTTCGTTTCATGGCGGTGAAAAACGAGAAGGAGATTAAAAAGTCAACGGTTATTGCAACGGTATGGGTACTCATTTCGCTCGGCGCTGCCTGCATTATCGGAATACTCGGTCGCGGATACATACCGGGACTCGAGGATGCGGAAAATGTATTTATCGAGATGATCCAGAAGGTATTTGCAGATAACGGAGTAATGATTTTCATCGGCGGAATCTTTTTATGTGGGATCCTCGCCGCCATCATGTCGACAGCGGATTCGCAGCTGCTGGTATGCGCCTCGGCCGTGTCAAAGGATATTTTCAAGAACCTGATTAAAAAGGACGCTCCTGATAAAAAGGTTCTGATCGTCAGTCGTATAACAGTGTTTGTTGTTGCAATCATAGCAATCGTCATAGCATGGGATCCGAACTCGTCAGTCATGAACCTGGTGTCGGATGCCTGGGCGGGACTCGGTGCCGCGTTCGGGCCGTTAGTTGTCCTGTCGCTGTTTTGGAAGAGGACAAATCTGCCGGGAGCGATTGCGGGTATAATCACCGGTGGAGCATTTGTGGTTTTCTGGGATTACATTCCGTTTGGAGGAGAAACTTTTTATGCGAAAACAGGATTGTATTCATTGCTGATCGGATTCTTCCTGAGTATGTTTGCAATCATTATTGTCAGTCTCCTGACGAAGGCTCCTGACCAGTCTGTATTGGATGAATTCAAAAAGGTAAAGGAATACCGGGAAGAGGCGTGACAGGCAGGCAGACTTATACAAAAAAAGATACACTGCGAAAGGGGATTAAAAATGTCAGATCAGGCACGTGTTGTGCTGGAGGTAAAGGATTTGGATATTACATTCCGTATGGCGACAGGTGATGTGCACGCCATACGGGGTGTCAGTTTTGTGTTGCGGGAGAACGAGGTTTTATCGCTGGTTGGTGAGTCAGGATGCGGAAAAAGCATCAGCACGAAAACCATCCTCGGAATCCTGCCCGATAACGCGGTTATAAATTCCGGCGAGGTGTATTATTATCCGGGCGAGAATTCTCCGCTGAAAAGTGAGAAGAAAATATCTCTTCTTGAGAAACCTGATGCGTGGCGTTATTCCCATATTAACGGTTCCACCATTGCGATGGTTTTCCAGGATCCGATGACCTCGCTCAATCCTACAATGACGGTCGGACGCCAGCTATCGCTTGCGATACGCACGCATGGAAATGCTGATAAAAAGCAGGCGTACTCTCGCGCGATCGAGCTGCTGCGTGAGGTGGGAATTACGGATCCGGAGAGAACATATGCCTCCTATCCGCATCAGCTCTCCGGAGGTATGCGCCAGCGTATCGTGATCGCGATCTCGTTGTCATGCGACCCGGAAATATTGATATGTGATGAGCCTACGACGGCGTTGGATGTGACGATCCAGGATCAGATTCTGGATCTGTTGCAGAGGATTCAGCGCTCGCGTGGGCTTTCTGTTATATTTATCACGCACAACATGGGAGTGGTTGCCCGTGTGGCAGATTATGTCGGAGTTATGTATGCCGGAAGGATCATAGAAATAGGCACCGTGTTTGATATTTTCTATGACCCGAGACACCCGTATACATGGGGATTGTTGTCGGCCGTGCCGGAATCCGGAGAGGATGAAGGGGAATTGTATTCCATACCGGGGACGCCGCCTAACCTTGCGCACGAGATTGTCGGAGATGCTTTTGCACCACGTAACCCGTATGCGATGGAGGTCGATTTCAAAGCGGAACCACCACTTTTTCAGGTTGGGACAAATCATTATGCGGCCACATGGCTGGCGGATGAGCGAGCGCCGAAAGTGGAGATGCCGGAAGGCTTGCGTGAGAGAATAGAGCGTATGAAAAAGGAGGGCAGGGACTATGTCGGAAAACCGGAATGAGACTCTCCTTCAGATCAATGACCTGTGCATGTATTTTGACATCGGCAAGCGCAGAGTCAAGGCATCTGAGCATATATCATTTGAGATGAAAAACGGTGAGATATTCGGTCTGGTCGGTGAATCCGGCAGCGGAAAATCCACCATCGGGAAATGCGTGATCGGGTTGAACAGGCCGAGTTCGGGAGAGATACTTTTTCATGGGAAACGGTTGACAGGCAAACCGGATCCACGCATTCAGATGATATTTCAGGATCCAATGTCGTCGCTTAATCCGAAAAAATCAGTCGGGGAGATCATAGGCGAGGCCTTGGATGTGTTGAAGCTATGCAAGAACGCAGAGGAACGGACGGAAAAGATCACTCGCATCCTGGAACGAGTCGGAATTCCGCCTGCATACATGGGACGTTACCCCGGAAATTTCTCCGGAGGACAGCGCCAGAGAATAGGGATTGCGAGAGCGCTGGTTTCCGATCCCGAGCTGATCATCGCTGATGAGTGTATAGCAGCATTGGATGCATCGGTTCAGGCGCAGGTTGTTAATATGCTCCGTGAAATTCGCAAGGAGACAGGCACTGCGTTTTTGTTTATTTCACATGATCTGTCCATGGTTCGTTATCTGTCTGACCGGATCGGAGTCCTGCATTTGGGACACATGCTCGAAATAGGAGAGTCGGAGGAGATTTTTGCGAATCCGATTCATCCTTATACAAAAAGCCTGTTAGCGGCAATTCCAAGGCTGAATCCGATTCTCCAGGGGGAGAACAAACACCGTTATCGTTACGAGGAGTCCGGGATTGATTATGAAAAGGGCGCCTGGCAGCAGGTAACGGAAACGCACCATGTTTGGTGCACGGAACGGGAGTTTGATGATTGGGGAAAATCATGAGAAGAATAATTTCTATGGTGCTCTGTGCCGCGATGCTGATGGTGAGCGGTTGCGGGGCGGAAATCGGGGAGGCGTCAAATTCGTTTAGCATGACGATTTCCGGTTCGCCGGCCACTATGGATCCGCAACTGGCAATGGACACCCTGTCGACCAGGTCGGTCTGTCTGTATGTGAGCACATTATATGCCTATAATAAAAAGAATGAGATTTTGCCTGCGTTGGCAGAGAGTTATGAGCTGTCGGAGGATAAACTGACCTATACGTTCCGCTTAAGAGACGGGTTAAAATGGAGTGATGGCAGACCTCTGACGGCCGCGGATTTTGTGTTTGCGTTTCGGAGAGCAGTTGATCCGGATACGGGGAGTAGCATGGTTTTCCTGATGACTGATTCATGCACGATAAAAAATGCGGCCGGGATAAACATGGGAGAATGCAAAACGGAGGAACTCGGCGTATCTGCACCGGATGACAAAACGTTTATCGTTGAGCTGGAACAGCCGTGTCCGTATTTTTTGTCACTGCTGACGCAACCGTTGTTTTCGCCCTGTAACGAGGATTTTTATGAAGAATGCGCAGGAGAGTATGCGACATCGGTGGATACAATACTCAGCTGCGGCGCTTACATGGTGGATCAGTATGAGCCGTTGGCTGTGCAGATCGGTTACAAAAAAAATCCGTATTATTTTGACCCGTCGGACAAACTTCCTGTGGAGATTAATCTCCGGGTTGTCGGTAACAACCAGCAGGGTGTCATGTGCTTTTTAACTGGAATGTTTGATAATACGGTAATAAATGGAAATGTGGTGAGTTGGCTGGGTGAAAATGATAATATGATTGATATCGAATATGCGAACAGTCAGTATATCATTTTCGGAAATCTGGACAAATCGGCTGTAAAAAACAAGCATATCCGCAGGGCACTGTCCCTGGATGTTGACAGGGAAGGAATTGTGAAAAATGTTATTCGCGCGGGTGCTGTTTCGTTAAACCGCATAAGCCCGAAAAACTATTACATGGAAACGGACGGTACGGATTTTTCCGCCGACGATCATCGGTATGATGATGATGCGAATTATTCACCTGAGCTGGCAAAAAAGGAATGGGAGCAGGGATTAAAAGAACTGGGAACGGACAAGGTGGAATTGGAGTTGGCCTTAGACTCCACAAAAAAAGATATTTGTGAAATAATAAAACAGGAATGGGAAAAAACACTGCCCGGTCTCAAGATTAAATATAACGTCATGCAATCGAAGGATTGGGTTTTAGCTACATCCAAGGCAGAGCATGATATGTTGTTTGCCGGCTGGGCGGCTGACTATGTGGATCCGACAGCGTTTTTCAATATGTTCAAGACAGGTTCTCACGGAGAGGGCGGATATTCCAATCCGACGGTGGATGAGTTGCTGGAGAAATGCAATACTTCGGAGATGGTCAGTAATCCGGATGAAAGAAACAAAACGCTCCACCGGATAGAGGATATCCTGATGGAGGATGCCGTGGAGGTACCGGTGTACAGTGATGAAGTTTGTTATCTGGTGACGCCGGAATATGCGGGTTTTGACCTGACACCTACCAGCAGCGGAATCGTCATAGAGAGCTTGGAAAGGAGAGACTGATGGCACGATATTTAGTAAAGCGAATTCTGATATCAATAGCGACTTTACTTGTGATACTGTTCGTATTGTTTTTGCTGTTGCAGTTTATGCCGGGTTCGCCGTTCAATGACGCGAAACTCAGTCCCGAACAGATAGAGGTATTGAATGAAAAATACGGTCTCGACAAACCGGTTGTGGAACGATTCTTTACCTATATTGTGAATATGTGCAAGGGAGACCTGGGAGTCAGTTATTCGCTGTCGCAGGATACACCGATCACAACACTTATAAAAACCCGTTTTCCGGTAACGATGGCGATTGGTTTTGCTGCGATGCTGGTCGGTACGATTTTCGGTTTGCTTTTAGGATTCCTCACTTCCTTTTTCAAAAAGAAATGGATGAATTTTATTTATCATTTCTTTACTATTTTAGGAATTGCGGCTCCGTCATATCTGGCGGCGATGCTTTTCAGTCTGTTGTTTGGATACAAGCTTGAATGGTTGCCGCTGTTGTACGATTACAGGCACCCGGTCATTTCATCTATTATGCCGGTAGTCGCGCTGTCATTGCCTGTTATTGCGATCGTAGCGAGATTCTCAAAGGCTGAATCGGATGATGTCATGAAATCGGATTATGTTCTGCTGGCCCGTTGTCAGGGGCTGAAACGCAGTACGATTATTATGCGTTACATTATCAGGAATTCACTGATACCTGTCATAACAACAATGGGAACATTGCTGGTTGGATTGCTCACGGGATCGCTCGTTATAGAGCAGATGTTTTCCATTCAGGGAATCGGTCAGCTGTTGACGGATGCGATTACGGCGAATGATTACAATGTCGTGATCGGACTGAGTTTTATTTATTCACTGATTTACATTGTAGTGATGCTGATCGTGGATATTCTGTACTGTGTTATCGATCCCAGAGTTCGCCTGACCGGAAAAAGTAAGGCGTAGTGTTACGGAAATGTTTCGGCAACCGGATGGGATCAGTCAGATAATCATACAAGTATTGAGGAGGGTTTTACATGAACGAATCATATACCCCGACGGCAGAGGATTTTGTGTTTCATCCCCAGGATGTATCAACATGGAAACAGGCGGAAGATGTATCCGGAGGAAAACATGATTTTGCGAAACGCTTTTTCTCTAAAAAACTGAATATTGTCGGACTGGTTATATTGACAGTATTGGTGCTCGGATCGATCATCTTGCCTTTGGTGGGCTTGGATTTTGTTGAGCAGAATTTGAATGCGGTTAATCTCGCTCCTTCTGCCGAACACTGGTTTGGAACGGATTCGCTGGGACGTGATCTGTTTTCGAGATGTTTCATGGGGCTCAGGATATCGCTCGTGATCGCCGCGGTTTCAACCATCATCAATCTGATCATCGGAATGAATTACGGAATTATTTCCGGATATTTCGGAGGCATGACCGACATTATCATGCAGCGGATCATTGATGTGATCGGTTCGATCCCTACACTCGTTGTGGTAACATTGTTGATGATCATTCTCCAGCCCGGTATGATTGCGATCATCATAGCCCTG
>JAGABX010000046.1 GCA_017614395.1 Eubacterium sp.
GAGATGAGATCAATACAGAAAAAAAGCAAGGGGAGATAAATAATACTATATTTCATAACGAGCAAGTCAACGCCGCGGATGCCGAAAATACGGCACCTGCGGCGTTATTGTACTAAAAAGACTGTCAAAGACGGGATTATATCCACTATGCTACCTGTTGTCAACTGCACGAAATTCCCGAAGTTTAGCGGACTTGTCCTCCGCCCGCATCAGAGCCTCCCCGACGAGAACGGCATCGGCTCCCATCGCGACTACAGCTTTCACGTCCTCAGCTGTACTGATGCCACTCTCCGATACATAGATCACGTCATCGGGGATCATTTTTCTGAGTCTGGCGCTTGTATTTGTATCTACGGAAAAATCCTTCAGATTTCTGTTGTTGACGCCTATTATCTCAGCACCTGCCGTGAGCGCTGCATCAACCTCGTGCTCGTCATGTGCCTCAACTATCGCATCGAGCCCTAACTTTTTACATACACCCAAATAATCCTCCAATTGCGAAGCTGTCAGTATGGCCACGATCAGCAGCACCGCGGAAGCGCCCAGAACCTTCGCCTCGTAAATCATATACGGATCCACAGTGAAGTCTTTCCTGAGAACCGGAATACCGACCTCGCCCGCAATTTCCTTCAGATACGAATCGTGTCCCATAAACCATTTCGGTTCAGTGAGCACTGAAATCGCATCAGCACCGGCGGTTTCATAGTCCTTCGCAATTTCCAGGTACGGAAAATCCTCCGCTATCACACCTTTGGACGGAGATGCTTTTTTACACTCACATATAAATGATAATTCTTCGGTATTCAGAGCCTTTTTAAAAAGATGCTCACCGACAGGGAGCGAAAACGCCTGCTCCTCGATTCTCTCCGGGCTCACTTTTTGTTTCGCCGCCTCTACACGTTCCGCTGCATAGGCGCCGATACGCTCCAATATATTCATAACGCGCTCCTTATTCATAATCCGTAGTCACTGGAATCATGCAGGCCGGCGCGCCAGCGCTGCCCCTCCTGCAAAAAGTTCCGCAGCATCCTCTCTCCCTCCGGTGTCAGGATTGATTCAGGATGAAACTGCAGCCCGTAAACCGCTTTTTTTTCATCACACACAGCCATGATCTCGCCTTCAACGGTTTTTGCCACCACCTTCAGTTCGCGGGGAAGAGTTTTTTCATCTGCAGCCAGTGAGTGGTATCGTCCGACCGGTGTTTCTGACGGACACCCGGCAAATATCGGACATGCAGTATCTAATTTTGCAGTTGATTGTTTCCCATGCATCAGCCTCTTCGCATATCCTACCACTCCGCCGTACGCCTCGCATATCGACTGATGTCCGAGACAGACACCGAGGATCGGGAATTCTCCTGCCAGCTCCTTTACAACATCTATACATATGCCGGCATCTGATGGCCTTCCCGGTCCGGGTGACAGTATTATCTGTGTCGGATGCAATTCCCTGACCTGACCTACCGTCATCCCGTCATTCCTTATTACCTGTATATTCGGTTCGATTGATCCGATCATCTGATACAGGTTATAGGAAAAACTGTCATAATTATCAATCAGTAAAACCATAGTTTTCACCGCTCTTTCTTGTTATAAGTCAGCTGACCGTTATAAATCATCTGACTGCAATGCATTATTCCCGGTTCATTTCATCTGCCTGCTCGAGCGCATTCAAAACCGCCCGCGCCTTGTTCAGGGATTCCTGATATTCCATCTTCGGAACACTGTCCGCGACAATTCCGGCACCGCTTCTGACAAATACCTTTCCGTTTTTCTTGTATGCGATACGAATGGCAATGCATGTATCCATGTTGCCGGTAAAGTCAATATAACCTATCGCGCCGCCATAGATACCACGTTTGTTGTTTTCCAGTTCACCTATCAACTGGCAGGCACGGATTTTCGGTGCACCTGAGAGTGTCCCCGCGGGCAGTACCGCCTCTATGGCAGACAGGGCATCCTTGTCATCGGAAATCTCTCCCCGAACTGTCGAGCCGATATGCATAACATGTGAAAAACGCTCAACGCTTCTGAGATTTTCCACCTCCACGGTACCGAATTTTGAAATACGCCCCAAATCGTTTCGCCCGAGATCGACCAGCATATTATGCTCAGCTAATTCCTTCTCATCAGCAAGCAGCTCCGTTTCCAGCCGCTGATCCTCCTCGCTTGTTGCGCCGCGCGGTCTCGTACCCGCTAACGGAAATGTGCGCAGAATTCCATCCTCTAACTTCACTAACGTCTCCGGTGATGCGCCTGCTACCTCAACATCCGTTCCCGAAAAATAAAACATATACGGTGACGGATTGATCGTTCGGAGCATCCTGTAAGTATTCAGCAGGCTTCCCTCAAACGGAGCACACAAACGGTTTGACAGCACAATTTGAAAAATATCGCCCTCACGGATGTATTCTTTTGCTTTTTCGACCATATGACAGTATTCTTTTTCAGTAAAAAGTGTCTGCACCCCGCCGGTCATTTTTCCGTGGTAGTCCTTCTTTTTCTCTCCTGTTTTCAGCAGTTGTTCCATATGCTGCAATTCAACAACCGCACGATTATATCCCGTTTCTACATCAGACAGGGACATGTTCGCTATCAGAATTATTTTCTGTCTGAGATTGTCAAATGCGATCACTTTATCAAAAAGCATCAGATCGAAATCGCGGAATTCTTCCTCATCAACAACATCGCGTTTGATTGTCGGTTCGCTGTAGTTTATATAATCAAATGAAAAATAACCTACCAGTCCGCCTGTAAAGGGCGGCAACTCCGAAATCCGCGGACTGCGATACTTTTTCAGTATGTTTCGCAGGAAATCAGAGGGGTTCTCAGTATCGGAACTGATCAGATCTCCGGCCTCGAGATGCCCGTCAATACATGTGATGTCAAGCTTCGGATCGAATCCCAAAAAAGTGTATCTGCCCCATTGCTCACTCGCCTGCGCACTCTCTAGCATAAAGCAATGTGTTGATATGTTCTGCAGTTTGCGCATTGCCTCGATCGGCGTGATAAAATCCGACAGAATCTCGCATGCAACCGGTACTATGTCGTAGTCACCGTTTTTTTTATACTCCCGGATTTGTTCAGTTGACGGAAATGTTTTCATCGATTGCTCACCTCTATAAACCTTTCAAGTGTTTGCAGTCCCTTTTTACTGTCCAAAATTTCTCCGGCCAGTTTCACACCGTCCGCGAATGTCTCTGCCTTGCCTCCGATTAGGAGCGCTGCGCCGGCATTCATGAGTACGGCGTCTCTCTTTGGGCCTTTCTCTCCGGAGAGGATTGCTTTCGTTATAGCCGCATTTTCCTCCGGCGAGCCACCTTTCAGATCATCCTTTGTACAGCGTTTGATTCCGAAATCCTCCGGGCATATTTCCGTTGTTCTGTACCATCCGTCATTGATCTCACAGATTTTCGTAGCCGCGCTCGTTGATATCTCGTCCAGCTTGTCCTTGCCATAGACAACCATGCCCTTTTTAACTCCGAGATTGATCAATACCTGCGCGAGAGGTTCAACGAGATACTCGTCATAAACTCCGAGGAGCTGCATCGACGGCATTGCCGGGTTGGTCAGGGGACCGAGGATGTTAAACACCGTTCTGAAACCGAGTTCCTTGCGGATTGCTCCGACATACTTCATCGATGTATGGTATTTCTGCGCGAAGAAAAAGCACATGCCGACTTCGTTCAGGAGCTCTATGCATTTTTCCGGGCTCTGATCGATATTTACACCGAGAGCCTCGAGGCAGTCCGCTGTTCCGCATTTTGATGAAGCGGCGCGGTTTCCGTGCTTTGCGACCTTGATGCCTGCTGTTGCTGCGACCAGTGCCGATGTAGTGGAGATGTTGAAGCTTTGTGCTCCGTCGCCGCCAGTACCTACTATCTCAAGCACCTCCATGCCTGTCTCCACGCGGGTAGCATGATCACGCATAGCCGTTGCGCAGCCTGCGATCTCATCTGTTGTTTCTGCCCTGGCACTCTTAGTCGACAGAGCCGCCAGAAAAGCCGCGTTCTGTGTCGGTGTTGTCTCACCGCTCATTATCTCGTTCATCACGGCATAGGCCTCGTCATAGCTTAAATCTTCCTTGTTTACGATTCTTTCAATTGCTTCTTTGATCATTGGTTTTTCCTCCTTGTAGTGATTATACTGTCAGAGTAATTTTGCAGATAAATCAATCCTGCTCACCTGTGAGACTCCTTGTAATACGTAGCTGCAACAAAAAACTGCCCCAACAGTAATATTAATAATTACTGCTGGGACAGGAATAAACATATTCTCCTGCGGTGCCACCCGGCTTGACGGTCTGAAACCATCCACTCAACGCATACAGTCATATGCTGAATTTTGATAACGGAGATTCCAACTCCGTCTCCCATACTCACATGAATGCTTTCAGGTCGCCCTCGGAAGTCCATTCAATCCCGTTTTTCATGTCACGATCACTCCGCCCGTGACTCTCACTGTCGAACCTTTACGGAATCTACTCACTCTTCCTCATCGGTTTATTCTATAATTTGAAACCGAGTATATCAGACTTTTTTTGTAATGTCAAGAGTTTTTTTACTCAACATCCTGCAATGCCGCAAAATCCTCCTCTCCGGTACGGATCTTGACTACGCGGCTGACAGGATATACGAATACCTTTCCGTCTCCGATCTTTCCGGTATAGAGAGTTTTCTTCGCAGCTTCTATTACGCTGTCGACCGGTATGCCACTCACAACAACCTCCAGCTTGATTTTCGGCAGGAGCGTCATATCCATCTCGACTCCACGATACATCTCGCCGGCTCCCTTCTGGATACCGCAACCACTGACCTGCGTTACCGTAATACCGGTGACACCGAGTGCATTCAGCGCTCTCTTCATCCGGTCATACCGCGACAGCTTGGTTATGATAACAACCTTGTAAATGCCCGTATCCGGAATAGTCCCTTCGAGAGTCTTCGCGACATTCTCTACCTGTACCGACGCGTTTCTCATAGCCTCACTGGCATTCTCATATTCCGAAACACCGAGGTTTGTATTCTCGTTTGCCGTCATTCCGCCGGCAGAAACATCCATGATGGAAAATCCTGAATATGCGCTTGCAAGACCGTGCTCAGTCAGGTCGAGACCTTCGAGCTCCTCTTCTTCACTGACTCTGAGGCCGAATATCAGTTTTATGATTGCAAATACTATCAGCATTCCGATAGCCGCCCACGCAGCAACGCTCAAAAATCCAATCAGCTGGATACCGAGCTGTTCGAATCCTCCACCGTAAAACAGTCCTTCCTTGATTCCGGCAAGCTCAAATCCCGGAGCGCTTGCTGTTGCAAAAAGTCCGGTAGCAATTGTTCCCCAGATACCATTCATCATATGAACCGCAACGGCACCGACCGGATCATCAACATGAAGCTTGTAATCAAGGAGCCATACACCGAAAATTACCAGCAATCCGGCTACAGCACCGATTGCAATGGAGCCGGATGCATCCGTAACATCACAGGGGGCGGTGATCGCTACCAATCCTGCAAGTGACGCGTTCAGACACATTGAAACATCCGGTTTACCATATCGAATCCATGTAAATACCATACATACAACCGTCGCAACCGAAGGAGCAATTGTCGTTGTTACGAATACGGATGCAAGCTGTTCCATGGTGGTACAGGCCGCACCGTTGAATCCGTACCAGCCGAGCCAGAGAATGAATACTCCCAGCGCGCCGATCACGAGGTTGTGACCGGGGAATGCGTTAACCTTTGTTACCTTACCTGATTTATCTCTTTCAAACTTTCCGATACGCGGTCCGACCATGATTGCACCGACTAACGCCGCGATACCGCCGACCATATGGATTGCGCATGACCCTGCAAAATCATGAAATCCCATCTCAGCCAGCCAGCCGCCGCCCCAGATCCAGTGAGCCTCGATCGGATAGATCAGTGCCGAAATCACTGCCGAATAAACACAGTAACTGAGGAACTTGGTTCTCTCTGCCATGGCTCCCGATACAA
>JAGABX010000047.1 GCA_017614395.1 Eubacterium sp.
ATTTCGGCGCTAACTCCAAAAACAAGTGGGTTAGCGCCGAAGTTAGTGTTGGGCAAGACTTGCTTGATCCGAAAAAGTCTGGATTCAAGATGGCTATCGTGTCGAACAAAATCGACTCGGCTGTGAAGGAATTGAACGACCGCTTTTTCTCGGAATATGTTGATTCCGCCATCGGGGAAAAGGAGGGCGTCCGGAGAAAGCCCGCGCCGGACACGGTGCTCTCCGCGATGGAGGAGCTTGGCAGCGATCCTGGCGAATGCATCTATGTCGGGGATTCGGAAGTTGATCTCCAAACGGCAAAAAACGCCGGAATCCCCTGCATTTCTGTGCTGTGGGGATTCCGTGACAGAGATTATCTGGTTGAAAACGGAGCAACGGTATTGGCCGAAAAACCGGCGGATGTTTTAGAGTTGGTCCTTCGCCGCAATCAACCGGAAATGTAAGCACCAATTTACAAACCGGAGTTTTCACCCTTCGAAGTATCTGTTCCTCCCATTTCGGAATAGATCATTCCGTTTTTTCCCTGTTCTGATCTCATCAGCGACACATGTGATATTTCGATATCAAAATCAGACAGATCTTCAGGAAGTATTGGGAATTCCTCTTTACAAGATGCTTTTCTCACCATCGTGACGTGAGGATAGAACTTCTTTCTGTCAAACGGAACCCCTCCATCCCCCAGAGCTCTCCTGAGGCGCCTCACATATGCCTCCAGCTCGTTATTAACGGAGAATGCAACCGTATACAGATCACGGTACTTCTCAATATGTTCCATCCGCACATGAAATGGCTTGAACCGTATCTCCTCCATAAGGTCCAGAATATCATCCGGATTTTTGTATTCCCCAATAAACAACAGCGTCATATGCAGGTTTTCGCGTGGGACATACCGCCCCTCTATACCGGCATTTTTCATAGCTTCCTGCAGCTCAAGCAAACGGTCTATTGTTTCATCATCAAAACGCAATGCAACAAATAATCTCATTTTCATCTTCCCTTATCAATCGGAATACTCCGTGATACCTGTCAGTTTTTCTATTTCATCATATTTCCAATAATCGTTCTCCCAGTGGAAATATACATCCTTCCGTTTTTTGAATATTCTGAAAGGTGTGGATGTATTATCATATATATGCAGAATATCGCAAACAGAAACAAGCTCCGGAATCAAACCAAGTGCTTTGTCGTACCTGCTGATGATTTTGTCCACAGGCACACCATGTCCTCCCGATATCTCTCTCGTTTCAACACGTGTCACATTAACATTGACATCTGAAGTCAGGACATATATACCTCTGACAAAATAGCCGTTTTGTTTAGCTTTTTGCAACAGATTTAGATTTCGTTCTGTGGAAAGCACTGTCTCAAAAGTAAAATCGGCTTTATCCGCCAGCATCTTTTCCCGAAGTTCCTCAGCCTTCAGAGCCGCATCCATGTCAGAGCACTTTGTGGCAGTCTTTATATCATCTGCATTGATATATGTTCCCACAATCTTAGTGGCCATCCTTGTGATCGTAGATTTTCCGCTCCCATTTGGTCCGGCAAAAAACATTACCTCTGGCAACATAACACTATTCGGCATATTTTCTGCTCCCATCTGCATATTCTATATAAGGCATTCTTTTATCCTCATCGTAACCTGCTACAGGAAGTCCCTTGATTTTTTTTATTTCATTATCAATTCTTATTGCTTCCTTAAATCGTTCGGTCATTTCATCGTCCGTCATTCCACATGTTGTATCTAGGTCATTTAATATGGTCATCTGTTTAATCTCCTTTCCGTTCTTTCATACTGTTCACCTCAGTTTTACGTCATCATCAAGTATTGGTCTATAAAGCTTTTCTCCCATTTTTAGCTCTCAACAATAGACTGAATAATACTAACAGCACTCTCATCCTCAGGATCATTTGTTCCAAGTTCACCACGAAAGGCTTTGGCAAGGATGGTTTTTTTCATCGTATCGATACTCTCAACAACACTAGCAATAGTAGTCTTCACTTGCTCTTCTTTATTCATCATAGATTGAATATAATCTACAATTATTATTTGCTCTTCTACTGAAGGTATGGGTATTAGCAGCGAATTCATAACCTTTATTGGTAATTGCGGCTGTGCACTACCAGTCCGCATTCTATCTATCTGGTCAGTAATCATGTTTGATTTATATAACCAAATAAGATATGGCTTATATATTTCTTCCCCACCACGATATATTACGTGATTTTCTGAGAATATAAAGAGTATTGCTGATTTCGTATGGAAGTAGATCGTTCTTCTTCAGAAGCCTTATCCTGTTGGCATGGGTGTTATCATACATCGGTTCCTCGATTCCTTCATAGGCAAGCATATACTCCACCATAACCTCAGCCAGCATCCCCTGCTTGATGATGGATGCATTTGGATCAGAATATACGTATTTTTCTGATAAAGCCCCTAATTTGGCCATATCACTCCAACGGCTTTCCAAAAAGGCAAAATTACCCATATGCCCTGACCTCCATATATCACCATGCTTATCAATCACAAATCGGAATGTTTACTATTGCAGTTATGCCATACATTTCCAATTCAGCCCGTACTTGAACAACTCTTTTATTATACAACAATTGATAAGAAATGTAAAGGTCGAAAAACCGTCAGAAAACCCTTGCATTCGCATTGCTTTTTCTGTATAATGATGGATGGAACGCCATTATAATATAATCGGGAGAGACATATGTTACACATTTTCTTTGGAAAGACGGATATGACATATTACGGTCCTTCGTATTTTAAGCTGAATTATGATGTCGAATGGTTGGAGGATCCTTTTGTACAGGACATGATACAGGATGTTGACCATTCTACATATGCCGGGGGCAGGTTGATTCAAAGCGATGTGCTGGGACCAATCTCTCCGTTGGAGTTGTCCGGAGGGGTACAGACTCTTATTTGTATTCTGAAGTGTCCTGACATGGTGTTTGATGCCACGAGTTGCGGACAAAACTGCGCAAAATGGTTGATAGAGATTGGAAAGAAGCAGGATGTAACAATTTCATTGGAATACTACATGTCATTCAAAGACATGGAGCCGTTTAAGATAATGATTGAAAATACGCATGTAATGGTAACTACGGACAATGAGTATTATTTGCCTGCGCTTGAACTGCTCCAGGAGGTACAATAGTCGTGAAAGGATCCCACCATATTATACTTGAAACAAAACATCTCAAGTATGAATTTGACATAAAAAGAAATATCACTATCATTCTCGGAGACAGTGCAACAGGGAAAACAACTATGATGGGGCTTCTCAGGGAGAGAGGTCTCAGGGGAGAATCAAGCGGAGTAAAACTCCAGTCGGATGTTCCCTGCGAGGTGTATGCCGGCAATGAAGACCAGTGGCAAATGCTTTTGAATTCATATCGCCAGTCAATATTGTTTTTTGATGAGGGTTACAGCTTTATTTATAAAAAAGAATTTGCCTCCGCAATAGCAGATACCGATAACTACTATGTGTTCATTACCAGAAAGCCGATAAAATGTTTACCATACAGCATTAATGAGATATATGGTATTCGTACGACGGGTAAGTATCATTTTCCGGAACAGATATATCATGAGTTTTATCCGGTTTACACCGAAGATGATGATATACCTTCCCGAATCATTTGAATGGATGATACTGAAATCCGGAGTAGTGAATGCTGATAATAGGGAAGATGTCCTGGCTAATCCGGAGAATTACATAGAGAGCTCGGTATGGTTCAGTTGGGAACGGTTTTTTACAAATTACCTAAGCAGCATTACTCAGAATAATAGCATAATAGCATACCAGAAACATACACTCAAACCATTCTACCTTGAGAGGAGGGTTAAAGAAAGCATTCTCTCAGTCATTCCAAATGAGTTGAGAGGGCTGTTTGAATAGTTGTTATATAAACCCAAATCATTCTACGCCAACACCGCCATAAAACAAGTGATCGTTGCGATAGAAACCACCGTTGTCATGGCGATTGCGCGGGAGAGGATGCTCGTGTCCTCTCCCATTTTCTCTGCCTGGATCAGGGGGATGTTGCCGACCGGCATCGTTGCCATCAGGCACATCCCGGCGACTATCACCGGATCCATGCCAAGCAGGCGTAACACAACAGCCAGTAACGCCGGCAGGACCATCATGCGCAACAGAATAAAAAGCCAGATGCGGGCATCTCTCAGCGCCTCCCAGAGCCTTGATCTGGCGATCGATACACCGAGTAGCATCATGGATAAAAAGACGGTCGCGTTGCCGACATAGCTGACCATCTCGTTCACCACATCCGGCAAACGGATTTCAAACCAGACAATCAGAATGCTGAGAACAGCCGCGATGGTACCCGGACTGAGGATTTTGGAAGGACGGATTTTTTCTTTATTTCCGCTGAGTACAGCCACGCCGTGGGTGTAAAACAACAGGCTGTACATCACATTGCAGACCAGGACACACAGCATGCCGTTCGGCGGTAACACCGCGTGTGCCACCGGGATCCCGATGAACCCGACATTTGTGTAAACGCACATCACATTATAAAAACGCCGGTTGTCCTTCTCCACACGGAGCAACATCGGCAACAGAATCCCAATCAGAACCAGCACGCCATAGAATATGATTGCCACTGCACCGGCTGTCAGCAAATCCGAATGGTCGGCTGTGATGCTTCCACTGAGCACCGTCGTCAGCATCAGTGCCGGGTTACAGATATCAATCACGATAGTGGAAATGCTCTTGGACGAAACCGCATCGACCGTTCCACGCAAACCGAGAAACACGCCGATTGCAACGAGAACCGCGATCACGGCCATTTGACCGAGTATAACTGTAATGCCCATTTACTCTTCGCTCCTAAAACATAGAATCTTCGCTCTTTCAAACAAGATGCTTTTCATCCCATATAATTACATGTATTCTGACACAGTGATGAAACTTCCAAATTATTCACATCATGCGCCAGCCGCTGTGATATTTATTCTTTATTGTTGCGCCGGTCTTTTTACCCCAACCGAGCGGGTATCCGTCGACGCAGATGAGGATGAGTCCGTCATGCAACTCACAGGCCTTTGATACGGATTCCGGCGAACTGATTTGCCCGGACGCCGATGTATGATTAATGGATCCGGATTTACCCGGCTCCTCCACTCGTATTGTTTCACCCTTCAGATACCGAACGACACGCTCATCGTCAGCCGGCAGGTTCAATACATTCTTATATTCATCCATCCGCAACGTCATCGCGAGCGCCTGGCTCGGCTCAAAACGATTCTTTTTACACTCTCCGAGGTAGAGTCCGTTTCGCAAAAATCGAAGACCACGCACCTGTGGTAATCCGGGCACATTCAAGAACAACTTGCCATCATGTGATTCGATGCGATCCTCACAAAACTCTCGTGACAAACCTGAAGCGAATGACTCCCACAGCGAACGCTCATCCTTTGACATTCGGCTGCTATTTTGTTTCGTATTTCCATATGCACCATCTGATACCAGCAAGTCATCATCTGCCTTCTTGAACAACGCCAGAAAATGTCCCTCGCCCTCCATCCGATGGGGGAAGATACGGACGCAGTTTTTCATGGACAGAGCCTCACCATCTTGTTCCATAGAGATCTCATCGGATGTCTCACCACACGCTCTCCGATATTCATCCCAGTTATCAAACCCCGTTGCGAAACCCTCGTACCCCTCCATTGGGACGAGTGATAACGACGGATCCATCGCGAGGATTTTTTTCACGGTGCCTTCATCCTCCAACGGAGAGAATGTACAGGTCGAATACAGCAAATACCCGCCGGGCGCGAGCATGGGTAGCGCATGACGGACAATGTCCTCCTGCATGGCTGCATATTTTTGCGGAGAGTCCTCCGACCATGAACGAACCATGGCAGGATCCTTCCGGAACATTCCCTCACCTGAGCAGGGTGCATCGATTAAAACTCTATCAAAAAACTGCGGAAAATACTGTGTTAATTTTTCCGGATACTCGGTTGTTATTAACGAATTAGTAATGCCAAATAATTCGATGTTTTTTTGGAGCGCCTTAGCCCGGCTTGCACTGATATCATTGGCTACCAGGAGACCGGCTACCAGCCGCGCCGCCAGCTCCGTCGATTTCCCTCCCGGTGCCGCGCACAGATCTAACACGCGGTTGCCCGGTTCTATCGGCAGACGTGAGGCCGGTGTCATGGCCGAGGGATCCTGCAGGTAATAAAGCCCGGCAAAATAGTAGGGGTGTTTTGCCGGCTGCACCGTTTCACCATCATAAAAAAAGCCGTTCGGTACATAAGGAATCCGACGAATCGGGAAGGGGGCAATCCTCTCAAATTCCTCCACGGATATTTTGGACGTATTCACTCGCAAACCATAGAGTCGCGGCTCGTCAAGTGACGCTAAATAGGCGGGGTATTCCCCGCCCAGTAATGATTGCATTCGTTTCTTATAGGATTCAGGTAATTCCATTTTATCTCAATTAATATCCTTTCAGTAACTCTCTTTCATTCCGATACAGAGCTTTGAAACTGGCCTCCTTCTTTTATCAGATCTGTAGCATGTTTTGCTTTATATTATAAACAAAAATCCACGCTTCTGCAAGGTTTTTTTACATTTTTCTGGAACATAAGAAGTGCCGACCCCTTTGGTAGGAGGCCGGCACATTTTTCAACGTAAACGTATATGAGATGAACCATATGGACTGTTGTAAGAACTATTTTACGGTGATCTTCACTTTCTTGCCGTAACCGTTCTTGGCGTATACCCAGATGTAACACGTCCCTTTCCCTACCGCTGTCACCTTTCCGTTTTTGTCCACGGTAGCAACCGCCTTGTTCGTGGATGCGTAGCGGAACATCGGCGCGTGCTTGTCGGACAGGCTCTTTTTCGTCTTGTCTACCAGGGTTACCTTTGCCTTGATCTTGAATGTCTTGTCCATGCTCAACGCCGATTTGGTTTTGGCCAGCGTGAGCTTCTTCAGGTTGGAATACTTCTTGTTTTTCTTCCCGACTATATGGGCCGTCACGGTTCGGCCGAGAACCTTTTCCACGCCTTCGACTGTTTTGAACGCGACTACACAGAACTTATAATTCTTCTTAGGTTTCAGCTTTTTGCCGTTCAGCTTTTTGATCTTTACCTTGACCTTAGCGCCTTTCTTTATGATCTTGATCGGGGTATCCGGCATCTTCGGTCCGCAGTAACCGGCGTAGACCTTGTAGCCGGTCGCGCCCTTAACCTTGCCCCAGTGGATGGTTATCTCATCCTTTGTCTGGTAAACCTTAAGTTCACTGTTTATCGCTATTCCATTGGCATAAGCCGTCGCGCCATTTGGAAGTATCGTGGTGTCGTCATCGATAAAGTCGCTCTCGTCCATGTCCCATTCCGCCTTGTCCATACCGCTGTAGGGATCCATAGCCAGTATGCCATCGGCGTTCAGCTTTGTATCATCATAAACGATGGCATAATCCGAAAAATGCGAGAGCAGACCCGAGATCCAGCCGCTGGCATAGGTCGTGGTAAAGAAATCCGTTTCTCCGGTCAGGCCTAAAAACAGCATATGGAAAAAGTATGGACTGAAGCCTGTAGGGATGTCATACTTGTACGAAACCTTTGCCTTGCCACCCTTGAAATCGCTGATTCGGTTGCCATCGCTCTCAAAGTAAGCGTCAAAGGTCGTTGGCGTGACAGCAGAATTGTAATTGTTTACGGCTTGTTGCTGGGCGTCGTTCAGGTTTTCCAGCTGCGTGCCATCCATCACGAGCCGTATGCTGCTGCCTGCCGCCTGTTCGTTCACGGCCGTCAACGTCTTGGAGTCGAGCTCGACGATTGCATTTGTCATCCGGACTGTAACGGTATCCACCTTGTTTTTGCTATCTGCAGTGGTCTCCGCAAGGCGCCCCACAGACGTCTTGGTCAGCTCCACACCCGTGACCTCCTGCTTGGCACCGGAGAAGTCAAGCAGCAGGGTGTTGTCCTTTGCCGCCTTATCCTGTCCGCTACCGGTTTCCGTTTCTTCTGTTACCTTGTTGATCGTATCCTGTGTGATCTCATTCATTCTTGCCGTTCCGTCCGTGATCGTGGTCTCCACGGGAACCGTCGACTCGTTCTCCACAGGGATCGTGTAGGGCTCCGATGTGGCTACCGGGGCCGAGGTCGATGCCGGTGCGGAGGTAGGCTGTGGTGCCGGTGCGGATGAAGCTGCCGGTGCAGCCGTCGGTGCGGATGTCGTAGTGGGTGCCGATGTGGATGGTGTTGAGGGCGTGTAGCTGCCACCACCTGAACCAGAGCCACCACCGCCACTTGGTTTGCTGCCGACCGTTACCTCGGCTGCAAAGCCGTGCGGGACATCGTCCGTTGCCTTCACACGTACCTGATAGGTGCCGGGCTTGACCGCGATATCCGTGCCACCGGCTGTTGTCCATCCGTCGGTACTGCCCTTCAACTTGTACTCCATCGTATCGTTGGTGCCCTTGATCTTGCCGTCCGCCGTGCTGTTGTTGGTTGCATTATCCGTCGTTAATCCTGTCGGTGCAGCGGGACGGGCGGTGAGTGACACTTCCAGCCAGGCACCCGGCTGGAACTCGGCGGTCTCTTTCTTCCGGATATAAACCTTGGCTGTACCATCTAGCGCAGTTGTCAGAGAGCTGTTTGAAATCACTCCAGTACCATCGTTATTGTTATTGGTTGAAACCTCATAGTCACTATTCACGGTGAAGGTTTCTGTTCTGTAATTGGGAACGAATCCGGCAGTCGTCGCGTTCGTTGGCGCGACGGGGCCGGGCTTCTTTTCAACCGGGCCAACGGGCGCGGAGTTCTGCTGGCGCACAGGAGACAGCGAATTGCCGCCTTCGTCCTTATCCTGCGTGGCAACCACGATGATCTTCTTGCCGACGTCCGCGGGCTTGACGGTGTAGGGCGTGCCGGTGCCGATGGGATCGCCGGTCGGGTTGCCGCTGCCGTCATCATAGAACCACTGGTAGGTCACGCCCGTCGCGGGAGTGCCAGCCGCCAGTTCGTCGCCCACCTGCGGCGGGGTGTGGTCGCCGGTAATCGTAGGTTTGTTCGCATCCGTCAACGGGGCGTAGGCGTACCACTTGGCGAAAAGGGTCGTGCTTGCTGTGGGTGTAAAACTAGCACCAGCCGAATAATTTGTGCCAGTGCCGTCCGACTTTGTATTCCATCCTACAAAGTCATAATTCCCCCGCGTTGGCGTTGTGCTTGAAAGCGTCAAAGATTGACCTTTGTTTACCGTTGCTGTCCCCGGTGCACCGGTGCCGCCATTGGCGTCATACGTCACTTGCCAGTCAGAGACACTGTTACCTTCCATCATCAGATAGTTGCCGTTGGAATCGCTGTCCAGAATGACGGTACCGTTATCGCCGTGGAATATGCTTATAATACTGCCGTTGATATACGTCGCGCTTGCATTGGAAAAGCGCC
The DNA here is from genome assembly GCA_017614395.1 of Eubacterium sp. Taxonomy (GTDB): domain Bacteria; phylum Bacillota; class Clostridia; order Lachnospirales; family Lachnospiraceae; genus Eubacterium_F. The sequence goes on from JAGABX010000047.1 coordinate 9,444, forward strand.
CTCTATTTTGGCCATTATAGCCGCCGAGGTTCATAAATATATTGATGTCTCCCGAGTTACCGGATAACGGTCCGTCAATCGTAAGAAGCTTCTCCACACAGATGCCCGTACCGTGAGAAGCCGTATTATTCTTTATGATCGGTGCCCCGGACAAGAAAATAGTGCCTTTAGCATTGTGAACACCACCGCCATGTCCATTTGTGCCGTTGTCGGCATAAGCAGTATTTCCCGTAATTTCTACATGCTCTGAAATATAAAGTCGGCTACTAGTACCCACAGTATAGATACCACCGCCGTGGACATCACCTGTGTTGTTAATTATCTTCGTATTGCCTTTAAGAGTTGCGGTTGCACTGATGATAGCAATACCACCGCCAAGGGTGGCTTTATTACCGGAGATTTGCCCACCGTCCATGATTAATGTTGCATTATTGCGAACCAAAATACCTCCGCCGCATTTTCTGCTGCCATCTTCTGTTCCTTCTTTTGCTCCGGTTATCTTTCCCGTTCCCACGCTGTCATTTATCGTCAGTGTAACGCTGCTGCCATCAAGCTTAATTACACCGCCTGAATTGCCAGTCATAGTGATGCTATGACCGTTCAGGTCGAGCGTTATATTGCTGCCGCTCGGCACAGTCCATGTGCTGTTAATAGATATATTCTGTGTCAGATAGTAACTACCAGAAGCCGACGGCAACGAACTGATACCTTCACCGACCGGTGCCGCCTGCGCCGTCTTCACCATCCCCGGCAGCAGCCCCAGCATCAGCGCGAGGCTGAGCATGGTAACTAAAACTCTTTTCATGATCTTCTTCATAAGCATTTTTCCTCCTTGATGTGTTTTTTTACAGCTGTTATGGCGTCCGCTACGCCATTATGTATATAAAAGAAACCGCCGAACCCGCCAGGGCAAAACGGACCACACACGCAATCCGATCACCCCGTCAAGTCCAACGGTTATCCATCATCTTCATATTCAGTTATAAACGCCTCACCGGCGCACGCTAAATGAAAGGCGCAGTCAGCCTGTCCTGTCCTGTCCTGTCCTGTCC
>JAGABX010000048.1 GCA_017614395.1 Eubacterium sp.
ATCCTTCCGGAACTATCCAACAATTCCAATTCACATTTTGCATCCTTTTCATTGGTATCACTGTTAGCACCAAGATCGAAATGAGCCCCCTCGTTGATCCAGGATATGTCAATTTCTTTCGAAATAGTGTCACTGGATGAGCCCTTGTGAAGGAGATACCCGGATTTTGTATACATGTCACTTGCTTTTACATATTCAAACTTACCGGAGGTATATTTCCAATCGGTGTCATTCGTTCTGATCAGCATGTATGCTTTGGCAAGCGATGGCGCGCCCTCCGATACGACCGGCAGGATCGTCAGCAGCAATGCTATCGTCAACAAATATGCCCATATCTTCCTACTCTTTTTACTCATACGCATGCTCCTTCCAACATTTATTTGCATGAACCAGACTGCACATCATACATTTGATATTGTACCATGTTTCAATTACATAAACAAAATATTGAGCCCATTTGTCATTGACAAATAAAAAAGCAGGCGCTTTTCCGCGCCTGCCTGAAATGATTAGGACTATCTGTTTTCTTTTTCAAACCACTGTATCTTACAGTTATGCGTCTTTTCTTTTTCATCGTAATCTATTCCAACGAAAAGTAATTTTCCCTGATAGTGCTCCAGTGCCTTGAAATATTTTTTCGTTTGTATCTGATTGATGGCATTTCCCGGGGAATCATTTCTCTTCAGCTCCATGATCATCGCCGGGCGATTGGGATTGCCGGGATGTACCTTTCCCCTGCAAGCATACGTACCACGCACTCTCTGGTCCCCTCGAAGTTCTCACGGATTCTGTCTGATATAGCTTCATACGAAGACGTCCTGCTCCAGTATCCCTCGTATTCTCCGGATATCATGCTCATAACAACCGATTCCGGATTGTAAAGCTCATACCCCCTCTGATGATATCCGTTATACCACTGCCGGCATTCATCATAATCCATGTCATATTCATCACATAGTGCTTTTACCTCTTCAGTGGTGAATCCGACATACTCAGCCAGAGAAATCGCATCGAGTATCGTATACTCTCTGAAATTGTTCAGTTTTGACTGTATCTTGTCACGTACAACGGGCAGGATGCCGGTCAGATATGCAAGAGAGATTGCAGGTCGAAGGGTGTCACTCTTGAACAATCCGTTAAGAAGTCTCAAGTACTGTGCAAAAACCTTCTCATCAGATTTTTCCCGGATTAAAACATCGTATTCATCCATCAAAATAATAAATGTTTCCCCAGTTTTATCATATATCTTCAAAATGCTATCAGCCAGTGAATCTGTCTCATCCAAAGAAACATCCTGAAAGCCTTCTCTTAACTCCTTTTTAATTTTTCGGACAACATGACTTATCAATGTGGACTGATCTTCTATATTCTGATACTCGCTGTTCCAATCCAACTTGATAACATTGTATTTATTGAGCTTTTCGTCAAACGAAGGATCCTTGGATATCTTGAAACGATCGAACAGTTCTTTCACCTTGCTTTTTATAAATAACTTACTCTAGAACCGACTCAGCTTGCCGTGATCACCCATGCCTTCCTGCCGGGTTTCCATGATGCCGTACCTTTACAGGTAAAACGGAACTTATACTTTCCGGGTTTATAGTTTTTGATCCAGCATATCTTAGCTGTCTTGCCGTTTTTGATCCATTTGATCGAACTGCTCTTGGCAAGCTTATTCAACGGCTTCACCTTAACCTTGGTCCCGCTGGTCGAGTAGATATTCAGCACATCCTGATTATTTGTCCAGTAAGTCTTGAACTTCGGCATGGATCTGTAATCAGTCGTGTCACCGGTTCCCGGATCGGATGTCGGCACAGGCGTCACAACCGGCTCTGTGGTAGGTACCGGAGTAGTGACAGGCGTAGTAGTCTGAACAGGTGTCTGAGTGGTTACCGGTGCTGATGTGGGTGCCGTCGTGACTGTCGGCGCTGATGTAGGTGCTACTGTGGGCGCAGTTGACGGTTTTGGTGTGGATGTAGCAACCGGTGCAGTTGTCGAAGATGAACTGTCCGGTGTAAATTTATATGTCCACTTGACATATGGCCATAAATCCTCATGCTCTCCTGATGTCAGCCAGCCTGTATGATCATAAAAATATACCGAAAGGGTATCCCCCTCATGTCCCCATGGAAACTTATATTTGGCTCTCATGGTACTCGTTCCGTCTCCGTCTTTATCATAAGTCCTGGTCAACCATGATTTTCCGCTTTTATTAACATCATCAAAGTTTCCATAATAAGGAGTTGCCCAAAAACTGATTTCATCCGTATTCGATTTATCGACTCTGGCAGAGCATGTTGCATCACCGCCTCTGCCTGTAAACTGAGATGTTATACTTTCATTCAGATATGCTACCTCATCTGATTTATATGAGCTGTTTGGTGCAGAACAAACGGAAGTTGAAAGAGTCTCGCAACTGCCCTTAGGAGATGTCCAACTGTGATACCTCGAAACAAATAACTGTACATCTCCATTATCCAGTTCCTTTGGCTCTCCGAATTCTATTCTGTAATAATTACCACTATCATATGACTTAATATAGTTCTCAGGCTGATGATATTCCGTATCTATCAGCGTCCATGTTCCCTTTACGGATGCTGCCGCCTGAACCTCAGGTTTTGCACTTTGCAGGTTAGTCGGGATCAGTACCCCACTAACAGCGATCGCAAGTCCTACTGCTATTGCCCTTTTAAGCATCTTTTTCATCATATACACATTCCTCCGTTTCAGCTTTTTACTCTCTATACTGTCACTTCTTTATCTTGGCTTTTACCATTGATGACCAATCACCGTAGATCGTCTCACCGTCAGAATCCGTAGCGTACGCGCGAACCCTCGCATAGTAGGTCTTGCCTTTCTTGAAGGACGCCTTCTTGCCGTTCTTGTTTACAAAATAACCTTTTGTTGCCTTACATTTGATCTTTTTGGATTTTGAAAGACCTATATTGGTAGCATACTCAATCTCATAGCCTTCCGCGCCGTCTACAGCTCCGAATGTGATATAGAGGCGCTTTACCGGCTTATTTGTAAGCTTGACACCTGTTACCTGAGCAAGCTCGATATCATCATCAGCATCGGAAATGCCGCTTGGATCATCCCCGCCGTCGGTTGGAGTCGGTGTGGTCACAGGCGCAGTGGTGGATGAACTGCCGCCTGCCTGCCATTTATATATCCACTGATACATTCCGGCTGACGTAGAGTAATTGATCGCCCACTCATCAAGAGTACTGTTATCTTCCGGCATTTTTGCTGATACCGTAATATCCTGCTCATATGTAGAGTTTGTTTTGCCTCCGTTATCAAAAAAATAGTCGCCGTTTGCATCCTTAAAATTATTATCACTGCCACTAGCGGCGAACTCCTTACCTCCCCATCCGACAGACGGACGTTCCAGGTACACATTAGCATTGTCATGAAATCCATGAGTCCCGTTTCCTGCCCATAAATGGAGCTTCATGGTGACTGTGCTTCCGGCCAGTATTGATTTGTCCGGGACGGAACACTGAGAATAATACTCTCTGGCGGACTGATCACCCGGTCCTATATAAGCTACATAATAAGACAATTTGACCTTATCATCAGCTTTGCCCTCATATGCACATGTACTGGTTTGATATCCGTCAGATGATATCGATTTGACACTGATCTCCTGACTGCCGTCTCCTGTCTTGTCATTTGATCTGTCAGACGATGATGACGCCCTTACATATACCTGTTCTTTAGTAAGAACCCACGTGCCTTTAGATGCTGCCTGAACCGACGAAGCAGTCAATCTCCCCACTGCCGGTAAAACTGCCAGTGCCACTGCCAACACCAATAAGATGCTCAGTCTCCTTTTCATATTCCCTGTCATAATAAAAACCTCCTAGTCTTGTGTGAAAATCGCCACAGCAGCAATATCGAATACTGCCGAGCACATGTCAATCTCATATATTGTACTGTAATCCGGATCAATAGTCAATATGTGGAGCTCATTTGTCATTGACAAATAAAAAAGCAGGCCCACCTAAGCGCCTGCAATAAATTATCCAAGTTCCCTCCCAAATGACCGGAACGCCCGCATCATCAGCGGATGTTCAAACGCAAACATCCGGGTCGGTGCAAGTTGGTTTTTGATCACCACCCTGTCATCAAAAATAAAGATATTCATCCCGCTGTAATCGTAGCTCATGACAGCCTCATCCTCGTTGCACTCCTCCGGGAAATAGATCAGAGGCGCGGAGCCGGCGAACAGTCCCTCAAACAATGAACCGATGCACGACAGATGATCCGCATCCGTGTAATAATTATAAATCCAGTTTTTCTCAGAACCCGCGGCATTCCAGCCCTGAATTGCAAACATATCCGGGCATAAAAAGACGGTATGACTGAACAGGTTCCGCCCGGGAAATGCCGGTCGTTCAGTCAGATTCCCTCCGGATTCCTTTAATGCTGACATAGAAACTTCCGAGGTTTTATGCTCCGAATCTCTCAGATAATATGAATAAACCATGCCGGACATATACAGCGGCAGCCAGCTTTTGATTGCCTGATTCATCTCCGACAGTCCGCGGTTTATGTTATGCACGATACGAATATGCACGCCGCTTTTTATACATCCGGCCATGAGCGACGCCCATACCTGCGCATAATCGGGATCACTCACCATCCAGTTCATGTTCTGGTCTGAAAAAAGCAGGATTTCACGCGGAGTATGCAGGTACACATTTCCCAGAAAACGTATCACGCCGTCCTGAAGCCCTTTTTCTCCGAGATAATAACCGTTCTCGTCATTGATCAGATGTGAAAATTCCTTGATGTCGATCGGTACAGGGGCTACGGGCGCAGTCTTTATATACCGGTCAAATGCATCCAGCAGGCTCCTGGCCTCTGCTGCGCTCTCATCATCATTTCCATCCTCCGAAATGAACCAGGATACAAATGCCTTCTCAGAGATCTTGCTCTCCCGCTTTTTCATGTAGGCCGAGAGCTCCTTCATGCACTCTTTTTTCTCAATATATGACCAAAGCGTCTCCGCAAGTTGTACAGAGATATCCGAACCCGGCACTCGCTGCCCGTTCCTGTACCGGCTGATCAGCGACGGGTCGATATTAACGGCTTTTGCCAACTGACTGCCTGATACATCCGCCAGCTGCATACATATGCCTATTCTCTCGTGAAAAAGTAAATCCGACATTAGTTTCTATCTCCTACATCTTGATCTTGAATTCTCGTTCCGCGCTGCGCTTGAGATCCTTTTTCTTGATATCCTCGCGTTTGTCATAGAGTTTTTTGCCCTTGGCGAGCGCGATTTCAACCTTGATGAGAGAACCCTTGAAATACACCTCCATCGGGATCAGCGTGTAGCCTTTTTCCTTTATTTTGCCTATTAATTTACGAATTTCTGATTTGTGCATCAGGAGTTTGCGTGGCCGCAGGGGATCCCGGTTAAAAATGTTTCCTTTCTCATACGGACTCACATGCATCCCGTACAGCATCACCTCGTTATTCCTGTCAATACGGACAAAAGCCTCATTTAACGAGCAGTGCCCCATACGGATTGACTTTACCTCCGTTCCGACCAACTCGATGCCGCATTCATAGGTTTCCTCAATGAAATAGTCATGTCGGACTTTTTTATTATTAGCGATCAGCTTTCTCGAATTCGCTCCCATGTCCTCGTTCCTTTCAAGTATCGGTCATATATCGGAAATAAATAAAAACCGGCGATAATCTCATTTCCTGCGCCGGATTGCATTCCAACGTTACACGTATATATTCTAACACATTTTTTAATTGATTTCAACTAAAAAGAGCATCCCCCGCATGAAATGCTCTTTTGGGAAATGCCCTTTTTCTGAATCTAAATAATTCTTTTCACTCATGTCACACACAAATGAATCAGCCGATGACTTCTGTGAACACCATCCTATTATTTTACCTTGCCCTTGAATCCTGCCTTCTTGAACAGTTTGGCATAGGCTTTTTTCTTTGATTTCGGTACCTTGGCAACTGCCTTCGCCGGAACTCCGTCAAACGCACCTTTGCCGACGGATTTGATATACTCGGACTCTACATTGATTGTGGTGAGTTTCTTGCAGCCTTTCATCGCATTTGCATCGATTGCTGTTACCTTCATAACACCGGCAAAACGCGGAATGGTTACCTTCTTCGCTCCGGCCTTTACCTTGCATACGGAAGCCGTTTCATTGCCGGTCACCTTGTAGGTCACACCGTCCAGCGTGTATTTCAGACCTTTTTTCGGCGGATACTTCATGATATAGCAATTGAAATGTGACCACTCCTCAGTGCCGCCGTTGTCAGTCTCTACCTCAAGTTTCACATTCAGCTTGCAGCTGGTGAACACAACACCTGCCGGAATAGTAAATTCAAAGCTGTTGATGGTCGTCCTGCCGTTTTCAAATTTAACGCCGGCATTACTCTTGACCTTAACCATGCTACCGTAGTCATGTCCCTTGGAATCCGTCAGGCTTACCGATTTGAACTTGGCGCCCTTCACACGGCCCTCGTTCCCGCTGACAGCAAGATATACCTTGATTTCCTCGTTTCCGTACGTCGGGTACATGTTAAAATACGAGTCAGCATTCGCTTTTTTTGATCTGTAAAAAGCGTCCCCATAGCCGTTATACGCAAAACTGAGATGGATTCCGTGATCCACATCCGGCTGCGCATCCTTGTAAACTACGAGGAACTCACGATCACCGTTTTCCTGGTAATTCTCCGGGAAATAGTTGATCATCAGAACCGGTGTTTTATCGCCGGCAGGGTCGATCGTAAGTGTATCATTCGGCACCTTATCTCCCAAGGTCGGCTTGTCCGCACCCTCAACCCACTTCATCTCATAAAAAGTCAGGTCTTTCGGATCGGTCACATACGTCGCATTTCCGTCCGCGTCAGTATAACGGAACGCCGTGTAAACCGGCACGCCCGGAACCGCATCGTACCAGAACTCCTTGGAAAAAGCATTGGGGTCATCTCTCAATACATTAAACTCGTTGTTTCCGTCGATGTACAGAGCCCAATTGGTATCCAGCGCGGTAAATGTATTTGCCTCTACCAGCTGGAAATTGATGTCACGATCCTCGTCCCATGCGGAGCTCTCGCCGTCGTTGATGTTATACTTTTTATACTGACAACGGATCCGGAACGAATTGGTGTGCTCCGCCGGAACAACTCCGTTAACAGTGAACTTGTATACCGGATGGTGCGCATCCTCGGAAATCGGAGTCACGGCAACAAACCTGGCAGTATCTGTTCCGGTCAAGCGGACATCCTCTCCCTTGGATTCATCCCAATACTCAACAGTGAGCATTGTAGCAGGATCAAATTTATAACCTGCCTCCTCCCAGTCGGTGATGAAATCAAGATACACATCCTTGGTCTTGCCGGTCACAACGGTCTGATCCGAGGTGACATAGCTCTCTACAGTAGCCGGATTGGCCGTGTAGAAATTCTCGTTCAGCGCAATGTTCAGGATCATCTTGTTGTTTTTCTTGGCTCCCTTGTAGGTTACCAGCACAGGTCCTGTTTTCTTCGCATTGACGGAAACCGCACGAGGATCGATCATGGCTGCCTCAAAATCCACGTCAGACACGGCCTTGCCGTCAAGGGTAGTAAATTTCAGGTCGCTCACATCCACATGCGTAACCTTTTTCCCGTTAACATAGTCAAACCAAAGCGTGTCGACCGGTGCGCAACCGAGTCCCCAGCCTTCCTTGATTCCGTCTGTCAGGTATTTCGGATCATCCTGATCCTGGTAACGAACCTGTTTTCCATCCTGATCCACCATAATCTCGTTGCCGTTGGCATCCTTGTCAGTCAGGATGTACTCTGAATCTGTTTTCTCATCATAATCCTGGCTGATCCATTCGGTCTTGTACAGACCTGCGGTTTTCGGCAGTTCGGAGTTAACCTTGGCCGCCGATTTCGGTGCGACAGACAATCCCGACATCAGTGAAAAAGCCATCACAAATGTCGCAGTCATCGCTGTTACTCGTTTCAGTTTCATTGGTTATCAAGCCTCCTTTTTTTATAATGATTGTTTTTTGAGTTCCTGTTTATCCATGTACATACGCTTGTCAGCGCGCTCAAACACATCTGACATCCGCCGATCTCTCTCCTGTTTATATGCGGCAACACCGACAGCAACTACCGGACCGTTTTTCTGAACCATATGCTGGAATACGCCCACGCGCAGGCGTCCGACCAGCTCCTCCCTGGCATTAAAATCATCACCTGATAGAAATACAACAAACTCGTCGCCGCCGATACGAAAAACCGGACTGTGAGCGAACACATCACAGATCATCTTGGCAGCGCACCGTATCAGATCATCTCCGGCCTGATGTCCTTCATTATCATTGACCATTTTCAAGTCATTTATATCCCACACGACAAGTCCGAACGACTGGTGTCACACACCTTTGTCCAAATTGTCCTGCACGGATTGTTCCAATTCGATATAGGCAGTTTTATTCTTGGTACCGGTTAACTCATCGTGCCTTGCCAGCTGTTTCTCGGATTTCAGAGCTTTTTCCTGCTCCTTCTCCTGACGCACCTCCGCATCGACATTCTCCACGGCGATGATGAAATGCTCCCCACTGCACGACTTTCTCGCGATGAGACGGGTATACTGCGGTTTATCGTCCACAAGCATACGATAATCGGCGACAAATTGTTTACGGACATCCAATGCAGTCAGCAAATAGTCTCTGTCCAAAAATGTAAGGAGACGTTCCTGGTCCTCCGGAACAATGATCCGCGCCGTATCCCGTATCGCATCCTCAAAAAAATTATCTCCTGACAGTTGCTCCTCCAGCTGTCCGCGCATATAGTCCGAATTATAACCGATATAACTGTCATCTCTCGTATCCACATAATAGATTATGTCGTAGTTTGCAGCCAGGCTCTCGGCAATCCGGTTGAACGTGATGTTCTTTTTCTTGACCTTGATGATCTCGCGGCGCTCCTCATCAGCCTTTTTCTGCAGTTCACGCATCTCTATCGCGCGGTCTATCCTCACGACCTCCTCAACAAACACGTGGATCAGGCAGTTGCCGATGCACAGTCCGATCGCATAGAACGGAAGCAACGGATACAACGTTTGCAAAACAATGAAAACGGACATAACGATTCCCGAAACACCGATCGTTATATTCTGAATACGTAACTTGCCCTCTGATTTAGCCGCGCAGAAAATCGTATATACCGAAGCCATCAAAAATAACGCAACCTGTATCGCCAGCGTGATATAACGGATATAATGAGGCATGTACTCTCCGTCCCAGGCGAATTCAAATATGATCGGATTGAAAAAATTTACGATCAGGCACAGAATCTCGAACGCAAAAATCGCCCAGCCCTCGAAGGCAAGGATCTCGCCGAACAATCCTGTCGCGTTGATATATTTTACGACAAAGCGTGTCCACATAAGAACCGACAGCACCATCGATAAAAAGTACAGCACCGTATCCGCGTAAACAAGCGGAACAATACGCGTCGAATACAGATAACCCCACAGGATGTCGGACACATAATACAGCATCGCAGCAAATAAAAAGGCGCGATAGCGTTTACCTGCCGGAGTATAGGTTTTATTTTTACGCTTCCACAGGTACTCATGGTTTATGATGAATCCGAGTATCATGGAAAGAATGCCAAAACTCGCATAGTACATTAACGGTGTCCCTCCCTATTATGCAAAAAAACTGTGCTATAAGGGTAATTATAGCACAGTTGTGTAAAAATGTAAACCGATATTTAACGCAAGCCCGTTTGAGTGCCGTTTCAACGCGTTATAAAGCCCGGCGTCACCGGATTATAAACACTGTTTTAAGCATTTGCCACATCACAGTGTGATCAGCGCCGCATCCGCCGAATCCGCCATCGATTCCAATATGGACTGGCGCGGTCCCACGATGACAGCCAGCCGGTCGCAGTCATAGACAGCATTCCAGCCCGACGACAGGCGGGTTCCCTCCGCAAACACGATTTCCTTCAGGTTGCCGCAGTTTGATATGCAGCCTGATGAGAGATCCTTTATGTTGCTCTGAAAATACAGTTTTTTGAGATATTTTACCCTGTCAAATCCGTCTGACAACACCTTGGTAACCTTGTCAGGTACCGTGAAGGTTTTGTCTTTCTTTTTCCGCGGATAATTGCGCAACGCTCGTCCGCCGTTCTCATATAAAACCCCGTCTATGACAGGATATTTGCCGGATGCGCTCCCCTCATAGGCAACAAGCTTGTTGCATCCATCCAGCGCGTTCGATGCAAAGCTCGTCAGTGAAGACGGTATTTTGAATACCGTGACTGCGCTGTCGGCAAATGCCCGGCTCGCAATCACACGGACCGAATCCGACATCGTAACGGTATTCAGTTTACGGTTGTTGCTGAATGCGTCTGACGCGATATTCCGTACTCCGCTCCCGATCGTGACACGTTTCAGGTTTTTCATATCATTAAATGCGTGGTTATGGATTTTTTCCGCGCTGACAGAAACTGACTCAAGCTTTTTATTTCCCTCGAAAGCATGCGAACGCACCACCGTCACCGACGACGGAACCGTGTAGCTGCCTCCGGATTTACCTATCGGGTATTGCAGCAGCGTAGTTACAGCCTTGTCAAAAAGAACGCCGTTCTGTGAACAGTAATTGGCATTGGCCGCCTCTACCGTGATCGATTTCAGGCTCGTGCAGTTGTTAAGCGCATTGGGACTGATTCCCTTGACACCGGCAGGTATCCGGATGTTCTTCAAATGACGGCAGCCTGCAAACACGTTGCTGCCGATATAGGATACTTTTTTTGTAAGCGTGATATTTTTCAGGTCGGTATCCCTGAACGCCGCATTACCGATATACTGTAAATTGGGATTAAACCTGATGGATTTCAATCCGCTCCCGGCAAATGCCCCGTCAATGATGCCGTAGATTTTTGGGGTCAATTTGATCTTTTTCAGGCTAGTGCAGTTTTTAAACGCATTCTTTTTAATAAGCTTCGTTTTTTTCGAGAGCGTGACCTTTTTCAGGGACGTGCAGTTGTTGAACGCCGAGTCCGGAACGTCCTTCATCTCGTTTGACAGCTTGATTTTTTTCAGAGATGAACACCCGGAAAAGCATGATCTGCCGATTTTGGTTGATTTCCCCCTGAAGCTTATCGATGACAGTCCGGTGCAATGATAGAAAGCCGCGTATTTAATGTTTTTTGTGGCGGCCGGAATGCTCATTGACGTCAAAGCGTAATTATGGGCAAATGCGCTCTCTTCAATGTATTTCACCTTGTTCCCGAGCGTTACCTGGCTCAGTTTCGTGCAGTCGAAAAAGGCGCGGTCATCAATTCCCGTTACCGAATCCGGGACAACTATTTTTTCAAGTTTTTTACAGTTGCAGAATGTCTCATATTGTATCCTGTTGATTTTGTTTCCCTTGAATGTGACGGATTTCAGTTTGATGCACCCATAAAAAGCGTCCGATTCAATCTCCGTCACGCCCGCCGGTATCTCGATGCTTTTTAGTTTTTCGCATTCATAAAAAGCAGACGAACCGATCTGTTCCAGTTTGGATGGCAGTGTAATGCTTTTGAATTTGGAGTTTCCAAACGCGTAATCTCCGATGAACAGCACCGGATAACCATCTATCGTTTCCGGAATGGTCACTGTATCGATCTTCTCATAATACTCGGCGTCAAAATCAGTGATGATTACGCCAACCCGGTTAGTGATTTCGTCAGTCACCTCGTATTTCAGGTGGCTGTCCTCGTCCATCGCCTCCTCGCCTATTTCCGGTTTATCATCATCCGGTTTTGCCGTCTGAGTCGGATCCACAGCACTGCCGCTGGCCGCACTGCCGCTGGCTGTGTCGGAATCGGCCAGAGACATCAGGGATGCCGTCCGCGCCTCACCGTCTGAGAACTCCAAAAACTCTGTCTCCCCATCATAGGCAGCAGCCTGCACTTCGCTAGTTTTCATTGGTGAAGCAGCCAATATGAGCGCTAAAACAAGTCCGGTCGCCACCGACTTTTTCCAGGTTTTCGTATTCACTTTCTGATACCTCCATTTCTGATTCCACTACCACCGGCAATCCACATGACCGATTGATGTCGATCTGGGCAGTTTGGTATTCCAGTGAACCACCCCGTCATTTGCCTCTGCCAGAGTGAAATACTCGTAATCAAGACCGACAATGATGCCCTTTTTATCGAGATTATCCCAGTTAATAACATCGCCTATTCGGAAATTATGTCGGTCTATACCAAACGATACGGAAATCACGTTCGATCCCACGCCGAAACCGGCATCGCTCAAAACAGCGACGAATGCTCCGGGTCCCTTACAGGTTAAATAGATGTTACCATAGGTCCACCGGTATGTTTTATCCGCGGAATACTCAGAGCCCTCGGGATAATCCGCTTTCTTTTCCAGAATTTTACTCAACACCTCCGCCTCTTTGGGTGGTGTTGTTGCCGCAGGCAGACTCGACACATCGGTATCCCAGACCGCATAGAGCGTGAAATCCGAGTGGATGTTGGAGATCGTATCTCCCGGTTGATATATCGTATCGTAACCCGACATCTGCCAGCCGCTGAATGTGTGCCCGGTCCAACTGGGCGTTATCGATGAAATGGTCAATGTGCCACCGTACGCCACCGTCGTGCCGTTGATCACACCACGTATCTCAGGATGTTGCTGAGCTCCCGTTTCATACTGGATGATACAGATATTGGTATCCCGGACAAAACGGGCTTTGATCGTCATGTCCTTGTCAATAGTCACGACATCGCCCGGGCTTTTTCTGTAATCATTTTTGTAGATCCATGAATCCAGATAATAGCCGTCGCAATGCGGTGCAGGCGGCAGGGTAAGCTTGCAGTCTCCGTCCTTGGGAACCTTGACGACGAGAGGATCCGGCATCCCCGTGACGACCTTGTCACTCGACAGGTTGTGCGTGTAGGTGACCGTGTAATTGTACGGGTCGGGTGTCGGCGCCGGCGTCGATGTCGGCCTCGGTGTAGCCGAAGATGTCGGTGTCGCGCTCGCCCGGGCAGTCGCTGTCGGACTTGCTGACGGCGTGCTGCTCGGTTTCATCGAGACAGTCGGACTGCCGGTCGGAGACACGGTAGGGCTGACAGTCGGTGTATTGCCGGGTGTCGCCGTCGACGTGGCGGTCGGGCTGGGTGATGGGCTGGGCTTGTCCACGGTATAGGCGTGGAACTGCAGGTCGAACTCCCGCTGTCCCTTGATCTTTTTCTTTAATTTTACATGAACTGCTATAATTGAGTAACCGGCACACAATGCTTTTAACGTAAAGGATGCAGGCTTTTTCTTTTTCAGGGTCTTTTTTACCTTGACCACATCGCAAAAATACGGGTTGAGGGAACGCACGGATATATTCCCCGCAACACGGCATTTGACCTTGACGGTCTTTTTCTGTCCGATAATTATGTTGGCTTTTTTGGATGACAGCTTCGGCCCCGCCGCCGCATTAGACATAGTCTGCGGCGTGATCAGTGAAAGCAGCATCGCCAGCATCAATATGAGAGAGATTCTTTTTTTGATTCGATTCATATACGCTCCTCACCTTTGTTTTTTACCCCATTGTACTACATCCCTTTCCGGATCAGACCGGCGTATTTGCTTCGTTGAGATGCTGGGATTTTTAATGCATCCATTGCTCTGTCGACCGATACTCCAAACGATTCCATAACACCTTTTATGTCTGATATTTTCGTTTCTTGCTCCTTTTCATTGACCTTTTCATTGACCTTTTCATCGACCCTATCCTTTACCATTTCCAACAGAATATCTTCCATGTCCTCAACTCCTTTCACAACGTCTATGTATTTGGGATTCTTTTCAACCACCAATTTCAGCAATGTATGATAGTGTTCTCTAATGACCTCATCCAGCTCGGCACCACTGTCCTCAATGACACGCTCCACATCATTTTTCTTTGCATTTTCAGTCATGGCGCGATACGCCGCGTACTGATCACCCTCCAACTCGTTCGTAACAACGATCTGAAATGGCAGATTCGTGATCCCTGTCACACGATATATCCCCGGCACATCTCCTCTGGCGAGCATGCCGTTTTTCTCCAGCCGTTTAAAAAGCCTGATCGGTTTCGTTGCTCGGAAAATAGACATAGTCACCTGATCCGCCGGTCTGTCTCCCTCATGCTCCGCCGTCCCGATGTAAAGGTTCGCGTACCCACACATTTTGTAAATG
>JAGABX010000049.1 GCA_017614395.1 Eubacterium sp.
GAGCAAGCTCACTGGAGCCCAGGTTTATCGCTCCGTAGATATGTCCTGACATATGCACCCCTGTTCTAAGATGTATAGGCCCGTTTGGATAAGGGCGTTTTCAGATCAATGAATATAATGTCATTGTAATACATTATTCATTTTGTGTCAACGGAATCTTGACTTTTGTGGGACTTTTTGCTATCGTAATGTATATGAAAACAAGCGATTTTTACTATGAATTACCTGAGGAGCTGATAGCGCAGGATCCGTTGGAGGATCGCAGTGCGTCGAGACTGATGGTTCTGAACAGGCAGGAACGGTCGGTATCGCATCGGCATTTCCGTGAAATATGTGACTACCTGAGACCGGGCGACTGTCTGGTGCGGAATAATACGCGAGTGATTCCGGCCAGACTTCTCGGAGTCAAGGCTGATACCGGCGCGCATGCGGAGGTGTTTCTCCTAAAACGTATGGAAAATGATATATGGGAGACACTGGTTCGACCGGGGAAAAAGCTGCGCGAGGGCGCAATGGTTGTATTCGGAACGGAGCCGGACATGGAGGCAGAAATCATCAAGGTACTGCCTGACGGGAACCGCCTTGTGAAGTTTACGTACAACGGGATATTTGAGGAGGTGCTGGACCGGCTCGGACAGACCCCTCTGCCACCGTATATCCACCATGAGCTGAAGGACAGAAACCGATATCAGACAGTGTATGCGAAATACGACGGGTCTGCCGCAGCGCCGACAGCCGGTTTGCATTTCACGGACGAATTATTTGAAAAAGTCCGGAAAATGGGTGTGGAGACAGCTGATGTAACCCTGCATGTAGGATTGGGGACATTCCGTCCGGTGAAGGTGGAGGATGTTTCTGAGCATCACATGCATTCCGAATGGTACCGGATATTGCCCGAGGAGGCAGAAAAGATAAACAGGACGAAGAAAAACGGCGGAAGGATAATCTGTGTGGGCACGACGAGCTGCCGGACGATTGAGTCGGCAACGGATGAAAACGGGATTTTGCACCCCGGAGAGGGTGACACGGATATATTTATCTATCCGGGGTACGATTTCAAGATAACAGATGCGCTGATCACGAATTTTCATCTGCCTGAGTCCACTTTGCTGATGCTGGTTTCCGCACTGGCTGACAGAGATTTTATATTAGATGCGTACAGGCAGGCCGTAGAGGAGAAATACCGATTTTTCAGTTTCGGTGATGCTATGTTTATTTGCTGAAACTGTTACGGTTCACGCCGGGACCTTTGCATGGCGTTTTTGTTCCGGTTGTGAATGGTATCCGGTATCATTTCCGCTCTACGATGTCGTAACGGTTTTTGGTTAGCAGTTCCGATGCGCGCGCGACGTCGTCGTCAGTTGCCAATTCTATTCGCAGGACTCCGTCCGCAAACTCACGGTTGTTTATTATCCCGATATTTTTCAGATTGATCCCGGCTACCGACAGAATGGTTGCGATTGTGGCTATGGCGCCGGCACGGTCATCTATGTTTACAAATAGTTCATGAGCTTTGCCGAGAAGGGGACTGGATTTAGTCGGGAGAGAATCACGATACTCGCCGGCAGTTTCAAAATCATCAAAGATTTTCCCGCCGTTTCCGGCTTTGATTGCCTCACGGCATTCTCTGATTATCTGCTCGTATTCCACGAGATATTTGTCTATGGTTTCCGCATTCAGCATGCATATTTCCTCCCACATCTGGGGAGAGGAGGAGGCTATGCGGGTAATATCCCTGAAACCACCTGCCGCGAAGGTTTTCAGTGTCTGTTCGCCATCGTCGTTTACACGGGCGAGATTCACTAATGCAACGGCTACCAGATGCGGTATGTGACTGATAAGAGCAGTAATGCGGTCGTGTTCATGCGGATCGAGGACAACACAGGTCGCGCCTGTCCCGGACACCAGGTCACGAAGCCTGCTTACATCCTCCTGATTGTTTTCAGGCGACGGAGTCAGCAGATAAAATGCATTTTCGAGCAAAATGTCAGTTGAGCTGGCATAGCCGGTCTTCTCTGAGCCGGCCATTGGGTGACCGCCTATGAACTTTTTGCCCAAGCCTGATTTTACGGCGGCGTCACAGATCTTCTCTTTTACACTGCCGACATCAGTGATTATGGTGTCCGTACCCGCAACAGCCTTTACCTGCGGCAGGAGATCTATGATTCTCTGAACCGGGGCGCATAAAAAGATGAAATCGCATGAGGAAAACGAGTCGTCGATATCGTAAACAACCTCGTCGATGATGCCTTCGTTCATACCGGCATCGAGTTCCGGATTTTTTCTCCTACTATAAACGAGGACGCGGATATCCGCGCCCCGTTTTTTTAAGGCCTTGGCAATGGATCCTCCGATTAGTCCAAAGCCGACAAAACCAAGATTTAATCGCTGCATAAACATGAACCTCAGAACTAATTTTAGTTGTCGCTAAAAACAGAATTAACGACACATATGTTTGCCCAACCCGGCATTAAATCGTGAATAACAACGGAAAACCGCATGTTAATTCCTGATTTATCACAATTCCGAATATCCGAAGCTGTTGACCATTGCGTCGATTTTCTGTCCCTTCTGGCAATATGGGCAATTCTCCTGTGAGTAGGTCTCATAATCCGGAAGGTCATCCGCGGAGAAGATGTGATGAACCTCGTGACCGAATATCTCGCCTGATGCAGAGAAGATAGCTGAAACGCCCTGAACGATTCCGCCGTAATACTGAATACACTCGATGCCGCGCGCGATTGTCCGTCCCGTTGTAGCAGAAGCCAGAAGCAGCAGGATGTTTTTGTTGCGTATCATCGGCTGGATATTGTCGCGGAATATCATCTGTCCTCCGGTTCCGAATTCCGGAGTGACAACATACAGGGTTTCGTGCGTGTTCAGGGACATGACGCCGTGTTTTTTCAGTTCGTCGGCGAGATAGGCACCGATCACCTCACATCCGTCTGTGCAGACAATAGTGTCGATCGGTTTGTTGTACTGGTAATCAGAGGCCATGGCCTTTGCCACCTCTGAAGCCTCGCTCTGGCGCGCTTTCAGCATGGTCATGTCGATGTAGCAGTTGATGTGTGAGTGAACCGTTGCGAAATGCCCCTTCAGAACACGGAGCTTCAGGTTCGGATTCACCTTGGATGGGATTTTGATCTCGTTGTCAACTAACAGCATAAAAACTACCTCCTTGCGTAGCGTAATGTGACGATGCTATAATTTTGCCTCGTCTGTTGAGTCTGATTATAACATATCTTTGGTTCTACCGCAAGTGTGTTTCCTCCTATTTTCCGAAAAATATTGCATATATTTGCGTATAAACGCGAAATAGCAGCCAACACTGAAAACCTATGCAAAAATCTATGCAAAAATATGGCGTAAAACAGTTGAAAAATACTGTCATTCATGGTATGATAATTGGAAAACGTCGTAATAATCTGAGGGAGGAGGGTGATCGCATGGAACTTTTTTTCAGACGCAGTGGAGAAAAAACAAAGGCTGTAAAAGGCGAAGTACGCGAGGTTTCCGCGAAGGAAGCGACGCTCTCTACCATAGTTCCCAGAGAATTTGATACCGGGGAATTGTCAACGGAACTGATACCTCCGAATTTTACCGATCCCGATGTGCTGTATGGTATTTTGGAAAAAACCGTCAGCAACTATCACCCTTCGAGCGATCTGAAACTGATCCGCAAGGCCTATGAGCTGGCAAAGGAGGCACATAAGGATCAGAGGCGAAGGTCCGGGGAACCATATCTGTCACATCCTGTTTGCGTGGGGATCATTCTCGCGCAGCTGGAGATGGACAAGGAAACCATCATCGGCGGACTGCTCCATGATGTAGTTGAGGATACGGAGTATACGACAGAGGACATAACGAAGGAGTTTTCTGCGGAGGTTGCTCTGCTCGTTGACGGCGTTACCAAGCTGACACAGTTGAATTATTCTGCTGACAAGGTGGAGGTCCAGGCGGAAAACCTGAGAAAAATGTTTCTCGCCATGGCGAGTGATATCCGTGTTATCATAATAAAACTTGCGGATCGTCTCCATAACATGCGGACTCTCGAGTTCATGCCTCCTGAGAAACAGAAGGAGAAGTCCCGTGAGACGATGGATATCTATTCACCCCTCGCGGACAGGCTCGGTATATCCAAGGTAAAGGTCGAGCTTGACGATTTGGCACTCGAGTATTTAGAGCCCGAGGAGTACAGGGAACTAAAAAAAGAATTTGATGAGTTAAAAAATACCAAGGGCAATTTTATCAAGGACATAATGGAGGAGGTCGGATCACATCTCGAGGAGAACGGAATCCAGGCGACCATAGACGGACGTGTGAAGCATCTGTTCAGCATTTATCGTAAAATGGTCACTCAGGACAAGACTCTTGATCAGATATATGACCTGTTCGCAATTAGGATCATCGTAGATACGGATCAGGAGTGTTATACTGCGCTTGGTATAATTCACGAGATGTACAAGCCGATTCCGGGGCGTTTCAAGGATTACATCGCCATGCCCAAACCCAATAATTATCAGTCATTGCACACTACTCTGATAGGACCTGACGGGCAGCCGTTTGAGATACAGATCAGGACATATGAGATGCACCGTACCGCTGAATACGGTATCGCGGCGCATTGGAAATACAAGGAGACCGGTGGTTCGTCAGACCGCTCCCTGGATGACAGCGAGAGAGAAAAGATGGCTTGGCTGCGCAGGATCCTGGAGTGGCAGCATGACATGGATGACAACCGGGAATTCCTCAGCATCATCAAGAGCGATCTTGACCTTTTTTCAGACAGAATTTATTGTTTTACTCCTGACGGAGATGTCAAGACGCTTCCGACAGGCTCAACACCGATAGATTTTGCGTATTCCGTGCATACGGCTGTGGGAAATCGAATGGTCGGCGCGCGAGTCAACGGAAATATCGTCAACAATGATTATGTTATCCAGAACGGTGACAGGATTGAGATCGTTACGAGTCAGAATTCCAAGGGTCCGTCACGCGATTGGCTGAAAATTGTTAAGAGCACGCAGGCGCGCAACAAGATCAACCACTGGTTCCGCCAGCAGTACAAAGAGGAAAACATCGAGCGTGGCAAGGATCTGATCAATGCGTATTGTAAAAAGCATGCTCTGGTGCTCTCGGATCTGATGAAACCCGAGCTCGTGAACGCTGTTCTGCAGAAATACGGTTTCAGTGACTGGGATGCTATCTGCGCCGCAGTCGGTCACGGCGGTTTGAAGGAAGGTCAGGTTGTCGAGAAGCTGCAGGAGAGGTACAATCACTTTTTCATGAGGTGTGTCTCCGATGAGCAGGTCATCGAGGTTGTGGAAAAAGCGCGTGAAGCACGTGAACACGCAGGTCATGATAAGACCAGAGAGGCTCTGGAGAGCAAGAGCGGAATAATTGTTGAGGGATTGAATGATCTGGCTGTGAGGTTTTCCAGATGCTGTTCACCGGTGCCCGGTGACGAGATCATAGGGTTTGTCACGAGAGGCAGGGGAATTTCCATCCACCGTACCGATTGCGTCAACATGATCAATCTGCCGGAGAACGAGCGGAACAGGCTTATTGAGGCTGAATGGTCCGACAATGCGCGTGAGGGAGAGGGAACCTATCCTGTTGAGATTATTGTTTATGCCCAGAACCGCAGCGGAATTCTCGTGGATGTATCGAGGGTGTTTACGGAGAACCATATTGATGTGCGTTCGATGAATGTACGTACCACAAAACAGGAAAAGGCAACATTTACCATTGGATTTGAAATACACAAGGTTTCTCAGTTAGACGAATTGCTGAAGAAACTTCGCCAGATAGATAGTGTGATCGACATAGAGAGAAGTTCAAACGGGTAATTAACCGTGTATGTCGGTTGTTTTTCGGAGGATGGATTTATGTCAGACAGTAAAAAGGGTGAGGCACGGGTCAAGATGCTGACTGTCGGCCCGGTAGCGACCAATTGTTATGTTCTGTACCGTGAGGGAGCGGATGTTTGTGCGGTCATCGATCCCGGCGCGAGTGGAGACAGGATAGCTGAGTTTTTGAAAAAAGAGGGTTTGCGCCCGGAGGTAATCCTGCTGACTCATGGGCATTTTGATCATTATGAGGGTGTGCCTGAGCTTACCGCCAGGATGGGCGGAAAGGTTTACATATTGGACAAGGAAAAGGAATTGATCAGTGATCCTCATATGAACGGGTCATTGGGATTGATGGGAAACGGATCGGCGATTGAACCCGAGTTTACTGTTCGTGACGGAGAGGTGTTGTCTGCGGCCGGTTTTGATTTCAAGGTGATCCATACTCCGGGGCATACCGGAGGCGGATGCTGCTATTATGTAGAGGACGAGGATCTGTTGTTTGCAGGTGACACAATATTCATGGAGTCAATCGGACGGACGGATCTTCCTACCGGTAATATGAGAGAAATACTGGATTCAATTCGTGAAAAAATACTGACGCTGCCGGATCAGACACGCATTATGCCGGGGCATGGGCCTGTTACGGATGTGGCGTATGAAACGGCAAACAACCCGTATGCATAGGTGTAAAAGTCCGGATGCACGAGAGAATATGATAATCTGAAATTGGGTTTATTTGCCATTGGAGGAAGTTGTTAATGATAACCATTGAAATCAAGGCATCATCGGAACATAAAAACGGTGAGTTTTCATACGATCTGCAGACATTAGCCAACAGTTTCTATCCGGATAAGGATTGTCGTGTTATTACAAATGATGACTGGGCTGGTCGCGAGGACTATCCGCTTCGTATAGTTTTTAAGAATAAAGTGGAATTGGATACCGCGATCACTGATTACGACAAGGAGTCCGTGAAACGCGAGGTGTACCGCTTTTTCTCGAAAAAAAGCCACTCCGTTCTGCCGTGGGGGATTCTCACGGGCATCAGACCGGCGAAGATCGCGTACAGATTATTGTCTGAGACCAACAGCCGGCAGGAGTCGTTTGAGACGTTGATGGACGATTATTTGGTTTATCCTGAGAAAGCTGAGTTGGTTCTCGATGTGGCCGTCAATGAACATCACGTCATGAACGGGTTAGACCTGATGGCGGGATACAGCGTGTATATCGGCGTTCCGTTTTGCCCGTCAATCTGTGAATACTGTACTTTTTCTTCATACCCGGTTGACAAATATAAAGACCGCATTAAGGATTATCTGCATGCACTTGAAAAGGAACTGTCCTTTGTTGAAACGTTTCGCCATTCACAGCGGAGAAAGAGGGTGCTTCACAGCATTTACGTCGGCGGAGGTACTCCGACTTCGCTGGGACCTCAGGATCTGCGACGTCTGATGACGATGATCAGGGAAAACCTGCCGATGGATGAAGTAATAGAATTTACGGTCGAGGCCGGACGTCCGGACAGTGTGACTTATGAGAAACTGCAGATACTGAAGGATGCCGGTGTGAACAGAATTTCCATTAATCCCCAATCGATGTTGCAGGAGACCCTGAGGCGGCTGGGACGGACACATACTACTGAGCAGGTGCGCGAAGCGTTCCGTATGGCCAGAGATGCGGGATTTGATAACATAAACATGGACATAATTGTAGGCTTGCCTGAGGAGGATGAGGTTGATTTTTACAATACCCTGAATCAGATTTATGATCTGGGGCCGGACAGCATTACGGTGCATACGCTTGTGATAAAACGCGCGTCGAGGCTCAGACGTGAGCAGATGGAAACCGGAGGGGACATACGCCCGGAGGAAACGCTGATACCTGTTTTGCAGAAGGGAAGTTATGACTACCTGAAGGAGCATGGATATGAACCGTATTACATGTATCGTCAGAAGAATACTCATGGAGCTACGCGTAATACCAATCAGGAGAATGTGGCATATGCCAGACTTGGCAAGGAATGCTTGTATAACATCTTCATGATGGAGGAGTTGGAGGATGTCATAGCGTTCGGCGCCGGAGGATCGTCGAAGCATGTTATGCACGAGCAGCCGGAAATGGAGATTCCGGATGATCAGATTGTATTCGGAAGGCACAGACTGACGGGACCGACCAGTCTGGAACGGATTGAGAACGTAAAAAGCGTGGAGGATTATATTTCCAGGATTGATGAGATGCTTGAACGGAAGGTAGACCTGTTAAACCGCGAGATTGAGAGAATGTCCAAACTCCATGGTGGTGGAAAAAAGAAAAGGAAACCGGCTGTGTCGGAATGATTTATATCATCGTGAAATGAACATGGATCGGTGTGAAAATAATGAAGAGTAAGATAATATTTCAGTTTTATAGGAGGGAGCGGAGAAACCGTTCAGAACAGTTATGGCATTGAAAAAGAAACCGACGACCGGCATGCGTGACATACTGCCGGCAGAGATGGAAATACGTGAATATGTTCTGGCGATGATACGTCAGACTTACGCAAGTTATGGATTTACACAGATTGAAACCCCGTGTGTGGAGCCTATCGGAAACCTGACCGGCGGACATGGGGGTGAGAATGAAAAACTGATATTCAAGATTCTGAAACGGGGGGAGAAGCTTCGGATTGATGAGGCACATGAGGAAACAGATCTCGTCGACGGCGGACTGCGGTTTGATCTGACGGTGCCGTTGGTTCGTTATTTCGCTAACAATTCCGCGTCTCTTCCTTCACCGTTCAAAGCAATGCAGCTCGGAAATGTCTGGCGCGCCGACCGTCCGCAGAGAGGACGGTTCCGTCAGTTCATGCAGTGTGATATCGATGTGCTCGGGGAGGCATCGAATATTGCTGAAATTGAGTTGATACTTGCTATGACGACATTGCTTGGAAAACTTGATTTTAATCGTTTCACAATCAGAATCAACGACCGGAGAATACTCAAGGGTATTGCGAAATTCTGTGGATTTCCGGATGAGAGTTACGATGATGTGTTTATCATATTGGATAAAATGGACAAAATCGGTATCGATGGTGTTCGTGAGGAGTTGATGGATGCCGGATATGCTGCGGAGGCAGTAGACCGGTGCATAGGAATATTCGGTGATGGGATAGTCAAATCAGGAATCGGAGACGGTCCTGCAGATACCTCCGAGTCGGAGAGCATGCCGGCAGACAAATCGGAACCGACCGGGCAAAAGGATTGTGGATATGTGCCTGGTGCTGTAGGTCTTGACCGGTTACGCTCGCTGGCTTCCGTCCTCGGCGACAGCCTGGAGGAGGACGTTGCACGGAATCTCGAGGAAATCATTTCCGTTGTGGATGAGACGCGCAGTGCCGAATTCCGCATTTTGTTTGATCCTACACTGGTGCGTGGCATGAGTTATTACACGGGACCGATTTTCGAGATTGCCATGGATGAGTACGGTGGCTCAGTCGGTGGAGGCGGCCGTTACGACACAATGGTCGGCCGGTTTTTGGGTACGGAAACACCGGCTGTCGGGTTTTCGATTGGATTCGAACGCATAGCAATGCTGCTGATGGAACGTGGTTACAAGCTTCCGGATGCGCCGGAGAAGGTTGCCTTTTTATTAGACAAAAAGTGTACGCCATCTCAAGTTAAGGAAACAATTGCAAAGGCAAACGAACTGCGTCAGGGAGGTGCAACCGTCAGCGTCCTTCGCATGAAGAAGAACAAGAAATTTCAGAAGGATCAGTTAACGGCAGAAGGGTTTACGGATATTCGTGAAGTGTTTAACGACTAAATATAAAGCAAAAGGAGATTATCATGGCTGAATCAATGAAGGGTCTGCACCGCACCTGCCGCTGCGCTGAACTCACCGAGGCGAACATCGGCGACACCGTGACGGTGATGGGCTGGGTGCAGAAAAATCGTAATAAAGGAGGACTTTGCTTCGTCGATCTGCGCGACCGTTCGGGTCTGCTGCAGATACTTTTTGAAGAGGACAAGATCGGAACTGAAAATTTCGAACGCGCCGGACATCTGCGCGCGGAATTTGTAATAGCCGTAACCGGAGAGGTGGCAAAACGCGGAGGCGCCGTAAACGAGGAGCTGAAGACCGGTTCCATCGAGGTTATCGCACGGGATATGAGAATTTTGTCGGAGTCTGAAACACCGCCGTTCCCTATCGAGGAAAACTCAAAAACTAAGGATGAGGTGAGACTGAAATATCGATATCTCGACCTGCGACGTCCGGATCTCCAGCGCAATCTGATGCTCAGGTCCAGGGTATGTATGGAGGTAAGAGCCTTTTTATGCGAGGAAGGGTTCCTGGAGATCGAGACACCAATGCTGAATAAATCAACGCCGGAGGGTGCGAGAGACTACCTCGTCCCGAGCCGTGTGCATCCGGGGAGTTTTTATGCCTTGCCGCAGAGTCCGCAGTTGTTTAAACAGCTTTTAATGTGCTCGGGCTATGACAGGTATTTTCAGATTGCCAGATGTTTCCGAGATGAGGATCTGCGCGCGGACAGACAGCCTGAATTTACCCAGATAGACATGGAGTTGTCATTTGTCGATGTGGATGATGTGATCGATGTAAATGAGCGTCTGTTAAAGAGGATATTCGGCATTATCGGCGTGGATGTGGAATTGCCTCTGCCAAGGATGCCGTGGATCGAGGCAATGAACAGATACGGTTCGGACAAACCGGACACTCGTTTTGGCATGGAACTGGTTGACGTGACGGAGGTCGTGCGTGGCTGCGGTTTCGGTGTGTTCACCGGCGCGATAGAGGCCGGCGGTTCTGTGCGCGGACTCAATGCCAAGGGGCAGGGTGAGATGCCCCGTAAAAAGATTGACAAGCTGGTTGATTTCGCCAAGGATTTCGGAGCAAAGGGACTGGCGTACTTATGCGTGAATGAGGATGGCACCTACAAGTCTTCCTTTGCTAAATTTATGAGCGAGGACGAGCTGTCGGCACTGGTTTCAGCCATGGGTGGAGAGAAAGGCGATCTACTGCTTTTTGCTGCTGATAGAAATAAGGTTGTCTGGGATGTTCTCGGAAACCTGCGTTTAGAATTAGCAAAACAGATGGAAATCATTGATGATACAAAATTCAATTTCCTGTGGGTAACGGAGTTTCCTCTGCTTGAGTTCAGCGAGGAGTTGGGGCGCTATCAGGCCATGCATCATCCGTTCACGATGCCGATGGAGGAGGATCTGGAGTTTTTGGAGAGTGATCCGGGGCGTGTGAGAGCAGAGGCCTATGATATTGTGCTGAACGGAACGGAACTCGGTGGCGGTTCGATCCGTATTCACAGGGATGATATTCAGGAGCGGATGTTTGATGCGCTTGGTTTCACTCGCGAGAGTGCGTATGAGCAGTTTGGATTCCTGTTGAACGCGTTCAAGTACGGTGTTCCTCCACATGCTGGACTGGCCTACGGACTGGATCGGCTGATCATGTGGATGGTCGGAGCGGATACGATCCGTGATGTTATCGCATTCCCGAAGGTAAAGGATGCG
This sequence comes from Eubacterium sp., assembly GCA_017614395.1. Taxonomy (GTDB): domain Bacteria; phylum Bacillota; class Clostridia; order Lachnospirales; family Lachnospiraceae; genus Eubacterium_F. Next base: position 11,378 of record JAGABX010000049.1, read on the forward strand.
TCGTGTCTGATGACTGAGGCACCGGGACCGGTGGATCCGGCGCAATTAGAGGAATTGGGGCTGGCAATTAAGGAAAAAGCGAGTGAGGAGTAGATTTGCAATTGAGGTAACAGCGGGGGAGTCCCGTTTTGATACAGATTTTAATACACAGTGAGGAGGTTTATTATGGCAGTAACAAAGGAAGCATTCGGAACAACGAAGGACAAGGTAGGCGTAACCAAGTTCACGATCACAAACAAAAACGGAATGAGTGTTGCACTTCTTGATTATGGTGCAATCGTGCAGGCTATCAATGTGCCTGATAAGAATGGCAAGACAGCGGATATCGCGCTTGGATTTGACGATATTGCGGGGTATGAAGTAAATGCATGCTTTTTCGGTGCGTTTGTGGGGCGTCATGCCAACCGTATCGGCGGCGCGCGGTTTGACCTGAACGGAACTGAGTATAAGCTGCAGAAAAATGACGGAGAAAACAACCTTCACGGTGGAGATCCGGGTTATCACAAGCTGATGTACCGCGGTGATACAGCAGGAGAGAACAGCGTGTATTTCGAGCGTGTGAGTCCGAACATGGAGCAGGGTTATCCGGGCGCACTCGAGGTAAAGGTAACCTACACGCTGACCGATGATAATGAGTTCAAGATTGAGTACTTTGCGCGGTCGGATGCGGATACGATCTATAACCCGACGAACCACACCTATTTCAATCTCAAGGGTCACGATGCCGGTGATATCACGCATCATGAGGTACAGATCAATGCAGATTCCATTACTGAATCAAGTGCGGATCTGATCCCGAACGGGAATTTCATCAAGGTTGAGGGTACGCCGTTTGATTTCCGTGAGAGAAAGGCAATTTACCTTGACATCAATGCCGACAACATCCATCTGAAAAATGCCGGTGGCTACGATCACAACTTCTGTCTGATGAAGGAGCCCAGAGAGTACGGGTTCGCCGGAAAGGTATGGGAGCCGGAGAGCGGTCGTTCTATGGAGATCTATACAGATCTGCCGGGTATGCAGATGTATACGGGCAACTTTATTGAAAAAGAAGATGGTAAGGGCGGTGCCACATATGGCAAGCGTGACGGGGTCTGCTTCGAAACACAGTTTTTCCCGAATGCGGTGAATGTCCCCGCGTTTACGTCGTGCTATCTGCCGAAGGGAGAGGCTTTCAATTCTACCACGGTTTATAAGTTTGATTGGTAAATATTGAATTTAGCGCGAGCGCTGGTGTGAGTTGGCTTCCTGCTCGCACACGGGGAAAAACGTCCCGTGTGGCTCTCATGAAGGCAACTCACGCCGCTCGCGCGGATACTTTGGCAAAAATGCTTCCATGCGAGGATTAAAATGATAATAAAAGGTGGCCGGATAGTAGACGCCTTCAGTGGCAGAGATGAGATAGCGGACGTGCGGATTGAGCGCGGGATTATAACCGGCATCGGGAGGACGCTGCCTGTCAGTGAAGGCGAGGTTGTGCTGGATGCGAGCGGGTGCGTCGTCGCGGCGGGTCTGATGGATGCGCATGTGCATTTCAGGGATCCGGGATTAACATATAAAGAGGATATCGAGACCGGCGCGGCAGCGGCAAAGCGCGGAGGATTTACGACTGTCGTGTGCATGGCGAATACGAAGCCGCCTGTAGACAATCCGGATACGCTGAAATATGTTCTGGAAAAAGGCGCTCAAACCGGGATTCATGTACGAACCTGTGCGACAGTGACGCGCGGCATGCAGGGGCGGGAACTCGTGGATATGGAGGAACTCGCAGGACTCGGTGCAGCCGGATTTACGGATGACGGGCTACCGATCATGAACGAGGAAGTGCTGTTGCAGGCATTTATAACGGCGAAGGAACTTGGGTTGCCGGTAAGTCTGCATGAGGAGGATCCGCTTTTTATTGATGCGCCCGGTGTAAATCGGGGCGTGGTTTCCGAAAAATTAGATTATGGCGGTGCCGACCGTACGGCAGAGGATGTGATGGTGGCGCGCGATTGTGTGTTGGCATTGCATACGGGTGCTCGCGTATGTATACAACATATTAGCTCGGCAAATTCCGTAGAGATAGTCCGAACATTTAAAAAATTAGGCGCTGACATTCATGCGGAGGCGACTCCTCATCACTTTTCACTGACCGAGGACGCAGTTTTGGAAAAAGGAACACTGGCGCGGATGAATCCGCCGGTTCGCACGGAGGAGGACAGGCTTGCGATCATCGAGGGACTGCGTGATGGCACGATTGACATGATCGTGACGGACCATGCACCACACAGTGCGGAGGAAAAAGCGAAGCCGTTGGGAGAGGCACCGAGCGGAATAATCGGATTAGAGACATCGTTGGGATTGGGATTACAGATGCTTGTTCAGCCCGGTCATTTGAGTATGATGGAGCTGCTGCGTTTGATGAGCCGGAATCCGGCGGAATTCTATGGACTGGAGCCTTGGCCAATCACAGAGGGGAGTGTCGCCGATTTGGTGGTATTTCATCCGGAAGAGACATGGACGGTTGGCAATTTTGCATCGAAAGCGTCAAATTCGCCGTTTATCGGACGTGAGCTGCCGGGTTTGATTCACTATACGATCTGCGATGGGAAGATTGTTTATCAGAAGTAAAAAAGATTTCGTGAAGTTACGAACGAATTAAGATTGATATGTCATTCAAGGGATATGGATAGTTTGAAAATGGTTTAATGATCGAAATTCGGATCGATGAGCAGGATGATGCTTCACTCGAAAAAAAACGAAAATTTACAATTTGTTCACAATTTCTTCATACTCAATTTACATCTGTGTTGTATAGTCTTAATCAGATTATCGAATAGTGATTATGAGATGTTTTCTTTTCATACATTTTGGTGAGAATATACCAAACTTTCTCCTCTTTTTATTAATGGAAGCGACGACGGTTCCCCACCGTCGTCGTTTCATTTTGTGTATATAGTGTGGTTGATTTCTACAGTTTATGCCCATTCATCGTCATCGTTATCATCATCCTCGTCATTTCCAAAATCTATAGGATCTCCGTTCTCATCGTAAAATCTCGTGATGTAGGCCGGCATGCCTGGAAAATCTATTTTAAGATCACCGTTGTAGATACGCACCGGAATCAGGTCGTGGAATGTGTATATGAAGGTTTGGCAATCATGTTCCAAATCGTATACGATAACACGCCCCTTGTCCGGGTCGACGAGCCAGTATTCGCGTACTCCGGCGTCGGTGTATTTCTGGAGTTTTTTCGTCATGTCCTTTTTGCGGGTGGAGGGAGAGAGAACCTCTGCTACGAAATCCGGCGCTCCGATGATGTGAGATTTCTGAAGGAGCTTTTTCCTGCATAGGATGAACACGTCCGGTTGTACCATGGTGCGGTTGTCCTTCAATCCATCCAGTTGCACATCTGTTGGTGCGCAGAATGGGACACAGGGGCCATTGTTCTCGTTGATATAGTTGGCAATCTGTCTGTGAATCTCTCCTCCGATCAATTGGTGTACGGGTGTAGGAGCTGTCATGTCGTAGAATACGCCATCAATAAGTTCTACGCGCTGTTCATCGGGAAGCGCATAGTAGTCGTCGAGGGTGTAATGTCCCTGCCGCGGATAATAGTGTTCGTTTTTGACACCGTAGGCATAGGCTGCATCCCTGATGACGACGGTTTCCGGTTTGTTGTTACGATAAAAATCAGCTATGGTATCCCGGTAGTCAACCTCCTTTTTCATGGCCATGGCAAGTTTCGTCATGGTTTGGAAGCGCGGGCGTTTGGTTACCCCTGAAAAGATTTTCTGTACCGTTCCAAAAGGGACTCCGCTTTTTTTTGAAATATCCTCGATGGACATGCCGAGTTCCTCCTTCCGCTGTTTCAGGTATTCCACTGTCATGATGAGTCCTCCTTTCTCTCTGAAAACAGAGATCAAAAATCCGTTTTATATCCGTTTATAACCCATATCGGCACCATAACATGTCCGAATTCATATATAAACCATACCACAATTTAACCGTTTTGTCAACCTGTGATTTGTTCTTGCGTAATCAATTTGTTTGTGTTATAATGTTGTGCGTGAAAGTTTGTTGTTCGGGGCGGATGCTTTTTCCGAAAGAACCGGTAATGCACGTAATCAGAGTGTTTGTGCATGCCGGTCGGGTTCGGGAGAATCGCCTGACAACGGAAAGTATATAAAAATAAGGAGGTAACAACTGTGGGACTGTCAACCTTTCGAGGAGGTGCGCACCCCTATGAGGGCAAGGAATTATCCGAGAAAAAGTCTATCCGCACGATGGAGGCGGGAGACGAGCTCGTATTTTCCATGAGCCAGCATATCGGAGCACCGGCAACACCGGTGGTGAAGGTTGGAGACGAGGTCAAAATGGGACAGTTGATCGGCGAGGCGAGCGGATTTATCTCGGCGAACATCATCAGTTCCGTGTCCGGCAAGGTCACCAAGATCGAACCGAGACTTCTATCCTCCGGAGCCAAGGCCACCTGTGTAGTCATTGAAAATGACAAAAACTATACGCCAATCGACGGACTCGGGGAGGAAAGGGATTACAAATCGTTGAGTAAAGACGAAATCCGTCAGATTGTCAAGGATGCCGGCATCGTCGGCATGGGCGGAGCGGGTTTCCCGACAAACGTCAAGATTACGCCGAAAAACGAGGACGATATCGATCACGTCATTATCAACGGGGCGGAGTGCGAGCCATATCTGACCAGTGACTACCGGCTGATGCTGGAGCGACCGGAGGAGCTTATCGAGGGTTTGCGCGTTGTGCTTTCTATATTTAAGAATGCCAAGGGTGTCATCGCTGTCGAGGACAACAAGCCCGAGGCCATCGAAAAGCTCTCTTACCTGACGGAGAGCGATCCGAATATTTCCGTAAAAAGATTAAAGACAAAATATCCGCAGGGAGCGGAGCGCCAGATCATCTATGTCACGACAGGGCGCCGGCTTCATGCACGGTTATTGCCGGCGGACGTAGGCTGTATTGTGGATAATGTACAGACCATGCTGGCTATTTATGATGCCGTCTGCAAGAGGACACCGAGCATGACACGGGTTATGACTCTGACCGGCGAGGCAATGGCTGAGCCGCAGAACTATCTGGTCAGGTTCGGCATGAGTCATTCGGAGGTTTTGGAAAAAGCAGGTGGGCTGAAGCCTGAGGGTGCAGCAAAACTGATTTCCGGCGGTCCCATGATGGGTATGGCAATGTTCGACCTGGATACGCCGATAACGAAGACGAGTTCATCCATCCTGGCGCTGTCTGAGGATGAGGTGAAAATGAACGAGCCGACAAACTGTATCCGTTGCGGACGTTGCGCGAGTGTATGCCCGTGTCATCTGGTACCGCAGATGATGGCGCAGGCGGGTGAGCGAAACGACCTCGATGCGTTCCAGGCACTGAACGGAATGGAGTGTTACGAGTGCGGAACCTGTACGTTTGTCTGCCCGGCAAAACGCCGTCTCACGCAGACGTTCAAACAGTGTCGTCAGGCCGTTATGGCGCTGAATCGGAAAAAGCAGGCCGAGGAGGCAGCGAAGAAGAAGGCTGAAGAAGAAAAAGCAAAGGCCGAGGAAGAGGCAAAGAAAGCAGATGAGCCGAAGGCTGAACCGGCTGACGAAAAGGTTGAAAAAACCGAGGTTCCTCAGACTGATGAAAATAAGAGCGGAAAGGAGGATGCGTGATCATGGAAGAAAAAGAAACAAAAAAACTGTACAGCGTATCCTCGTCACCTCATGTGAGGGATCGCTCGTCAACTAAGTCAATTATGCGGGATGTTGTGATTGCGCTGCTGCCGGCGGTTGCGGTAGGAATTTACAATTTCCGCCTGAGCGCAGTGCTGGTTATTCTGACCACCTGCGTAACCTGTATCCTCGCGGAATGGGTATGGCAGAAATGCATGAAACAGCCCGTGACTACCGGAGATTTTTCCGCATTGCTGACGGGACTTTTGCTCGCGATGAACCTACCGAGCACAATTCCGCTGTGGATGTGCGTGATCGGCGGTATATTCGCCATAATCATAGGCAAACAGATTTTCGGCGGATTGGGACAGAATTTCATGAACCCGGCTCTCGCAGGGCGGTGTTTCATGGTATTGTCTTTTTCCAGCGCAATGACGAGTTTTACTATCAAGGAAGGCGCAAACTGGATGTACGGCATAGCAGTTGATGCCACGAGTTCGGCAACACCGCTCATGCAGGTAAAAACCGGTGCGTCGGTCGGCGATCTTCCGAATCTCCTTGACATGTTTTTAGGTACCCATACCGGTACTATCGGTGAGACGTCTGCGGTGGCTCTCCTGGTCGGAGCAATCTATCTGTTGCTTCGCCGTGTAATCACATGGCAGATCCCGGTAATCTATATCGGTTCATTTGTAATAATTGATTTAGTATATCAGTTGGTGGCAGGAAACGCTCCGTATCCCGTATTCTACGAGCTCTGCGGCGGCGGTTTGATGTTGGGCGCATGGTTCATGGCAACCGACTACGTGACGAGTCCTATTACGAAAAAGGGACAGGTGATATACGCCGTGTTGTTAGGATTGTTGACGGCGCTGTTCAGATTTTTCGGCGAGTCGGCCGAGGGAGTTTCATTTGCTATCATCATCGGTAACTGCTGTGTTCCGTTGATCGAGCGTTTCTCGATTCCGAAGCCGTTCGGCAAGGAGCACGAGAAAAAGAAAAAGGAGGTGGCGTGACATGGAAAAGAAAAAAGACACAATGGTCAAGGACGCCATCATCCTCTGCCTGATTACACTGGTATTGGGCGCGGTTTTAGCCGGCGTGTATGCAATCACAAAGGATCCGATCGAGCGGGCGCAGGCTAAGACTAATAACGAAGCCTGTGCCAAGGTAGTTGCAGACGGGGATACGGTAAATGATAATGATGAGGCTCTGGTCACTGCGGCAGGGGAGTATTTCAATACTCATGACCTCAGCAATAATGAGGTAAGTGAGGGAGAAACTCTGGCGGCATGGGTTGAGGTTACAGAGGTTCATCCGACGGCTAACGGCGGAAATGTATATTTAGTAAATGCAAAAAAAGGATACGGCGGAAACGTAAGTTTTGCCCTGGGTGTCGGTGCTGACGGCGCTCTGACCGGAATATCGATCACAGCTCAGTCGGAAACCGCCGGCCTCGGCGCAAACTGCGTGAACGAGGACTGGCAGGCGGGCTTTGCCGGGAAGGTACTCCCGTCCGATCCTTCACAAAACATGTATAACAAAGAAGCCGCGACAGAATCACAGGTTCAGGCGCTCTCAGGCGCTACCGTTACGAGCCGCGCGGTTACGAATGCAGTAAAGGGCGTCCTGTTCTGTGATGCTGCAGGAAAGGGGGCGGCGTGATGAGTGTATTCGGTGAAAGAATGAGCAACGGTCTCCTCAAGGAGAATCCGACATTTGTGCTGATGCTGGGCATGTGCCCGACGCTGGCCGTAACGTCCTCGGCAATCAACGGCGTCGGCATGGGACTGTCAACCACTGTGGTTTTAGTCCTCTCCAACATGCTGATTTCAGCTCTTCGAAAAATAATTCCGGACAAGGTTCGCATACCGGCGTTCATCGTCGTTGTTGCCTCGTTCGTGACAATCGTGCAATTATTATTGAAGGCGTATGTGCCGTTCCTTGATGCGGCGTTGGGTGTATACATCCCGCTGATAGTGGTGAACTGTATCATACTCGGCCGCGCTGAGTCGTATGCATCCAAAAATCCGATCATGGCATCCTGCTTTGACGGACTGGGCATGGGACTTGGATTTACCGTAGGTCTGACCTGCATAGGTATAGTACGTGAGGTACTGGGCAGCGGTTCGATTTTCGGAGTTGAGGTCATTCCGAGTGTTGCAAATATCGCGATATTCGTTATGGCTCCGGGCGCATTTTTCGTGCTTGCGTTCCTGACAGCGATCCAGAACAGGTTGCTTTTGAAGGGTGCGTCGAACAAGGCTGAAAGGAACAAGGCTCCTGATACGCCGGAACTTACTGATGATCCTATGGATAACAAGGCGGCTACGATGGATGACAGTGTATTATCAACCGTAGAGAGCCGCGCGGCTGCGAAGGAAGCATCGGATGCCGCGAAGGCTGATGATAAAAAAGGAGGTGAGCAGTCATGACGTTATTTACAATTCTTTTTACGGCAGCGTTAGTTAATAACTTCGTGCTGAGCCAGTTCCTCGGAATCTGTCCGTTCCTCGGCGTTTCGAAAAAGGTTCAGACGGCCGCAGGCATGGGTGGCGCGGTTATATTCGTCATCACTATTGCCTCATTGATCACGAGTACGCTGTATAACCTGCTCCTGTTGCCGAATAACCTGGAATACCTGAATACTATCGTGTTTATTCTCGTTATCGCGGCTTTGGTACAGTTTGTGGAGATGTTCATGAAAAAGGCCATGAAAGGTCTCTATCAGGCGCTCGGTGTTTATCTGCCGCTGATCACTACCAACTGTGCAGTGCTCGGTGTGGCATTGTTATCCGTACAGAACGATGACAATATACTTGAAGCAACGGTTCGCGGATTTGGCGCGGCTGTAGGCTTTTTCCTGGCAATCTGCCTGATGGCCGGGATTCGTGAGAAACTTGAAAACAGCAATATTCCGTCTGCGATGAAGGGAACGCCTATCGTGCTGGTAACTGCCGGGTTGATGGCTATCGCGTTCTGCGGATTCGGCGGCGTCAGCTTTTAATGATATGAATTGAATGATATCCGGTTTTCAGATTTCTGTGTATCCGGATGGAAAAACAATTCGAGGAATGGAGGAAAATATGTCAACTATTATTATCTTCTCGATCATCCTGCTGGCGGTGCTGGGTATCGCGATCGGTCTGCTGCTCGGTGTGGCAGGCAAGGCTTTCCATGTTGAGGTGGATGAGAGAGTAACGCAGGTGCGTGAGTGCCTGCCGGGAAATAACTGCGGTGGTTGCGGTTTTCCGGGCTGTGACGGTCTGGCAGACGCAATCGTGGCCGGAACTGCTCCGGTAAACGGCTGCCCTGTCGGAGGCGCCCCGGTGGCGGCAGAAATCGGCAAAATCATGGGTGTCGATGCAGGCGCGGCAACTAAAAAGGTGGCATTTGTCAAATGCGCAGGTACCTGTGAAAAAGCAAAAAACAAATATGAGTATGTCGGAATTCCCGATTGTCGTGCGGCAGCGGCGATTCCGGGTGCGGGCGGAAAAGCGTGCTCGTCCGGTTGTTTGGGATTGGGTTCATGTGTGGATGTATGCCAGTTTGACGCAATCCATGTGTCGTCGGACGGTATAGCCGTGGTTGACCGGGAAAAATGTGTCGCCTGCGGCAAGTGCGTGGACACATGTCCTAAACACCTGATAGAACTGATCCCGTATGCGTCGGAAAAATTCAAGACTTTTTATATGGTACAGTGCTCGTCAACGGACAAGGGACCTGCCGTTATGAAGGTTTGCGAGGCCGGCTGTATCGGTTGCGGTATTTGTGAAAAGTCATGTAATTTTGATGCAGTGCATGTAGAGAACAATATCGCGCATATCGATCCGGAGAAATGTCGCGGATGCGGTTTGTGCTCGATGAAGTGTCCGAAAAAGGTTATCATTGACATCAATACCGGATTGCCGAAGGAGGCGCCGGCGAAAAAAGAGGCGTAAAGTAGGAGCAGCAAATGTTAGATATTAAATTTGTCCGGGAGAATCCGGATGTTGTCAAAGAGAATATCAAAAAGAAATTCCAGGAGAAAAAGCTTCCGCTTGTTGACGAGGTCATCGAGTTCGATAAACAGCGCCGTGAGGTGCAGCAACGAGCCGATGACATTCGCAGCAACCGCAACAAACTGTCAAAGCAGATAGGTGCGCTGATGGGACAGGGCAAGCGCGACGAGGCCGAGGCTGTCAAGGCTGAGGTGGCGGCGCAGGCTGAGGAACTGAAAAGTCTGGAGGAGCAGGAGGTTACTCTTGCCGAGGAAGTAAAGAAGCGGATGATGGTGATTCCGAACATCATCGATCCGAGTGTGCCGATCGGTAAGGATGATTCCGAGAATGTCGAGGTTGAGAAGTTCGGAGAGCCGGTTGTTCCCGATTTTGAGATTCCGTATCATACCGAGATCATGGAGAAGCATAACGGGATCGATCTGGACGCGGCGCGTGATGTGGCCGGAAACGGTTTTTACTATCTGATGGGTGATATCGCGAGA
>JAGABX010000050.1 GCA_017614395.1 Eubacterium sp.
GATTGTTTGGTGCCTGGAATCGGAGAGATCAAGGGAGGCAGCGAGAGAGAGGCTAACTATGAGACACTCCGTCAGCGAAATCAGGAGTGAGGTCTGACTGAGGAGGATGATAAATTCTATCTTGACCTGCGCAAATACGGCACGACGCGGCATGCTGGATTCGGCCTCGGATTTGAAAGGTGCGTTATGTATCTGACCGGGATGCAGAATATCCGCGACGTCATCCCGTTCCCGAGAACAGTCGGGTCGTGTGAACTGTAAATCTATTAGGAGGTAAACTGAATGAGCTTGATATTACCCGGCAATTATGAATCCCGGCTGGATATTCGGGAAACGGAGATTGCCATTAAAAAGGTGAAGGATTATTTTGAGAGGGCGCTGGCGTACCGGCTGGATCTGACGCGCGTGTCGGCGCCGTTGTTTGTTGATCCGGCATCCGGTATGAATGACAACCTGAATGGCGTGGAGAGACCGGTGGATTTTGATGTCAAGGAGACCGGCGTGCAGGCAGAGGTTGTGCATTCGCTCGCTAAATGGAAGAGATACGCGCTGAAGTATTACGGTTTTCACCATGGTGAGGGACTGTATTGCGACATGAGCGCGATACGTCGTGATGAGGAAACAGATAATCTGCATTCGATCTATGTGGATCAGTGGGATTGGGAGCGAATCATCGACAAGGAAGAACGTGAGGAACGCGTTCTCGAGCATATAGTGAAAAAGATATGGGATGCTATCCTGGAAACTGAGGATTATGTCTCGTTAGAATATCATTTTTACGGAAGGAGTCTTCCAACCAATATCATGTTCCTGACGACACAGGAGCTGGTGAATAGGTATCCGGATAAAACGCCGAAGGAGAGGGAGTATGAGGCGGCCAAGGAATACGGTGCCATATTCCTGAAAAAGATAGGCGGTGTATTGTCCGATGGAAAACCGCATGACGGTCGTGCACCGGATTATGATGACTGGGAATTAAACGGAGATATCATCGTATATTATCCGGTGTTGGATATTGCGTTGGAATTATCCTCCATGGGAATTCGTGTTGATGAAAAATCTCTGCGACGTCAGTTGGAGATTGCAGGTTGTCCGGAGCGTGCTGATTTGCCGTTCCAGAAGGCAATCCTCGAGGGTGCATTGCCGTACTCAATCGGCGGAGGTATCGGTCAGTCCAGACTCTGCCTCTTTTTCCTGAAAAAAGCACACATTGGCGAGGTGCAGTCGTCGCTGTGGCCGGAGGATGAGATTCGTGCGTGCGAGGAGAAGAATATTCATTTGTTATGATGTATAAAAAAAAGGAAACAGCTTTCGCTTGCGGAGGTTGTTTCCTTTATTTGTCACTAGAAGGAGTGAGCATCTATGCAGAAAAAAACAGATTACAGAAAGAGAACCGGAGCTGTCGTGCTGACCTTTGTGCTTGCGACGACAACGATTGCCGTACCGGTCGGGCCGAATCCGGTTTCCGATGCCGTGGCCAAGCCACAGTTGGAGTCTGCCAAGGGGACGATCCTGACCGGTGAGTCCGAAACGGTCAACATCAAAAACGTCAAACAGAAACAGGTTAAAAAGCTGGCGGTCACATCGACAAACAAGAGCGTGGCTACGGCTAAAAAATCGGGGAAAACGGCCTTTGTTATCAAGTCGAAAAAGGCCGGCAAGGCGACGATCAAGACCACGGTCGCGCTGAAAAACAAAAAGAAGAAATACAAGCTGAATTATCAGGTGACCGTTGCCGATGTCGTGGATCGGAAGGTTACAGTGCATACAACGGGAAATGGTGATTCTGTAATGAAGCTTCGCTTTTTCTGTGAAATGCCGCATGTGCCCTATGTTCGTGTGACAACGTACTATAATGAGCTGTCCGGAAATAAAAAACTGGACGTGAAAAAAACAGCGGATGATGAGTATCTCCTGACCAACCCGTTCGGTGTAACGGCAACTGTTAATACGGATACGGATGTGTTGTCATCCGATCAATATGATTTATTTGCAAAGGTATATACACCTGACGAGGGCGAGCCGGCCGGAAATTCAGATTATAGTGGCGAACCGTATCTGAAGCCGTTTGATGACATCGTTCTCGAGCCGGCGAAACCGATCACGATATCCTTTGCGGATTACGGATTGGACATAAAGGGTGATACAGACGATATCTGGCTTCCGTTTGCCACTGCCTCAAATCTGTTTGTATCCTATGTCGGAGCGACACTTTTCTGTAACGGGACGACTGTCTTTCATTCCATGAATCTCGGTGATTTGTCATACCTGTATGATCCCGCTTATGTGCGAGATTACAGCAAAACGTTTCCGGGTGGTGTGAGACCGACGGATATAACAGACTATACATACCGGGAGTTAATGTTCCTTTTCGATACGCAGTGGGGGAACCCGGGACATTGTTATTTTTCCGAGGCGATTCGGGAGAAAGGCATGGACCGCGCACTGTCTGAAACAGATGATGCGACACGGGGAGTACAGACACTCCTGAAGAGTAACCGTATGGCAGATTACATGCTGGGCATTGGGATTCTGAATGACATGCTTTTTGATGGCGGTCATACTAATCTTACTTATGTTCCGGATCCCTACGAATATGCAGCGGATTTCCATCCGGAGTCTTGGGACGATTTTTATAAACGGTACTATGGTGATATGAATGCGGCGGCAGACAAAATCGGTTATACTCTGAAGAATACACCGAACATGTATTGGCACGAGGTGGACAGGATTATTGAATCCAGGGGATGGGAGAAATATGATTATCATGAGCAGGGGGATACCGCAATCTACACGTTTAATCATTTTGAAGCAGATATAGATGCATGGAATGAGTATTATAAAAATGGCGGTGATTTTCCGGATGATACCTATGGTAATTTTATCAAGTATTTGAATAAAGCAAAAGAATCCGGAAATATTAAAAACTTTGTACTGGATCTGACCTGTAACGGGGGCGGAGATGACAATGTTCTGATCGCGATGTTTGATGTCATGATCGGTGAATCGAATATGTGTTTTGAAAACACGAAAACAGGTCGTCGGACCATGCATCCGTTTAAGGCGGATAAAAATCTGGATGGCAAGTTTGATGAGAAGGACGATGCGGTAAAATATCCGTTTAATTTTGCCGTGTTGACATCCAAATACTCCTACTCATGCGCCAATCTCATGCCTTTTATCGCCAAGGATAACGGAATCCTCCTCATCGGCGAACACACCGGCGGGGGAGGCTGTGTCGAATTTGCTACAAGTTCTCCGGATGGTATGATAAATTTTTACTCCGGAAGCATTATGCCGGAGAGAAAAAACAGAGGGTCCGTGGATTTAGGCATTGAGCCGGATGTTGCAATTCCGGTGAAGCAGGATGCCGATGGAAATTCGGACTACAGCGCTTTTTATGATTTATCGGCTCTGAGTGGATATATCAATGAATTTTATAATAAAAAAGTCAAGTGATTGCAGGGCAGATATGATTATGGATTTAGGATCAAATTCGATAGATATCCCTGAGTTGGATATAATTTCGTTTAGAGGAGGTTGGTATGAGTCTGGTAGCCGGATTTATGGTGCCTCATCCGCCACTGATCGTGCCGAATGTCGGACGTGGCAGCGAGGCGGAGGTCGAGGAGACGATCCGTTCGTATGAACGGGTGGCCGAGGAGATCGCGGAACTGAAACCGGAAACGATCGTGATTTCGTCCCCACACAGCGTGATGTACGCGGATTATTTCCATATCTCGCCAGGTGCGCACGCAACCGGTGATTTCGGGAATTTCCGTGCGCCTGAGGTTTCGTTTGAGGTGGATTACGATGAGCGGTTTGCTTTTGCATGGGCCAACCATGCGGCGGTGAATGAGATTGATGCCGGCGTGCTTGGTGAACGCGATCCCCATCTTGACCACGGAACGATGGTTCCGCTCTATTTCATCACGAAAAAGTACACGGATTTTAAACTGGTGCGGATCGGATTGTCCGGATTCTCCCTCTCAACTCATTACCGCATGGGAATGCTGGTGAGTACGGTGGCGGAGGAGTTGAACCGGCGTGTCGTCTATGTGGCGAGCGGTGACCTGTCACACAGATTGCGGGAGGATGGTCCCTATGGATTCAATACCTATGGTCCGGTTTATGACGAGCGGATCATGGATGTCATGGGGCGCGGCGATTTCGATGAGCTGATGGATTTTGATGAGGCGTTGTGCAACCATGCGGCCGAGTGCGGTCACCGTTCGTTTGTCATGCTGGCGGGGGCATTGGATCGGAAGCGGGTTCGGATCGAGAGATTGTCCCATCAGGATGTAACCGGCGTGGGTTACGGGATATGCACCTATCATGTCGAGGGCGAGGATCCGTCGCGGAACTTTTTAGATAAATGGGAGGAACGCGACCGGGCACGACGGCAGGAGATGAAAAACGCCGAGGATGTCTATGTGCGACTGGCGAGGAAATCCCTGGAAACGAATATCCGCGAAGGTCGCCGGATCACCTGGGATGAGGTGCGAGACGAGGTGATTCGTGGATTAGGAGCTGTTAACGGAAGTTATGATTCGTCTGAATCAGACTCACTGAAAAATTCTGGTATGGAGCGGGGTGAATGTCCGGATGGAAACAGCGCTGTTTCACCATATGCCACGGAAGATGGGTCAGCAACAGAGAAAGCGATTGAACAATTGGAGCATGAAACAGCGGGTGCATTCGTTTCTCTGCATAAGGAAGGCAAGCTCCGCGGATGTATCGGCACCATCTCGGCGACGAAGGGCTGTGTAGCGGATGAGATCATCGAGAATGCCATCAGTGCCTCGACCAGAGATCCGCGATTTGATCCGGTGATAGAGGACGAGCTTCCTTACCTCGAATACAGTGTGGATGTGCTGGGTGAGGCGGAACCGATCAAATCGCCGTCCGAGCTGGATGTCAAACGATATGGCGTGATTGTGACCAAGGGTATGCGGCGGGGACTCCTCCTGCCGAATCTCGAGGGAGTCGACACGGTGGAGGAGCAGCTGGCAATCGCCAAACAAAAGGCAGGGCTTACCACCGAGGAGAAAGGCTGCAAGCTGCAACGTTTTGAGGTCGTGCGGCATTACTGATGGTATTTCCAAATAATGAATGAGGGAGGATGAATCAATGAGAAAATTGGAAACAATTCATTGCCGGCGGATCGGTGCCACCATTGTGACAATGAGTCTGGTGATCGCGACATTTGCCTCACCGTTGAACGGATTCACCATGGTTTCTCAGGCGGCGGCAAAACCGAAATTGGATTCTGCCAAGGGAACTATTCTCACCGGCGAATCAGAAACGGTAAAAATACTGAATGTAAAAAAGAAAAAGATCAAAAAACTGACCGTCACTTCGAGTAAAAAGAGTGTGGCAACGGCAAAAAAAACCGGAAAGACGGCTTTTGTCGTCAAGTCAAAAAAAGCCGGAAAGGCTACGATCAAAGCTACGGTCATGCTGAAAAACAACAAGAAATACAAACTGAATTATAAAGCAACCGTTGCCGATATCGTGGATCGAAAGGTGCCGGTTCATTCCTCGGTGTATGCCGATTCCTCGGTGAGCCTCCGCTTTTTTTCCGGTACGCCTCATGTCCCCTATATCCGCATATCAACGTTTTATAATATAATGACCGGCGACAAGAAACTGAAGGTGCAAAAAGCAGCAGAGAATGAGTATACCCTGACAGATCCGGACGGCGATACGGCAACCGTCAATACGGAAACTGACGTGCTGTCCTCTGATAAAATTCTTGATTTTACATCTGTTACATCGGCAGAGGCGGACAGTCTCTCCGAAGATACCGATGAAATTGCCCCATATCTGAAGTCGCAGCCTGAAGTCATCATCGAACCGCCCAAACCGGTCTCGCTGTCCTTTGCGAATTACGGGATCGATATCATAGGAGATACCGATGATATATGGCTTCCGTTCGAAACGGCGGCGAATCTGTTTATTTCTTTTTACGGAGCAACTATGTACTATAACGGGACCAGCATCTTTCGTTCCATCTCTATCGCCGATGTGGAATACCTGTATGGGAAAAAATGGACGAAAGAATACGAC
>JAGABX010000051.1 GCA_017614395.1 Eubacterium sp.
ACATCCTTTAATTCATATTGCAATTTCGGGTTCTGCATGGAAAAAGTAATCGCATACGGAAATACCGTGATGGAGTCTGCTGATGACGGTAAATGGAACGAGCCGCTTTCATCGGGATAGTACCTTACATCATCAGCTTCAACATACGGTACGCAGAGCTTAATCTCGTTTTCCATTTCATAATAATCGTTTATATTGACGGTAAATACACCCGTGCGTCCGGCAATAAAAAGTACACCTTCATCGTTTTGCGCGCTGTAAGCATTTACGGTCGCCATACAGGGCATACCGCTCGAGAAATCGTAATGCTGATATTCATAACTGTCCTTGTCAATCAAATCCTGCGCTTTGGTGACATAGATGCCATTCGATGCAAGGATCCATGCGTTATCGCCATCATCAAAGTAAATATCATAATTATTCGAATAAGGAAACCCGTTTACTGTTTTTATCTCATCGTCTTTTATATACTGAATAGAGTTAGACGTGATCAGCCAGATAACATTTCTTTTTTCATCTTTTTTTATGCGAAGAATAACGTCACTGGTCAGACCGTCATCCCGACTGATATGCGCTACTGCCTGATCCTCAATCTCATAGATTCCGTCACCGTCCGTGCCGAGATAGTACGTGCCGTCGTCCTCTATGGCAGTGAGAACAATCGGATTACTGATGCCGTCATCTGTCCCGTAATTCCGGACGACCTGGTCATCATGCAATACCGTCAGTCCACCGTTTGACGAAACGAGGAGGTCTCCATCCGACGTTTCGGTAATGGACCTGATCTGATTATCCGGCATTCCATTTGATTTTGTGTAGGCCTTTATCTGACCATCCGATGAATAACGTATCAGCCCCATATCATTAGTATAGGTAGCAATCCACAAATTATTCTTTTTATCCTCCAGCAGGCATCGGATACGTGTTTCTCCTAAATAATCCATTATTTTTTCATGGATTACCTCGCGGTTGTCACCGAGTATCTGTATCCCGTTGTCCGTTCCGATATAAAGCTTGTGATCATGAATACAGGTGGCATTTACAACCGAGGTTGTCATCGCGTTTTGCTCGGTTATGTCGGTAAACTTATTGCCGACAATCTTCATAACACCCTGCCTGGTGGACGCGAACCAGAGATTTCCCTCGTAGTCCTCCTCCATAGCGCAGATTGACGCATCCATAGGAAGGTTATGCAGAGCATGAACACCGAATGAATTATCAAGCCAGCATATCAAATCATCCCTGATAACCCAGATTTTGCCGTCAGCATAATCTATCCATGAGACTGGGCGCACTGTTTCGTCGGTTTCTCCGGTCTCGGCCACCCTGTTGTCGGGGATACCTCTGATATATATTTTTTTTGTTGTTTTGAATTTTTCTTTGAAGCTGCCGTAAACCACCGTTCCTTCCGAAGTCCCAAGATAGAACATATTATTCTCTTTCGGATCGGGAAAAAATGTTTCGATCTTGCCGATGTCGAGATCCGATCCGTTAATGCAGGTCTTTACTTTGGTATCCTGAACATCAAAAATACGCCCGCTGTTTGTCAGACCGTAAATCGTACCGTCATCCGTAGACACGAGCCGTTCGATATACTCGTTATTGACCATAGGCTCATCAATGCGCGAGATAGTCATTGTCGCATCGACCATATAAAGCCCAAGTGTAGTCCCTATGATAATATGATTATTAGCGTCCTCCGCAATTGCGCGGACACTGGAACTGACCATGCCGTCAGTATAATCGAAATGCCAGCTTTCATCATCATGAACAGCCACAACGCCATTGTCATTTGTTCCTATCCACAACCGTTCCTGACTGTCCTCAAACAGTGTATTCGCGTTAGTAATAGCTGCATTGGTCAGAGGTCTCTCAAAGTTTGTTCCGTCATAACGGATAACTCCACTGTAACCGCCGATCCAGATAAAACCGTCATGCGTTGCAACTATAGCGTTGGCATCTGAGGTGGGCAGGCCGTTGGTTCCGTCATACAGTTTGTCCGAGTATCCGAGATCATCGGTCTGATCCATCACTGCCGCCGCTCCGCCATGGGCGGTGGTTGTTTTGTTTTCCACATCCCTGGCAGTCGTTTCTTCAGCACGGGCAAGCGGGCTTAAACAGAATACTGACAGGCATATAGATAGTATTAAAATGATTACGTTTCTTTTTACATGGTACAATGTCATGCTCTACTCCAATTACTAAATATCAGTCTTCATCGCTATAGTTGATAACTATAATTACGATATTATTCTCTATTTTTGTTTTTCCGAGAATAATATTTACCTGATCCTCAAATCGATGCGGAATATCTTCCTTAACACCGTCAAATAATAGTTTGTTATTATTACTCAATAATTGGATTTTTGTTCCTTTTTCAAATCCTTCCAAAAACATGGCCAATCTACCCATTTTATT
This sequence comes from Eubacterium sp., assembly GCA_017614395.1. Lineage (GTDB taxonomy): Bacteria > Bacillota > Clostridia > Lachnospirales > Lachnospiraceae > Eubacterium_F. Next base: position 2,419 of record JAGABX010000051.1, read on the forward strand.
CACCTCCATCCTCGTCTTTTTTATCTTTATTTGCTGCATCTAACAGTTTATCAATTCCCTTGTCTACCGAAACCGTTTTTTCCGATTCATCCGGCGATTCCGGGAGATCCTCCGGCACATAATCTGCCGGGGCGCCGTCCGGGTTGTCATCAACTATTTCCTCACGTACCTTGGCAATCGAAGCGATCCGTACATCTGAATTACGATCGATATCCATCAGCTTCACTCCGGAGGTAATACGTCCGAGCGGACGGATATCCGCCACGTTCATGCGTATAATGACGCCTTCGTTGGTAATCAGCATGATCTCCTTGGACTTGTCGATGCATTTCGCGCCAACAATTTCACCGGTATCGTCTTTGATCTTGTAACATTTAACTCCACGGCCACCGCGGTGCTGCGCATTGAATTCCGAAACCATAGTGATCTTGCCCTTGCCGAATTCGGTAGCAAATATGATTCGGTCTCCCTGGGAGTGCATCTGCATCGCAACAACTTCGTCTCCGTCACTAAGCGTTATACCCTTCACGCCGATGGACGCCCGGCCGACGGTACGCGCCTCATTCTCCGGAAACCGTATGCTCATGCCTTTCTTCGTAATCAGGAATATGTCGTTCGTATTGTCAGTCAGTTTAACCTCAATCAGCTCATCCCCCTCACGGAGGTTGATTGCGATCAATCCGGATTTACGTATATTCTTGTAATCATCGAGTTTAGTCTTTTTCACGGTTCCGTTTTTCGTCGCCATAAACAGATATTTTTCCGTATCAAATGCATGCATGGCTATCATAGCCGTGATCGTTTCATTCGGCTCCAGCATCAGGAGATTGATGATCGCCGTACCACGGGCGGTTCGTCCGGCCTCCGGAATCTCATAAGCCTTGATTCGGAAGCATCGTCCGGTGTTGGTGAAAAACATTACATAATGATGCGTAGTGGCCATCAGCAGATCCTCGATATAATCGTCTTCAATGGTCTGCATGCCTTTTATCCCCTTGCCCCCGCGATGCTGTGAGCGGAAATTATCAGGCGTCATGCGCTTGATATAGCCCTTGTGCGTCATGGCGAGCACACAGTTCTCAACAGGGATCAGGTCCTCGATAGAGATGTCGTAAACATCAAATCCGATAGTTGTTTTGCGATCGTCACCGAATTTTTCCTTTATCGCTAAAATCTCTTTTTTGATAACTTTGAGAAGTTCGTTATGGTCGGCAAGAATCTCCTTGAACTCCGCAATCTTTTTCTGTAACTCAGCATATTCATTCTCGAGTTTCTCGCGTTCCAAACCCGTCAACGCGCGCAGGCGCATTTCAACGATTGCATTGGACTGGATTTCATCAAGAGCAAACCTGTCCTCCAGCTTTTGTCTTGCCTCTGCCGTTGAGTTGGAACCACGTATGATCTTGATGACCTCGTCGATATTATCAAGTGCAACGAGCAAACCCTGCACGATATGTGCACGTTCCTCCGCCTTTTTCAGATCGAATTTTGTACGTCTGGTAACAACCTCCTCCTGGTGATGCAGATAATAGGTCAGCATCTGTTGCAGATTCAGTACCTTGGGCTCGAGCACGCCGTCCTTGTTGGGAACAACTGCGAGCATGTTGGCACCGAACGTGTCCTGCATCTGCGTGTGTTTATACAGCTGATTGAGCACGACATTCGGATTGGCATCCTTGCGCAGTTCGATGACAAGACGCATACCCTCACGATTAGATTCGTCACGGAGTTCCGTGATGCCGTCTATCTTTTTCTCCTTGTGGAGATCGGCTATTTTTTCCTGGAGACGAGCCTTGTTAACCATGTAGGGGAGTTCGGTGACCACTATCCGGCTCTTGCCGTTACCCATATCCTCTATGTCCGTCACTGCGCGCACGCGGATTTTGCCACGACCTGTACGATATGCCTCCTCAATGCCGCGTCGGCCGAGTATAGTCGCTCCTGTCGGGAAATCCGGTCCCTGGATGATCGTCATGAGTTCGTCAACAGAGGTTTCGCGGTCCTCCTCTACGCGGTTGTCGATCATGCGAACAACGCCGTCAATCACTTCGCTCAGGTTATGCGGTGGGATGTTCGTTGCCATTCCGACTGCGATACCGGAGGTTCCGTTGACCAGCAGATTCGGGAAACGGGACGGCAGTACCGTCGGCTCCTGCTCTGTCTCGTCAAAGTTCGGAATAAAATCAACAGTATCCTTATTGATATCCGCCCGCATTTCCATGGAGATTTTGCTGAGACGCGCCTCAGTATATCGCATGGCAGCAGCACCGTCGCCGTCCACCGAACCGAAGTTTCCGTGTCCGTCAACCAGCGGATAATGCGTGTTCCATTCCTGCGCTAAATTAACAAGCGCTCCATAGATAGAGCTGTCACCGTGCGGATGGTATTTACCCATTGTATCACCGACGATACGCGCGCATTTACGGTGTTGCTTGTCGGGAGTATTGTTCAATTCATTCATAGCGTGCAGGATACGCCGCTGAACCGGCTTCAGTCCATCCCGCACATCCGGTAATGCCCTGTCAACAATGACCGACATCGAATACTCGATGTAGTTTGTTTCCATCGTTTTTTTCAGATCAACCGGCTGAATATCGTCGTGTCTTTCTTCTTCCATTACTAACCTCTCATTTCAATTAATTATATATCCAGGTTCTTTGCATACTTCGCGTTAGCTTCGATAAACTCCCTGCGCGGCTCTACCTCATCACCCATCAGTGTGTTAAACGTGATATCGAGTTCCTCACCGTCATCATCATTCATATCCACCCGCAGCAGGACTCTCTTCGCCGGATCCATCGTTGTATCCCACAGCTGCTCGGCATCCATCTCGCCGAGACCTTTGTAGCGCTGGATCAGATTGTTTCCGTCGCGTCCTATCTCCTCCAATATACTGTTCAACTGGTCGTCAGAATAGGCATAGTGGGTCTTTTTATTTTTCTCCACCTTGTACAGGGGTGGCTGGGCGAGATACACATAGCCCTGTTTTATCAACTCCGGCATGAATCTGTAGAAAAAGGTAAGCATCAATGTTGCTATATGAGCGCCGTCTACATCGGCATCCGTCATGATTATTATCTTGTGATAACGAAGCTTTTCTATATCGAAATCCTCACTGATCCCTGTACCGAACGCAGTGATCATGGCACGGATCTCCGCATTTCCGAGTATTTTATCAAGCCTTGCTTTTTCTACGTTCAAAATCTTGCCTCGAAGGGGAAGTATTGCCTGTGTTGCGCGATCGCGGGCTGTCTTGGCGCTGCCTCCGGCGGAATCTCCCTCGACTATGTAAATCTCACATTTCGTTGGATCCTTGTCCGAACAGTCCGCAAGTTTTCCGGGAAGAGATGATGTCACATCGAGAGAACTCTTGCGCGTCATCTCGCGTGCCTTGCGAGCGGCCTCCCTGGCTCTCTGGGCAAGGACTGCTTTTTCACAGATAACCTTTGCTACAGACGGATTCTGCTCCAAATAATATGTCAACTGTTCACTGACTACTGAGCTGGTCGCCGCATTTGCCTCAGAGTTACCGAGTTTTTGTTTAGTCTGTCCTTCAAACTGAGGCTCAGGAATTTTTACGGAAATGATGGCAGTCAATCCTTCACGGATGTCCTCACCACTCAAATTCGGATCATTATCCTTGAGTATTTTCTGTGATCTCGAGTACTCATTAAACGTTTTAGTAAGCGCATTTTTAAAGCCCGTTAAATGCATTCCTCCCTCGGGAGTATTGATGTTATTAACGAAACTGTAACAACCCTCATTATACTCGGAATTATGCTGAAATGCGACTTCTACATAAACGTCATCGCGTTATCCTTCACAATAAATAATGTCCTCATATAATGGTTTTTTATTCTTATTTATATATGCTACATATTCCTTGATTCCGCCTTCGTAGTGGAACGTTTCCTCACGTTCTCCGCCTTTGCCGTCCTCATCTATTTCTTTTCTCTCATCCTTCAGAGTTATACGTACACCCTTCGTGAGAAATGCCATCTCGCGCAGACGACGTTTCAGTATGTTGAAATCAAATACTGTTGTTTCCTTGAATATTTCCGGATCCGGCAAAAATGTAACCTTGGTTCCTCTCTTGTCGGATTTGCCGGTCTCCTTCAACGCATACATCGTTTTTCCCCGTTCATAGCGTTGTTTATAGGATTTACCATCCTGGAATATCTCCACCTCCAGATATGTTGACAACGCATTAACGACAGACGCGCCCACACCATGAAGTCCGCCGGAAACCTTGTATCCGCCCCCACCGAATTTTCCTCCGGCATGGAGTACCGTAAATACTACCTCCACAGCCGGTAATCCCGCTTTTTTATTTATTCCGACAGGTATTCCTCGACCGTTATCCTCGACAACGATTGAATTATCCTCACATATGGTCACATGTATATCATCACAGTATCCTGCCAGTGCCTCATCTATCGCATTATCCACTATTTCATAAACGAGATGATGGAGTCCCCTCTCGGATGTGGTACCGATATACATTCCCGGTCTTTTACGGACAGCTTCCAAACCCTCTAATATCTGAATCTGGTCAGCACCGTATTCCGCCGTTACTTCTGTTTCTGCTCCGTTATTACTCACAAGCTTCCTCCTTCGCTACTTTACAATTTCGTTACTATAATGTTAATTATCCTGTATCATCCGGCTAATCTATGTATCGGATGGTATTTGCTCTTTGCAACGGCCGTTTTCGATCAAAAAAGATTTATCAATTCCTACGCCGTTTTCTACTAATTCCTCCAAACCTGTACAGGTTATTATTGTTTGTATTCCCTGTATTTGTTCCAATAAAAAGTTTTGCCTCTTCCTGTCAAGTTCTGATAAAACATCATCTAATAATAATACCGGTTTATCACCTATTTTACTCTCAACAATATCTATTTCAGCAAGTTTTAATGACAATGCAGTTGTTCTTTTCTGTCCCTGTGAACCGTATTTTCTGATATCTTCATCACCGTTTAAAAAAATAATATCATCTCTGTGAGGACCTGTTGTTGTTGTTTTCTGTATTATATCCCTGTCCTGATTGATTATCAGTTTTTCCTCAAAACTGTCCGCACTGACGTCTGGAGCATATTTCATCATTACTTTTTCCCTGCCACCTGTCAGATGTTCATGTTTTTTTTCCATGATTTCATTGATCTCATGAATAAATTTTTCTCTCATTCTGATCAGAGGTATTCCGTTATCCACCAACCCTTTATTCCATATTTCTATGGTATCCTTTAACGATGGATTGTCCTGGATTTGTCTGAGCAAAGCATTTCTCTGTTTTAAATTCTTTTTATACTGAGTTAGGTATTGAAGATAAATCTTGTTTAACTGACTTAATTCCATATTCAAAAAACGACGCCTGCTATCCGGGCCGTCTCGTATAATTCCTAAATCTTCCGGTGAGAAAAAAACTACATGGCATATTCCTAATAATTCTTCTGATTTTTTTATTGGAATGCGATCAATGGCTATACCCTTTTTCCCTTGTTTTTTTAAATGAAATTCAACTGTTGTTTCATGACCGTCTCTATCGGCAACATATCTCAAATGCGCATCTGTCATCCCCCGCATGATAATATCCTGATCTTTGCTGCCTTTGTGAGATTTTGTTGTACATCCGAGATACAGTGCCTCCAATACATTTGTTTTTCCCTGGGCATTATCACCATATAAAACATTTGTACCGGAATTAAAAACAAAACTCTCTCTGTCATAATTTCTGAAATTCTTTAATTCGAGAGATTTAATCCTCATTCTTTTTCACAACCTTGATCAGATTTCCGTCAAATTCAAAAGTATCATCCGGGTAAAGCTTTCTTCCTCGTCGAATCTCTGTCTCACCGTTAACCTTTACCTGTTCTTCTGTTATTACTATTTTAGCCTCGACTCCGGAACCCACTAAACCCGCCAGTTTCAGTGCCTGTCCTAATTTGATAAACTCATCCCGTATAGGAATTGTTTCTTCCATATTCTCTCCTTTTTTTATATATTAATAGGCAATATCAAATAAATATAGCTTTCTTCCTCGTTCTTAATAAAACACGGCGAGTTAGAATTAAAGAAATACAGATTTATATCTTCATCATCAATTACTCTCAACACATCTATTATGTATTTCGGATTCAAACCTATTCTCAGGTCTTTTCCTTCTTTCTGAACAGGAATATCCTCATTCATGGAACTGTTCGATGACTTTATTTCCAGTTTCATTTCATCATCCTGGATTGTCATTACTACCGGATTTTTATCTGTTTCTTTTATCAACAGCGCTGCTCTGTCTATACATCCGTAAAAAGCATTTCTGTTTGTAACTATTTTTGTTTCATAATTATTTTTCAACATCTGATCGATATTAAAGAAATTACCTTCTATCAGCCGAGATATCATGATCGTATCCCCGAATACAAATTTTACATGATTTTTTGAAAATGATATTTCAACCATATCTTCTATATTTGATGATAATACTTTACTGATTTCCATCAGTGTTTTACCCGGAATAATAACCTTGACTTTATCATAGTTTTCCTCTAATTTTAATGTGCGAATTGATACACGAATCAGATCCAGGGAAGCAATTCTTAATTCATTATCCCTTATTTCAAACAATTCTCCTGTTAATACTTTATTGTTTTCTTTTGTTGAAATCGAAAAAATAGTCTGACGTATCATTTCCTTTAATGTAAATTGAGAAATGTTGATAGTGCTTTCAAAATCAACTTTCGGTAATCTCGGATACTCCTCATCAGCTAATCCCTGATGTTCAAAACGTGCATTTCCGCTGAAAATCAAAACAGTATTATTCTCGTCAGATTCAAATTCTACCTTTTCCTCCGGAAGATGACCTATAAAATCATATAATACCTTTGCATTCATGAGGATTATTCCTTCATCCTCAACCTCTGCAGGAAATTTTGTTTCTATTCCTAATTGCATATCATTGGATGTCAGTGATACATATTGATCCTTTGCTTCTATAAGAAAGCATTCCAGTGTTGTCATGGTTGTTTTTGTAAGGATAGCTTTCATGGCAATGTTAATACTGTTGGTAAAGTCGTTCTTTTTGCACACAAATTTCATAATGAACCTCCATTTTCTTTTATATAATTATATATGTATGTTATAGCAGTAATATATAGTAGTAGGGTTTAATAGGCTGATAACTCATGCAGCACTATGTTTCACAGTAGTTTCACGAATTTTATTTATGTTTGATAAAAAGATAATTGTGGTTGACAACATAAACTCTATTGTACATTTAACTTTTTTTTCAACATGATAATATCACTCTGTAGTTCATTATCTGTTTTCAGATCAGCCTTAATTTTATCAATTCCGTGTTTTACTGTTGTATGATTGGATCTGTTTAACTTATCAGCAATCTGCTGCTGTGTTAATGTTGTGTATTCTGAGCATAAATACATGCATATCTGTCTGGGTATCGTTAAATCCTGTGTTCTTTTCTCTGATAATAACTTTTCTTTATCAACATTGTAATGATTACAAATAACGTCAATGATATAATCAGCTGTCAGTCTGACACTTGATTCATCGGATATAATATCCTTGAGAGCATTTTCAGCCATCTCTATGGTTATATCATCGGTGGCCATCGACATTCTCGAATACAGGATTACTCTGTTATATGCTCCTTCCAATTCTCTGATACTGTGTCGGGCATTCGATGCTATATAACTGAGTATTTCATCTTTTATCTGAAAATCTGACTTTTCCTGCTTAATTCGAAGTATTGCCATTGCTGTTTCATAATCAGGGGGATTGATGTCTACCGGCATGCCGGTGGAAAACCGTGTACGATATCTCTCCTCAATTTTTAATTCACTTGGAGGTTTCTCACCGGATATGATTAATTGTTTGCTTGCCTGGAATAATTCTTCAAAGGTATGAAAAAACTCCTCCAGCGAACTATCCTTACCAATCAGAAATTGTATATCATCAATAAGTAATACATCTACATTGCGGTATTTGTTTCGCAGATTGATCATTGCACTCTGGTTTTCTTTGTTTTCACGTATTGCAGTTATTACCTCATTCGTGAAGTTCTCACTTGTTGAATATAGAAGCTTGTATTCCGGATGATGTTCTAATATATGCCTTGATATGGAATGCATGAGGTGTGTTTTTCCGAGTCCCGGTCCGCTGTACAGATACAACGGATTATAGAGTTGTCCGTTTGGATTTTCCGCAACAGCTACTGCCGCTGCATGCGCCAATTGGTTTGACGGACCTACAATGAAATTATCAAATGACTGCCCGGAACGCAGAAATGGATATTTCTCTAACAGAGATCTTTGCTTCTGCTCCTCCTCATTATAATAGGAAGAAACTCCTTCGGAAGATGACACGTTGTTTCGTGTAACAAAAGAAACGCTTACGCTTCTTCCGGTGATTGCCTCTATTGAGATCTGAAGGGGAACCTTGTAACGTTTATCAATGAAATTAGTAATATCACCTGATTTAGACTCATCAATTGCGACTACGACCTCATGTTCCGATTCGGAAATAATGGTCATGGGCTGAAACCATGTTCTATATAGAATATCGAGGACGTCATAATTGTCCTTTAGAAACTCGATTATTTGCGTCCAATTGTCCTGAATAACTGTTTCCATACCAAAAACCTACCTAATCTGTAAAAAATGATAATATGGGGTAAATCACACGCTAATAGTATATCACAAAATGAGAATAAACACAAGAAAATTTCAAACTTTTCAAAAATTTTAGTTGACTAATAGCTTGATATTGCATATAATGGGGAATAGTACGTTATCATTTACTGTGCCTTTTTATGCTTTTTAGCATATATTGTGGTGAGTAAATAATCAATAACAATATAAGACAAATTGGAGGTGAAAGACGATGAAAATGACTTTTCAGCCGAAGAAAAGACAGCGTTCCAAGGTTCATGGTTTCCGCAAACGCATGCAAACCGCTAACGGACGCAAGGTAATCGCTCGCAGAAGAGCCAAAGGCCGCAAACGTCTCAGTGCCTGATGACGTTTGAAAAACTGGGTGGAAACCCTGAATTCAGGAAGGTCTACCGCGACGGTAAAACTCGCGGAGGCAGATATGTGACCATGGTTGTATTGAAAACAGCCGACGGACCGACCCGTTATGGTTTTTCTGTCAGTAAAAAGGTTGGTAACAGTGTTATTCGTCACAGAGTTACCAGGTTGTTCAGAGAGGCGGTCAGATATCTCAATGCGAACGTAACAGACGGAAACCGCATTGTGATAATTGCAAAACCTGAGGTCACACAATTGGATCTGAACGGGATTACCCGGGAGATCGAAAAAATGTACAAGGCGCACCATGTTTGGCATCATCAATCGGATGATGTTAACTGATTTTTAACAGAAAGATCAGTATTATTTGAAGGAGCGTTCGGGAAAGATCGTTCGGAAAGGATCGTTCGTAATGAAGAGATTCTTTTTGGGAATCATGCATGTATATCAACGGTTTATATCACCGATGAAACGACCGTGTTGTCGTTATTATCCGAGCTGCTCGTGTTATGCTGTGGAGGCAATTGAGAAACATGGGGCGTGTAAGGGTGGATATTTGGCTATTCGCCGTGTATTTTGCTGCCACCCTTTCCATGAGGGCGGTTATGATCCGGTACCGGAAACTTTTTCATTCAGAAAAAACAGTCCGGCCGGAAAAAGAATTCATTACAAGAATTCTATTTGATCAGGAAGTATAAAAAGAAATGGCGGTAAGAAAACTTGTTTGATTGGTTATATTGGATATTCGGAAAAATACTATATGGAATTGACTGGGTACTGAGCGGCGGAGGAGATCCGAACGGGTTTCACAACACAGGTATGTGTATTATTTTCCTCACGATTGTTGTATATATTTTGATGTATCCGCTGAACTCCAAATCACAGAAATCCTCCCGTATGATGGGAAAGATTCAACCGGAGATCAAAGCAATTCAGAAAAAGTACAAAGGAAAACGAGACCAGGCGTCCCAGATGAAAATGAATGAAGAGACGCAGGCTTTGTATGCTAAATACGGTATCAGTATGTTCGGCGGTTGTTTACCGCTGTTGGTTACGATGCCGGTTTTGTGGTGTTTGTATAAAGTCATGATGGGAATGGGAACAGATTCGACTGCTTCATATTATATTGAGTCTCTCTCATATGATCCCAAAATACCTGCAGCTCCGGGAGATCCGGGTTATTTTCTCGGATTGGACGTCAATGTTTCACCATTAGGCTTTTTTAATGATCATGAACATCATCCTTATGGTTGGCTTGCCTTTTTAGTACCCATATTGGCTATGGTTCTGCAGTTTATCAATACAAAAATGATGCAGGCACCGAAACAGGCTAACGGAGAGACTGATCAGATGGGTCAGTCCATGAAAATGATGAATTACATGATGCCGTTGATGTCCGGCTTTTTCTGTCTGAGTTTGAATATGGGTATCGGTCTGTACTGGATCACGGGTAGTTTATTCCGTATAGTTCAGGCATTTTTCGTAAATCGAAAGGTTGATAAGATTTCCCTTGAGGAGCTGATTGAGAAGAATAAAGACAAGGCGGCAAAAAAAGCAGCCAAGCGAGCGCAACGTACTGAGAAGATGGAACAGTACTCCAGCATGAAAACATCTAATATCAAATCAGTGTCTTCTTACCAGAACAAAGCGACAAAAAATGACACCTCTGATAATAAAACGGAGAAGGATTCTACTGATAAGGAGGTTCCCACAACAGCTTCTGAAACCAAGGAAGATAATTCCGGGAAGTCTGCTAAAAAAGAGTATAAACAGGGAAGTATCTCCGGTTTTGCGCATATGAATGTCGGAGGGAAGAAAAAGGATTGAGTCACTGGGACTTGATTTTGCAGGAGGGATTTTAATAATGGATGAATGGTTAATCGTTGAAGATAAATCCGTGCAGGATGCGTTAACACAGGCATTGATTAAATTAGAGCTTACGAGTGATCAGGTTGAATATGAGATTTTAGAGGAGGAAAAAGGCGGTCTCTTGGGACTTTTTTCGAAACCGGCAAAAATACGTGTTCGTAAAAAGTCAGAGGGTGGTGCTGCTGCATCCGGATCAGCTGCTTCTGTTGATTCGAGTAATACCGATTCAGCTTCTTCAACTGTCACATCAGAGGATTCTGTTTCTGTTAAGTCAGAACAGGCAACTGATAAAACCGCGACTTCTGTTTCATCTGAGACAAATACAGAAATAGCAGATACCCATGAGTCTCGCAAAAAATCAGAGATCACACGCGATGTGAATACTATTACAGTAAAAGCGTTTTTGGATGATATGTTCAAAGCTATGGGTATTGAGGTCAGTGTTACCGAGAGTTATAATCCGGGAGAAGGTCAGTTGGATGTTGAGCTTTCCGGTTCCCAGATGGGCATGATGATAGGCAAGAGAGGTCAGACACTCGATGCATTGCAGTATCTCGCTTCACTTGTTTTGAACAAGGATCATGATGACTATGTCAAAGTAAAAATTGATACAGAGAATTACCGTGACCGGCGCAAAGCGACTATTGAGAATCTGGCAAAGAACGTTGCGAGAAAGGTCAAGGCTTCCGGCCGTTCATCAACTCTTGAGCCGATGAACCCCTATGAGAGAAGGATTATTCACGCTGCATTGCAGGATGATAAATATGTGAAGACTCATTCGGAGGGAGAGGAGCCTCATCGCAAGGTGGTTGTCAGTGTGAACCCTGAGTTTGCTGATGAGTTGCGTGAGAAGAATCGTAACCAGAGGGATCGCAAGCGTGGCGGATATGGCGGACGCGGCGGAAATCGCGGTGGTAAAAAACCGTACCGCGGAGGCAATCGCAATCGCAGACAGTATGATAACAAGGACTCGGAATAATTATACGAAATAATTATACTGCTTGCCAATGAACACACAATGCTCAGCGGCACGATCGTTTTGAATTTGTATTACTTATTATGTGCGATCGGCAATGTTTCTCGTTGTGTGTTCATATGGTAAGCAGTTTTTCATTTTTAGTTCATTGTATATTTGGTAATAGATTTATATAAAGCAATATGATTTTTCTTGTTTCTCAGGAAGCAGAGCAAAATGGGAGCGCGATATGACTGTTAATGATTACCAGGCAATTGTTGTCGGTGCGGGGCATGCCGGATGTGAGGCAGCCCTTGCCTTGGCGCGCCTAGGTTTCCGGACTATTGTATTTACCGTGAGTGTTGACAGTATTGCGCTGATGCCTTGCAATCCGAGTGTCGGCGGAACATCGAAGGGGCATTTGGTTCGGGAGGTTGACGCACTCGGCGGTGAAATGGGCAAGGTTATCGATAGGACGTTTATTCAGTCAAAAATGTTGAATAAATCCAAAGGCCCTGCGGTTCATTCACTGCGTGCGCAGGCGGATAAACAGGCATACACCCGTGAGATGAGACGGGTTTTGGAGAGTGAGGATAATCTGACCATCCGTCAGGGTGAGGTCGATGAGATTCTGGTTTCTGAGTGTTTGCATGGCAGCGATCTATCGGATAGAGTTGGTGTTATCGATTCCGGTAATTCGAGCTCAGGTTATCGGTTTATTGGTGTACGTACTCATACAGGTGTTGACTACATGGCCGATGTCTGTGTTTTGTGTACCGGGACTTATCTGAACGGACGCTGCATAACCGGGGAAACCTCTACATACACCGGGCCGAACGGATTACAGGCTGCCACGCATTTGTCGGATTCTCTCCGTACACTGGGAATTGAGTTGCGACGTTTTAAAACCGGAACGCCGGCGCGTATGGATGGCAAAACAATTGACTTCGACAAAATGGAGCCCCATTACGGTGATGAGAGGATAGTTCCTTTTTCATTTACAAATATGGAAAAAGGAATCGAACGGGAACAGGTGCTTTGCTATCTAACATATACAAATGAACGTACTCATGAGATCATACGTGATAATATTGATCGCGCGCCGCTTTTTTCCGGATATATTGAGGGAACCGGACCGCGTTATTGTCCGTCGATTGAGGACAAGGTTATGCGTTTTTCCGACAAGGAGCGTCATCAGGTTTTCATCGAGCCTGAGGGTTTATACACTGATGAAAAATATGTCGGAGGCATGTCATCGTCACTGCCGGAGGATGTTCAGTTAGCGATGTATCGGACAGTCCCCGGATTGGAGCATGCTGATATCGTGCGGAATGCATATGCGATCGAGTATGATTGTTTGAATCCTTTGGAGTTGAAACCTTCTCTTGAGTTAAAAAAAGTATCCGGGCTGTTCTCTGCCGGTCAGTTAAATGGTTCGTCCGGTTATGAGGAGGCTGCGGCGCAGGGTTTGATCGCCGGTATCAATGCTGCGAGGTTTGTTGATGATTTGGAACCGATTGTTCTCGAGAGATCCCAGGGGTATATCGGTGTTTTGATAGATGATCTCGTAACCAAGGGAACCAATGAACCGTACCGTATGATGACATCCCGGGCGGAGTATCGGTTGCTGCTCAGGCAGGACAATGCCGATCAGAGATTGACTCCTCTCGGACATGAAATCGGTTTGATTTCTGATGAGAGATTATCACATTTGAAGTTAAAATACGAACAAATACAAGATGAATTGTATCGATTAAAAAATACATTTGTGGGTGACAGCAAACCCGTACAGGAACTGCTTTCCCGGTACAACAGTACCGCATTAGTAAGTGGAATTTCATTGGCTGAATTAGTTAAAAGACCTGAGTTAAATTATGAGTTATCAGAGCCTATTGATCCTGATAGGCCTGTTCTGTCCGATGAGGTCAGGGAGGAGGTCGAGATCCATCTGAAATATGAGGGATACATCGCCCGTCAGGAAAAACAGGTCGAACAGTCACGCAAATGGGAGAGAAAAAGAATCCCGGTTGATATTGATTATGACGATGTTGCAAGTCTGCGAATTGAGGCAAGGCAGAGATTAAAGGATGTTCACCCAGAAACAGTCGGTCAGGCAGCGCGTATCAGTGGGGTGTCACCGGCGGACATATCTGTTCTCCAGGTCTATTTGTCGAGGTTAATATGAGTAATTATAATGAAACGATAGCAGCTATTGCAACTGCATCCGGAAGCGGAAGTATAAGTATCATTCGTGTGAGTGGTCCGGATGCTTTTGAGATAGTTGATGGTGTTTTTTTTCATGGAAAGAATGATTCTGATCAAAATTGTTCTCATTGTTCTGAAAATGATAATCCTCTATTTGAAACGACAGACAAATTTCGAGAGTCCGGAGACTTTTTAATTAACAAACATACACATACTATTCACTATGGTTGGATTGGTTCCGCCCCTGATCAGTTGATAGATGAGGTTTTGGTATTATTGATGAGGGCGCCCCGCAGTTATACGGCGGAGGATGTTGTCGAGATTCATTGTCATGGCGGTGGTTTGGCTGCTGGGAAAATACTTGATCTTTTGTTGGAAAAAGGAGTGCGATTGGCTGTGCCGGGAGAGTTTACCAAGCGCGCATTTTTGAACGGACGAATTGACCTGACACAGGCGGAATCTGTTATGGAGGTCATTCGTGCTCGCAGCGACCTGGCTTTGAATACAGCCGGAAAGCACCTGCGTGGTGATGTTCGGGACAGGATTTATTCCATGCGCGAAATCATTCTGACTGATATGGCATATTTGGAAGCGGCACTTGATGATCCGGAACATATTGAGCTCGATGATTTTCAGTCCATTCTTCGTTCCCATTTGGATCCTATTCGTGAAGAGATAGATTTGCTTTTGAAACATGCCGAAAACGGTCGGCTTATCTCAGAGGGAATACGAACTGCAATAATCGGAAGGCCGAATGTTGGCAAGTCTTCCTTTTTAAACTGCATTCTTCGAGAGGACAGAGCCATAGTTACCGATATTCCCGGAACGACCAGAGATACTCTCGAGGAGGAGGTTCGTATAGGTGGTGTGATGTTGCGTTTGATTGATACCGCCGGTATACGCGAAACTGATGATCCGGTTGAAAAAATCGGCGTTGATCGTGCCAGAAATGCAATGAAGGATGCAGATTTTGTAATTCATATTATTGATTCCGCCGAACCATTATCTGACGAGGACAAGGTTTTGCTTTGTTCCTGTTCGAGTGGCTCCGATTTTATTAATTTTGAAAACCATGGTTCTTATGTAGGCGGTAACAATACTTACAAGGATGCTGAACTATTCGGCGCTGCTGAAAATCTGTCATCGGTTGCTGAAATACCATGTGTAATTGTTTTGAATAAATCTGACCTTAAAACCATTACTGATGTTGATGATGTAGCCATATTATTTGATGATAAAAAGATTCCGCCGATTATCGAGTTTTCCGCTAAAACCGGAGATGGTCTGGAAAAGCTTGAATCATTACTGAATGAATTATTATTAAAGAATTTCTATGGAAATAATATTGATGATACATCCGAACCGCTCATCACAAGCAAGCGTCAAAAGGAATTCCTGATAGATTCAGCAGATGCCATAGCGCGTGTTTATGAAACCATGGATTCCGGAATGCCGGAAGACCTGCTGACGGTTGATCTGTTGGCTGCGTATGAATCACTCGGTCGTATTACCGGTGAGACTGTTGAGGACGATTTAGCAGATAAGATTTTTTCTGAGTTTTGCATGGGAAAATAGTTGAACCCTGTTATTTTGTGTCGGTAGTACTGGTTATTGGGATATAGTATGCATGAGATTTGTGATGTTAATTTGCAGGTCGTTTCGTGTGCCGCTGTTATCTATTATCATATCACACCGCTTTGTTAATTCTTCATTTGACATCTGGGAGTGCAGGATTGCCCGGGTTTTTTCTTCTGTGTATCCCCGTGTTTCCATTAGCCTTTTTATTCTGATTTTCTCGTCACATGTTATTCCGATCACTTTGTCACACAGGTTGTAACAACCGGTTTCAAACATCAGGGCTGTTTCTATTATAAAAAGGTCTGGATCATTAATTGATGATTCCTGTTTCCAGTTTTTTATTTTTTCAGATATCAGGTTTAAAACAAAAGGGTGGATCAGACTGTCA
>JAGABX010000052.1 GCA_017614395.1 Eubacterium sp.
GTGATCGCCAAGGCAAAGGCAAACAACATGCCGAACGATACCATCGAGCGCGGAATTAAAAAGGCGGCCGGCGATGTCGATTCCGTAAACTATGTCAGCTGCGTGTATGAGGGTTACGGACCGGGTGGTACGGCGATCATTGTTGAGACACTCACGGACAACAAAAACCGTACTGCGGCAAATGTCCGAAACGCATTTACCAAAGGCGGCGGAAATGTCGGCACTACAGGTTGCGTGTCCTATATGTTTGATGAGAAAGGTCAGATTCTCGTCGATAAGGAGGAGTATGAGACGGATCCCGATGAGTTTATGATGCTGGCTCTCGACGCAGGAGCGGAGGATTTCAGTGAAGAGGAGGATTCCTACGAGATACTGACGGCGCCTGCTGATTTTTCCGCTGTACGCGAAGCACTGGAGGCCGAGGGGGTTCCGATGGCGCAGGCGGAAATTACAATGATCCCGCAGAACTATGTGACTCTTGCAAGTGAAGAGGACAAAAGCCAGTTTGAACGTATACTGGACCTTCTCGATGATGAGGATGATGTCCAGAATGTTTATCATAACGCTGATATAGAGGAGGAGTAAACAATGCCTATCACACAGTTCCTTGAGAGAAATGCGAACCTCTACCCGAACGATGTCTGTCTCGTGGAGATAAATCCGGAGATTCAGGAAAAACGCCGTGTTACCTGGCGTGAGTATGACCTGATCGAGGGAAATCCGACTACGCATTATCGCCGCGAGATCACCTGGCAGGTGTTTGATGAAAAAGCAAACCGCGTAGCCCAGATGTTAAAATCACGTGGCATAGAAAAAGGAGATAAGGTTGCCATACTTCTGATGAACTGTTTGGAGTGGCTGCCCATATATTTCGGTATACTGAAAACGGGCGCATTGGCTGTGCCGCTCAATTTCCGCTACGCGCCGGATGAGATTGAATATTGTTTGGATCTGGCTGAGGTCAATGTCCTGTTGTTCGGTCCGGAGT
This sequence comes from Eubacterium sp., assembly GCA_017614395.1. GTDB lineage: Bacteria > Bacillota > Clostridia > Lachnospirales > Lachnospiraceae > Eubacterium_F. The sequence goes on from JAGABX010000052.1 coordinate 989, forward strand.
TCATCGGACGCGTGGAAGAGATAGCTGATTCGATCAGCACAAACCGTCTGCTTTTTTATGTCGGAGGAGACTGCCCGACATTTGCGGAGGACTATGACAAATTAGTCGCGAACTGTTCATCCCAGCCTGTGGATGTAAAGATCACTGATGAGGATTATGCGGCTATCTATTTTTCTTCGGGAACAACAGGATTTCCAAAGGCAATCCTGCATAAACATAAAGCACTCGTGCATTCATGCAAGGTAGAGCAGATGCATCACGGACAGACACGTGATGATGTCTTTTTATGTATTCCGCCGCTCTATCATACAGGTGCGAAAATGCACTGGTTTGGGAGTCTCATCAGTGGGAGCAAGGCAATCCTGCTGCGCGGAGTCAATCCAAAGACCATACTGGAGACGGTTTCGAATGAGAAATGCACGATAGTTTGGCTGCTCGTTCCGTGGGCACAGGACATTTTAGTTGAACTGGATGCAGGGCGGATAAAACTCGAGGATTATGATCTCGAGCAGTGGAGGCTCATGCACATCGGCGCGCAGCCTGTTCCGCAGAGCCTGATCAAGAGATGGAAGGAGTATTTTCCCAAACACCAGTACGACACAAATTACGGCCTTTCGGAGTCAATCGGACCGGGCTGCGTTCATCTCGGTGTGGAGAACATCCACAAGGTCGGCGCTATAGGCGTGCCCGGTTTCGGATGGGAGACCAAGATCATAGACGAGTACGGCAAGGAGGTTAAACAGGGTGAGGTCGGCGAGTTGTCTGTAAAGGGACCCGGTGTCATGGTTTGTTATTACAATGACGAGGAGGCCACGAATGAGGTTCTGCACGATGGCTGGCTGTATACCGGTGACATGGCGGAGATGGACGAGGACGGTTTTATATATCTCGTCGACAGGAAAAAGGATGTCATTATTTCCGGCGGCGAAAATATCTATCCGGTCCAGATTGAGAATTACCTCAGTAAATATGAGCCGGTCAAGGATGTGGCTGTGATAGGTCTGCAGGATGAACGTCTCGGTGAGATTGCGGCGGCTATCATCGAGTTAGTGCCTGATTCGTACTGCAATGAGGATGATATCAACAATTTCTGCAAGGGGCTGCCGAGATATAAACGCCCGCGGAAGATATTTTTCGCTGATGTGCCGAGAAATGCGACGGGGAAGATAGAGAAGCCGAAGCTGCGCAAATTATATCAGAGCGAGCACCTGGTAGACGCCCAAAACCGCGGGTGACGCTCTGTGAAATTTGTGCTTGAAATATGGTAGTAATTGTGGTAGAATTAGCGTATGTGGGCTTGACCATGGGTGGTTAGGCGGAATGTGAGGTAGAACGATGGGAAGAAAAGACGCTGAAATCAAGGAGTTACGGGCAAAACTGGCTGAGGCTGAGGAGGCGCTGGCTGAGCAGAGATCTGAGGCTGATCGAAATTACCGGATGCTTCGTTCCGTAAATAATTCCACTCATTTGGCTATTTGGATAGCATATTTTGATGAGGACGGACAGCAGACAGCGGTTCATTTTACTGATGAGATGTTGCGGGCACTTGGTTACACACGCTCTGAGTTGCCGGATACTGTTGAGGCATTGGGGAGTATCATTCATCCGGATGACAGTCCGATGGTATTTGAGTCCTATGGTAACGCAGTGGCAAAACGTGAGGCAAAATATGAAATTGATTACCGTTTGAAAATGAGAAGCGGGGATTATCATATGTTTCATGCGGCCGGTGAGTGTCTGCGCCGCAAGGATGGTAAACCGGAAGTGTTTATCGGCACCTTTACCGATATTGAGGATCATTTGAAGACTCAGGAGCAGCTGACACATGACACCCGCCGTCAGTATGCTGTTGACAAGATGATGCTCGAGGGTTCATGGAGCATGGATCTGACAAAGTATGCCATAGATGATGTAAACTCACCGATGGTTTATTCCGATCAGTTTAAAAAGATACTCGGCTATAATCCGAATTCATCGGAATGGCCTGATATCATGGGAACCTGGATCACCAAAATCCATCCGGATGATGTACAGGGCGCGTCGGAGGCTATGGGCAAACAGTTGGCTGATCCGTCAGGTGCGACCGTGTTTGACATGGAGTACAGGCTGAAGCATAAAAACGGAAATTGGATCTGGGTCAGAGCCTCCAGTTATGTTGTATGGGAGGGACGCACACCCGTGATGGCGGCCGGAACTATTCTCGATATTACTGATGAGAAGAAGCATGAAACAAGCTTTGAGGATGAGTTGTCTCCTGAGATTACAGCCCTCTCAACCCGCATCGAGGAGGTTACAAAGGCTGTTGAGGATGCATCCAACCAGATGCAGACCGTTGCCGAGAATCAGTCCGACATTGCCAATCAGTCAGCAACCATTGAGAAGTCGGTTGATGATTCAATGGAGATTATCAAGATCATTGAGAGCATCGCATCCCAGACAAACCTGTTGTCGCTGAATGCATCTATTGAGGCGGCTCGCGCAGGCGAGGCAGGCAAGGGCTTTGCGGTCGTTGCGAGCGAGGTTCAGTCACTCGCCAGCTCAACTCAGGAAACAACGAGTAATATTTCCGAGATACTCGGCGCCATGAACTCATCCATCAAAGATATGATGGTCAGGATTACTGATATCAGTGATGCCATTACATCACAGAGCGCAAACATGGAGGAGATCAGCGCAACTATCGAGGATATCAAGATTTCGGCAGCCAAGATTGAAAAGATGTCTGTAGAACTCTACAAATAATCGTTATGTTGTACTTTTTCCCGGGAATCAACGAGACTATGTTGGTTCCCGGATTTTAGTTTTGACCATATAAAATGACGGAAACCGATAAGTTCTGCTCTTGAAAAATTACAATGAGTAATATATCATAGTTTTTTATCACACACTGTCAGGGGATTTGTAATGTTTGGATACGTAGTTATAAATAAACCGGAATTAAAACTACGGGAGTACACTGAATATCAGGGCTATTATTGTGGGCTGTGTCATTTGTTGCGGAAAAAGTACGGTCTGAGCGCAGGGTTCACGCTGACCTATGACATGACTTTTTTAATCCTCCTGCTGGGTTCCCTGTATGAGCCCTGGCTCGAGATGAAAAAACGGCATTGTCCGATTCATCCTGTCAGGAAAAAGCCGATGATCTGCAGTGATGTGACGGAGTACGCGGCGGATATGAATATCCTGTTGTCACATGACCACCTGCGAGATGATTGGGAGGATGAAAAAAAACTGAGCGGACTCATCGGCGGACTTGCATTCAGACGCCGGGCACGATATGTTGAAAAGAAATATCCCAGACAGGCACAGGTGATATATGAGTCGCTGAAAAACCTGAATGCAATAGAACAGGAGTATCTGACTCATTGGAAGCAAGCGCATGCATCAGAGGAGTGGATACCGTCCGAAGTTGCGAAGCGAAGCGAAGCAGCGAGTACGAGAGACCCCATGAACACGAACGAAGAGAAGTGTGAATGGATGGTCGAACCTACGGCGAAGCGGAATACGGTATCGGCAACCGGACGGGTTCAGTCAGATAAACATACATATTTAGAGGAATGGCAGAAAAAGATAGGCGGTGACCTGAGCGCGAGCCTGACCGTAGACATCGACGAGGTGTCACGACCGTTCGGAGAATTGATGGGAGAGATGTTTGTCTGGAAGGAGGACTCGTTCGCGCCGATACTGCGGAGGCTTGGCTTTTTCCTGGGGAAATACATATATATCCGTGATGCGCTCGATGATGTTGAA
>JAGABX010000053.1 GCA_017614395.1 Eubacterium sp.
CTCATTTTGAATCTCCTTAAAATATATCCCTTTTTCAGTTTTGCTCTTCTGTTTGTTTTTTTGTAACAACAGTTTTCTTCTGTAACAATTATGTAACATATTGTAACATATTCTGTGAAAAAATCAACCCCCAATTTGAATTTTTTTATTATTTTAAATCAAAAATCGGCGGCTGCATTTCTCGCAACCGCCGATTTTACGTCACTCTCTTGAACTATTAACTTTTTGAAATTTATTAATATTTATTTTTACGAATTGTTACGAAACACCACATGTGGTGCATTAATAACTCCTTTAACACAATCCAAATCGAAGTATGATTCGACATGGAAGCACAATCACATTCGTACTCGCACGAGCGGCGCGAGTTTGCTCACAGCGAGCTTGCGAGTCGTGAGCAAAACTCGCATCAGCGCTCGTGCTAGGATATACCCAATTTGGCTTCCACTACCTGCTGCATTTCACCCGTGCCGCAAACAGTATCGTGTACCACCGCTGCCGTCCTGATAGTCTCTATCGCCTCAGGTATCTCCACTCCCGAAATTCGATGAAGCTCATCCACAAGCGCAAAATCCTCCATATCGCTGTATTTCCCCTCATCAATGGCCTTCATCACACTGCGGGTAAATTTGTACGGGCTCGCGGTTGACGCGACAACAGTCGGGATTTCGGCCGCATTAGCCTTGTTACGGCAAACGAATGACGCCACCGCAGTATGTGGATCCAGCACATAGCCGGTTCTCTCATAGACTTCGGCGATCTCACGAGCCGTTTCCACCTCAGTCGCAAATCCACCGACAAATCCGGCCAGTTCGCGCCGCATTTCATCGGTAATCGTGTACTCTCCCTCTCCGGTCAGCTGTTTCATGAACGCTGCCGTTCTGTCGGGATCATTTTCCGCGATCTTGTAAATCAGCCGTTCAAGATTACTGGAGATCAGGATATCCATGGAAGGTGATGATGTCAGAATAAACTCCCTTTTTCTGTCATACGTCCCCGAACCGAAGAAATCAAACAGCACTTTGTTCTCATTGGACGCGCAATAAAGCGTTCCTACCGGAAGTCCAATCTGTTTCGCATAATACGCTGCCAGAATATTGCCGAAATTTCCCGTCGGAACAACTACATCCATCTGCTCTCCCGCTGTGATTGCCCCGTTCTTCAGTAACTGTCCATATGAATACACATAATAAACAATCTGCGGAACCAGCCTTCCTATATTGATGGAATTTGCCGATGAAAACTGATATCCCGCCGTATCCATCCGCTCCGCCAGTTCCTTATTGTTGAATATGTTCTTGACGCCGGTCTGGCAATCATCAAAATTACCGTCCACACCGACAACCATGGTGTTTTTGCCGGGCTCCGTCACCATCTGCTTTTTCTGGATCGGGCTGACACCGTCCTTAGGATAGAAAACGATGATGCTCGTCCCCGGCACATCAGCAAAACCAGCCAGCGCCGCCTTTCCTGTATCCCCGGAGGTCGCAGTCAGAATCACAATCTCGTTTTTCACGCCGTTCTTTTTCGCCGCCGTCGTCATCAGGTACGGCAGGATTGACAGAGCCATATCCTTGAATGCGATGGTTTTCCCATGAAAAAGTTCGAGGTACCATGCGTTCTCACCGGCTCCGCCATTCACAGATGCACTGTCCATCCCGGCAGAGACCGATGAACCGGTTCTCGAAGGCGCACACGCCCCTGCCTCGTCCGCGCGTACCAGCGGTGCGATCACAGGCGTGTCAAACTTTTTATCATAGGCGCCGTTAATGCAAGCCCGCAGTTCCTCCTCGGTGAAATCAGTAAAGAACAGGCGCATCACCTCGTAGGCGGTTTCCTGATAGCTCATCTCGCCCAGTTTTCCAAGCGGCACCTCGAATTTCGGAAAACGCTCCGGTACAAACAGCCCGCCGTCATCCGCCAGTCCCTTCAATATAGCCTGTGAGGCCGTCACCTTCGTCCCGCTCCTGCGGGTGCTCTGATACATAATTTCCATCTTTTTCTCCTTATCCTTTAACTTCGCCGGCGCATCGGTCAAATGACAGATCGCCACCGAAAATATCAAGCCGGCTGCCGACCGTGTAATGTATCCGGCCACTGCCGATCTCGCGTATTGTTTCAATGTCCTCATAGGTAGAAACGCCGCCCGCATAGGTAATCGGGTTTCCGTTAGCCGCCGCAAGCATCCTCAACAACTCCCTGTCGATGCCCGTGCCTGTCCCCTCAACATTTACCGCATGTATGAGAAATTCATCACAGTGATACGACAGAGCCGAAATCAATTCCGGTGTCAGCTCCTCATCAGTAAACCTCTGCCAGCGATCCGTCACGACATAGTACCGTCCGTCCCGCAACCGAACCGACAGATCCAAAACCAGATGCCCCCGTCCGACCACATACTTCATCTCATCTATACGGTCATATCTTATTTTCCCATCCGTAAATACATATGAAGTAACTATTACATGGGAGGCGCCCATATCGAGGAATTCCTCCGCATTCTCCGGGTGAATCCCGCCACCGATCTGCATTCCGCCGGGAAACGCCGCTAACGCCCCGCGTGCCTGCTCCAGATCAGCCTCATATGCATCCGTACCGATCGGATCAAGCAGAATAATATGACCGCCACGCAGTCCTTTTTCCCGATAAAGGACAGCATACTCGGACGCCTCCTTATCAGAAACAAAATTTTCAACAACCCCGCCGCCGGTCGAACCGATTTTACTGTCGCTGCCAGGTGAATTGCTGTTACCGGCAGAATTACCACTACCGGAACCGGTGGAGCCCACATCATCATTCAGGCTCCCACCGACGATTTGTTTCACGCGTCCGTTATGAATATCTATGCAAGGCCGAAACTCCATTTTTTCAGACTCACTTTCCGAAAGTTAGCATAAACCGGCGGGCAAGCTGCCCACCGGTATTAATACTGCCTGATGCATTATGGTAAACGCAAAGCTTTTTCACGTTTACTGATTTTACTCAAATGTTTCCACCGCCTCGCGCAATACTTTAATGCTTCCAACAACATCGCTGGTCTCTGTGGAAATCGCGTCACTGAGCACGGCAATATCCTGCAGACTCTCATTCACTGATTGAACAGCCGCATTGACATCCTGTTGCGAACGCTCGATCGTACTTACAATCTCGTTGATATTCATAACGGATGCCGACAACTCCTCTGCCGCTGCTCCGAGATCCGAGCTGACCTCCGCATAGTATGCGGCATCGCGATCATAATTATTTGCAAGATCCTCCACCCCGTTGTAGTCCTTCAGTACCTTGTTATCAAGGAATTCGAGGATGCTGTTGCTCTCCTTGCTCAGAGAATCCACACTCTCCAGAACCTTTCCGGTGAGTTCATTAACCTTGTCGATCTCCTCGCTCGTGCTCTGTGACAGCCCGCCGATCTCACTGGCAACAACTGCAAAGCCCTTGCCTGCCTCACCCGCGCGCGCCGCCTCTATGGACGCATTCAGAGCCAACAGGTTTGTCTGGTTGGCGATAGCCTGGATTGACTGGGATACACCAACGATCTCCTGAATGATCTTGGCGCCCTCGATAGCCTCCTGCAAGCGCTCACGGCTCTCCTGAGTGATCGTTGTAGCACTGCGTTTGTTCCGGATGATATCCGGCACCATAGCACCGACACTCTCCTGGATATCGTGTGCTTTTTCAGCCATCTCCTGTGCCTCATTGGCGAGTTTGTCAACCGCATCGGAAACCTCCGCGCATGTCACGCTGATATCCTTGATACTATCCGTCTGTGAATCAACATTGGCTCCTGTCTGCTGCATAGCGGCACTGATCGTTGTGATATCCTCACTCATTTCAGTTACCTTGTTGCTGGCGTCACGCATCTCTGTCTCGATCCTGTCGGACTCATCACGTGTGCTCCTCACAGTCGCGAGGAACCGATCCTGCATGACGCTTGTCAGGGCCGCAATCTTGTCAACCTCGCGCATATTGGTGAACCGGTCTTTTTCGTCTACCATGTTCTCAACAACGAAATCCTCCATTTCCTCAACCGGTTTCAACATCTTTTTCGCAAGTATCAGAATAATCACAACAACAACAGCGATTGCGACCACTGCGATGGCAATACTTATGATCAATAAAAAGTTCAGCGAGCCGGTCACGGCACTCTTCGGCGTTACGATTCCAAATACCCAGTTACAGCATTCGATGTTAGCTGTTGCGAAATATGAGGATGTTCCGTCATAATCCGTCGCGTTTATAACGCCTGAACCCGGACTCGAAATAACTGAAGCGATATCCGGCAGAGCCGATGCGACCGCCGTCGCAGTATCCTCACCCGGCATGAATGCGTCATTGGGATGGATAACGTAATTTCCGCTGGAGTCAGCTAAAAATCCGTACATATCCTCGCCACTCGAGGCGGAATTGGTAATATCCGTGATAGTATCGAGCGTATAGTCAGCTCCAACCACACCATATAAATCGCTGCCGATATAGATTGGCGTAGCCACGGTCACACACATTCCTCCGATCAGGACATCCATGTAAGGATCGGTAACTATCGTTTCACCTGCAGCCTTGGCTGCCTTGTACCAACCGCGTTCGGTAGGATCATAACCCTCGGGCGGTTCCGCATTCGGATCCATCTGGAGAAAAAGTTTCTCCTCTGTTCCGAAATATATATTCAACAACTGATCACGTCCCTCTCCGAAACGCGTGAGCAATGCCTGCAACGACGCCTGATCCGGTTTGTCCCCGAGCGTTTCAACACCGGTACGAAATCCCTGCGTCATCGTTTTTTCATTGGAAAGCCAATTGTTGACCTGCTCGGCATGCTGTGCCGCTTTTGACTGCAGCCCTGACTCCGATAACGATGTTATGTTGCTGCCTGACATGATCAACGAGGTTGCTACCAATGCGACCATGGCCACTGCCACGATGATACAGATCGTCGATGTCAGAGTTCCCTTGATTGTTTTGAACATAAACTATACCTCCCATCCGGAACAACACGCCTCTGAGGATCCTCCCATCCTGTCAAACGTTGTCCCTTTCAAAAAGATCATGGATTTTTACCATGCCGTACTATTATACCACAAAAACCCATGGTTGTGTCAAGATTTTTTTGAATTTTCTGTTATCTATTCACGCAGAACCGTATGTGGCGGAGTGAGACCAGGCGTGAATGTTAATCATTTTCAGCGACCATCATCCGCAAATTCATATATCGCAGCGGAAACATTGACCCGGTTGTAGATCTCCCGGTATTCATCCGCATTCAGTTCAACTATATAGTTTTTGGTATAATTCCTCGAATTCTCATTGCGTGACAATATGTGTACAGCCTTGTTATATGCGGCCGCCGCCTCCCATTCACTCGGATAGCGCCCGACCAGAACATCTCCCCTGATATGGATTTTTGTTTCATAAAACACACGCGCGCCCTGTTCCTTTTTCTGAACCCCGTTGTAGATATTTATCACGCGGATATTCGACCTGCGATAGTCTGTATCATCCCCGTTTACAAATATAAAATCACGTCCCTTCACGGCATAGTTTTTAATCCCGTACCGTGACAGAATATTGACCTGCATCCCGAAATCCGCCACAAACAGATGACCGCCGCGTCGCATGATACTGTGTGTGGAGTAATAAAACAGGTCATCACTGTCAAATATGAGATAATCCTCCGGTGCGAAATAATAATAGAAAAAGCGTTCCTTCAGGTAAATCGGTGTCTTGATATACATGTCGTTGTCACGGAAATTGATGAGGGACACCCATTTTTTGAACGGCAGGGGAATTCCGGGCTCGTAGTCATCGGACAATTTCCCGTCCAGCAACTCCCCTGAAACAACATAAGCCCGGTGAGCCGCCTCCTCATCAGAGAAGCTCCCCAGGCTGATATGTTTGTTTCGATATGTGATTGATGCACGATAGTACACCGTTCCGTCCTTTTTCTCTGCGCGATATACTCCCGGAAGCATCCTAATTCACCGTCCCAACAACATACAACAACAGCACCGCAACCAAAGTCGTTCCGTTAAAAATGGAACCCAGCATCGGCGTGATCATGTAAATGTCCTCCATCCGATAGCTGCGTATGGCAAACACAAACCCGACTATGGCGAGCACGAGTGTCCAAAAACCCGCGATACCGATCCACGGCCCGCTCATGCCACTGTCAGACCCGGAAATCAGGCACAGCGTGATGAGGATGATCAACGCGATAGAGCCCATGATCAACGACAAAATACCGATGCGTGGGTGCGACCGGGTGGAAAAATGAATATTCTGTTTACTTTTTCTCCGTCTGTGCATAGTACTCAATCCTCTCCGCACTTTACGAAAACAAAAACTGAGAACCATTATTAAATTATCGTTTTCCGTTATACATGTCAGCTCCGCAGCACGACATCCTGCTCAGCGAGCTTTTTCAGGATGCGGTCCATCACCTCGGTCACGTCCTTGTCCTCGAGCGTGCGATCCTGCGCACGGAAACGGATCGTGTAGGCCAGCGATTTCTCGTCCGGACCGACGTTCTCGCCCTCGTACACATCAAACAGGCGGAAATCCTCGAGGATTTTGCCGCCGTTGTTACGGATGATCTCCTCGATCTGTCCGGCGAGTACAGTCTTTTTCATGACGAGCGATATGTCACGCGTCACGGACGGGAACCGCGCTAACCCCTGATATTTTACATCATTGTCAATATGTTTCATAAAAAGCGGTAGATCGATCACCGCAACATACACAGCGGTCTTGATCTCATAGTTGTCCGCCACCTCCGGATGGATCTGACCGATATAGCCGACCACCTCGTCGCCGATCACAATGTCCGCGTGGCGTCCCGGATGCAGATACGGATGCTGTTCCGGATTCGGACGATAGGTGACGATATCACTGATGCCGATCGTGTACATCTCCTCGAGGCAACCCTTCATATCGAAAAAGTCTCCGCTCCCGTACATGCCGAGCGTCAACAGTTCCCGCTCGTCCGGAAGTTCCTTCAGAGGAAGCGCTTTCGGTAGATAGATTTTAGCGACCTCGTACAGACGGACATCCTTGTTCCGATTATTAAAATTGGTCGCGAGCGATGTCAGGATGC
>JAGABX010000054.1 GCA_017614395.1 Eubacterium sp.
TGGCTCTATGCGCGTGTGCTGATCCGGTATATACGGTATCAAGCCCATATTGCTAGGGTGCCCGACCTCTGCTATGTCCTCCGCTCCGCAATCCGCGATCTGCGCCGACGTGATTGACGGTGGGCGGTATCATGTCTGCTTGTCTGTTGCAGCTGTTCTCTGTAGTGTCCATTATGTTGGATTAAGTCACACTAACTGTTTTCTAACATAGTCCCAAGCCTTACTCCATATATCAGTAATTCGAGCGTCTTTGGGCTGGAGTTTCTAAATCTGAGATGATATAGTATCCGATCAAGGAAACGCAGTGCTTTTTCTCTTTCTTTCATAGATACATTATACTTCCCGTCTTCAATCCCGGTAGCTTTGCATATAAGAATAAATGCAACTTTTTCATTTACATACAAGTATTCATTTTGTCCCTTTATCTGACCTTGCGACATCTGAATTGGTTTTCTCTTTATAATCCATGCCGCAGCATACGCAAGGAGCCGCTCCTCTGAAATACTATCTAACTCATGGAAATCCCTCATTCTCTGAAGATCGTACAGTATGTCTATCATACACCAGCCAAAAATGTCAGGATCTATAAACGCAATCTCATTCAGTCCATTTTTATCAAAATATCTCTCTATGACCGAATATATGTACTTGATGTATCCTTTTATCCATTCTTCACCGAATGTGTCTTTGAGTTCATCCCATGTTTCCTTCATTTCCGAGGCGTTTTGGCTATTATTCATGTCCGACTCCCTTTAATACCTCTTGTATGACATCTGATTCCAGCATTTTGTCTACTTTTTTTAGTTCTCGATTTATATATTCTTCATTTAACTCGGGATCCTCGTTTTTTTGTTTGTCTTTTTTGTAGTATCCTGATTGCATTCTATCCACAAACAAGTCCACAAATTCATCTGCACTCATCATAGTACCTTCCTCCTAAAATCACTGATCACATCGTCCGCATCTCGTCCAACACCGGTTTTTGCATGCTCAAGTGATTGGTCTATATGATCCCAGAGCTGTTTCTCGGTTTCAATGCCTAGTGGACTTTGCCACGAATTATTGATGGTGAGTGACGTTAATTCACCAATTGTGTCTGTTATCCGCATCATTCCATCAATTATCCTCTGCAATATCTTATCTATTATAAGAGATTTTCTGACATTAGTCAATGGGTTTTCGAGATTTTTCGCAAAGTTCATAGTAAACATTACCATTGGTGCCTGCTGCGCAAGCCGGAGTCCATTCGTTTTAGACTACGCCCTCGTATATGGTCTTGCGCCGATGTGGACTATCTGCACGCCGGGGTGCTTTTTCTGATTAGACAACACCCTCGTATATGGTCTTGTCGCCGATGTGGACTATCTGCACGCCGGGGTGCTTTTTCTGATTGAAGTTAAAACTGAGCATATATCCGGTTGTGAGTCCGAAATAGTCGAGATAGTCGCTGATCTGCCGCTCTCCCGCCTCGTTGTAGCGGTCGCCGCGCCAGATTTTGAGTTCTATGATGTATTGCTGACCGAGGTAATCTATGATCACATCAGTTCGTTTCTGATCTCTGGTCTGAGCCTCGATGTAGTAGTTTCCGGTGCCGTTGATGATGGGTTTCAGATACAGCAGAAACAGTTCGCGTCCGTCTTTTTCCTTGAATCTGTCCTCGAGAGGACCGTAAATCTGTGTGAAAGTGGTGATGAAATGCTCCATTATCAGGCGGATGTTCAGTTTTCCGTTTTCGATAAAGATATTCTTTGCAAGTTCACCTTCTCTTGAAAAAACGTTTTGCTTTAGTTCCTCATCAGACAGGAACAGGCCATACAGCATCGTTTCAAATATGCGATTGGCGACCTTTACCATGTTGTGATCATTTCTAATCAGACCATACATCTGCATCTGGACAATTGCATCCTGCTGTGCATTATAGGTCAGTTTGGTTCCTTCCATCAAAATACTGCGGATGGAAGTTTTGAGTTCCGGATAACACTCCAAGTTTTTAGTTAGAGACTGAAACAGAGTATTGTTTTCCGCGAGTATGAGCTTGACCGCTTCATCAATTCCTCTGTCTGTCCACGCCCCATTCAAACCTATTGTTTTACTGACTTCTTCATCTATGAGCTGACAGATTCTACTTACAAGAAACGGGTAACCATTTGTGTATTCTCTGATAGTTTTCGCTATTGCAATCGTATCCATGCCGGTATGGTGGTCTGACTCGTATTCATCAAGCATGCTTTTGATACCGTCCTCCGGAAGGCTCATGTCTATATTGAAATCAGCGGCTATGTTCCACGGGCTGTTGACCTTGTGTTCATCGTCCGGACGAATTTTTGATTTTAAATGCTTCACATCTGTCACACCGGCAAGAATGACCGATTGAAAAGCCTTCTCTTCGGGATCCTTTTTTTGTTCAAGATAATCCGCACGAAGCCCTGCCAAAACATCAAGAAAAACCTGATTGTTTGTCGCAGTATCAACCTCATCTATGATCAAGACTATTGGTTTTTCTGAACTACAGCACCACTCATCAATTATATCAAACAGTTCGTCCAGTGCTGCAAGATTATCTTTACGATCTACTATTTCCTGAAGTGATTCTATTGTTTTATCCGGTATGGATGCCTTCTTTCTCTTCTTAATCGTTTGACGGCAGAATGCTTTTACAAATTTCTCCTCTGTTTTGAAGTTTGCTTCACTGATTTTTTGAAAATCCAAACTTAAAACATTGTATTCCGGACGCAATCTTGTTTCCAACGCGTCAAGCGTGGTTGTTTTCCCATACTGACGAGCGCGATTGATGGTGAAGTATTTCCCATCGTCAACCATCTGTTTGATCTGCTCAACTCTTTCGGACAGATCGACCATATAGTGTTTTGACGGTATGCATACCGCTGTGGTGTTGAATTTTTTCATGAGTTCTGTCCTTTATCCTTCTTATATTCTTCAATCACGCAACTATGTTTTTTCGTATCCTCATCATCGGCAATCTTATATCTGTCAAATAGCTCATGTGAATCGCAGGTGCCGTCATCCGTTTGGTCAATCGCCTACAGCCGCACGCAGCGCCCCACATACTCTCTCCACGGTCTCGTCCGTCATTCCGAAATAGCCACCCGCAACGCTACACGGACACGCTCAACATCCTCATCTGTCAGCAGTGTATGCAACGGCAGCGTAAACAGGTTGTGATAGTAGTCGTATGCATTCGGGAAATCGGCGATGTCGTGACCGAGTTCACGGTAAGCAGTCATCATCGGGAGCGGTTTGTAATGGACGTTGGTGCTGACACCGTTTTCCGCCATTTTTTTGATTATGTCATTGCGCTGCTCCTCACCGCCTCCGGGGATGCGGACGAGGTAGAGATGATTTGATGAATCGATTCCGTCCGCATGGTATGTCAGGTGATCGAGACCGAGCTCGTCACAGGTTTTATCGTATTTTTTGATTATCTGTTTTCTGCGGTCTAAAAGGCCCGGATAACGATCGAGCTGTTTCAGTCCGATCGCAGCCATGATGTCAGTCATATTGCATTTGTACCATGGACCGACGATGTCGTATTCCCATGCGCCGACATTGGTTTTGGCGAGGGCGTCCTTACTCTGGCCGTGAAGGGACATCAGCTGATACATTTTGTATATTTCAGCGTCGGTCACACCGAGGTCATAGACACTCTGCGGCAGGCACCATGTCGCAGCGCCACCCTCTGCGGTGGTGAAGTTTTTGACTGCGTGGAATGAAAAAGAGGTGAAGTGCGCGAGGCGACCAGTGGATGTTTGATTGGCAGCAGTTGCTGATACCCCAGCGGATGTTCCGGCAGCAGTTGTTTGCACTCCAGCCGAGTTGGCTGTATCGGTAGCAGTCTCCAGTATGCCGGCGTCAGTCCCGATAGCAGTCAAAATCACGCCATTCGAACCGCCCGGCACATGTTTCACTACCCGGCTCGCGCCCAACCCATGTGCACAATCAGCCATCACGGCGACAGTTCCGATGCCCTGCTGAATTTTTGCTGCGAGGTCGCCCTGCAGGGTACCATCCGGCTCGAGTGGAGTGAACATGTCACGCTTTTTATTTACTATCTCATATATCCTGTCGTAGTCAGCCGGGATTCCAGCGAGATCGACGGCAACGATTGCTTTTGTTTTGGGTGTGATTGCTGCTACAAGGGCGTCGTAGTCCATCTCCGGCATGCGGGTTGTCGGATCACCGTCCTTCTGTATGTCTATAAACTTAACAGTTGCTCCACAGTGGATTGCTGCCGATGCCGTTGCGGTATAAGTGTATGCGGGCACGATAACCTCGTCTCCCTCATGTATGCCGAGTATGCGCAGGTTAAGCTCCTCTGCCGCAGTGCAGGAGGAGAGGCAGACCACCCTGTCACGCCAATATTCCGGTCCTACCGTCACTCGATGTTTCGCAGATGCAGCACCGGATTCAGAAGACGATCCGTGATCGGACAACTGATCTGCCGAAATAGAATCGCCAGAGCCTGTCTCATCGGCATTAGTCTCAATCTCCGTTTCCGCATCCACATCTATATCCACCCGTCCGGTCTCGATGAATGCGGCGAGACGGCGCTCCAGGAGTTTGGTTCTGGGTCCTGTTGTGATCCATCCGGATTCCAGCGCCTCCTTTACCTCGCCGATCTCGAGTTCCGATATGTCCGGAGGACTGAACGGGATCATCTTTTTCTCGGGCTCGGCAGTATTAACCTCACGCTGCTCCTCAAGGGCATCGTCCCATCCGAGATAGAACGAGTAGCCGAAATCCTTGAGCCCGATTCGCTTCTCTTTGCACAGTTCCTCGATCGCAGCCTTCGTCTCGGGCTGCAGGATCGGATCAACTATGAATACATATTTGATAACATACTTTTTAAAAATAGTCTCGAGCTGGTCGAGACCGCCGTACACGGGCATTCCGTTCATGACGCGCTCGTAGGTTGTTTCACGCGCGTCAACCACGCAGACCGGGCGGTATCTGCTGCCGTCCTCGAGTTCACGGATCACGCGCCCAACCGCCTCTCCGGCTCCGATGATGAGAGTGTTTTTCCCGGATTTATGTCTGTTTTTATAGATTCGTTTTTCGACAAGCCACAGACGGTATGCAAACCGGATGAACGTGATCCCGACAAATTGAAGGACCGCGCCCATGAAATACACCGAGATTGGGAAACGCGATTCAAATAAAACAAGTGTTCCGACCACATAAAACGCTGCCGTTACGAGGCTGGCACGGATGATCCGGTTGATGTCGTTGACACCGGCGTATTTCCAGACCCCGTTGTACAGGCGGAACACGAAAAAGATCGCGATACAGAATATCGTATATATCGGAGCGAATTTCAGAAATTGGATGGGGTAGCCCATCTCCTCGAATGAATTGAACCGGAATTCCGATCCGAGGAAAAAGCGCAGTACCAGCGCGGAATAATATGAGAGATTTACTATGATGATATCAAGGATCAGGATCAGCCAGTCCTTGCCTTCTATACGCTTCAAATTAGTTCCTCCGATTATTTGTTTTCCATTCCATCCATGTATTTTCGGATTGTTTTAGCAGTTCATCTATCCGTCAGTGTTTCCCACCCGACCATAAATTATTGGATTGTTTAGCAATTTATCTATCCGTCAGTTATTTCCCAGTCCGTTTGGTCGTGTATTTCGGACCGGGCGTTTTATATGACCTCATATTTCGTGACTGTTTCTCGTCCTTTTTATCACTGGGCAAACGGGAGGTCATGGTCTTCGTGAGTTCGGACAGGTCAACCTCTGAACCGTCCTCCAGTTTCATGAGCTGGGAGTTCTCATCCGGGAACCAATGTGATTTGGGCTTGCATTCGAATCCGGCACGTACCGCTCTTTCCTGAATTTCAAAATCCAAAAAAGCCTTGCGATTGTGTTTGTCAACGCTTTTTATCCTGTTCTCGTATACCCTCAGCGGACCCTCCATGACGTGGTATTTCCCTCGTTCCTGATAACCGTATGACATGAGAAGGAGTCCACCGTTCTCCCAGAGCACATTCAGAAATTGTTCCTCATCAGGAGTGAGGTCGTTCATTTGTTGCAGTTCCTCCTCACTGTAATCATATATTGCCTCCGGGCTCAGCGCAGTTTTTTCCCTGAGATTTAGTTCCCTGACACCGCCGGGGATTTCCTCGCGGTGGTCACGAAGCAGCCTGTGGAGTTCCATTATTCCTAAGTCTGAATATACAAATACATAGCCCGGAAACATGGCTACGTATTCGATAGACTTTTTACTGCGGCGATAATACTCCATTAACGGAATAAACGCACTGCCACGGGTTTTCGGGAGGTGTTTGTTTATCAGGTCTTTCAGCGCATCCTGTTTCGCTACCTGCGTGTATAGTACGCTATAATGTTTCGGCATGTGAACTCCAGTTTTTGTTCTTAGATTTTTTATCTGATTTGTTATTATTGTCTGTTTCATCGTTCGATTTATCAGTATTATCCGATTCGGCAGTTTTGTCTGAAGAGTTGTTTAGTTTGCCTGATTTTTTTGTTTTGTTTGAATTAAATCTCCCATTTGTTTCATCAGATTCAGTTTTGCCGGCAGCCACAACCTGTCTGATCTGTTTATGAGCCATCGCCTCAGCGGCATAGCCGACACCCAGCATCACCCAGAACACCGGAGCCACGCAGACAATTGAGTCGTTGGCTAGACCGGTCACCATATATCCTGTTGTGCCAATTGCAGTTGCTATAGTTACGCCGACGAATGTTATGCCGGTTTTTTTAGTGGCTCCCATAACGACTTCTGATGCACCTTTTTTTGTCTCTGCCTGTCCTGACGAATTGTTGTTTTTAGCCTCGCCCGATCCGATGGGTATCTCCGCTCCATCCGCTCCCATCGTAGCCAGCCGGTGTTTTCTGCCAAAACACAGCATTAACGCACGAATCATGAACAATCCGTACAGGAACAGGAACGCTATCAACGCTACGAGTCCCTCCTGAATCCATATCTGCAGGAACATGTTATGCGGACGAGTGGTGGTCAGACCACTGTATCCATAGTACTTTGCGCCGACATAATCATCATTTGGAAAAACATAGACGAAATTATCAGCACCGGCACCCTTCAGGATATACTTTTTCAGATAAGGGATCGTGCGCGACCATATATAACCACGTCCTCCGGCAAATGAGTTTTTGCCCTTGAACCCAACGGTTTTGATCCGGCGGAGTTTACCGCGACGTCCGAAATAATCATCATAATACATGAAATTTTTATCATCATCATTTGTCAGATACCAGTAATAATCCCCGTCCTCAATTTTCAACAAATTATATCTGTTAATCGTAATCTCACTGGTATCCTCCACTCCAATATGGTACGAGAACCGAAGCGCAGGATAGCCCTCGTCTTTTATAGTACTCGCGAGTTCATCATCCTCCTCCATGATGAGCTCCTCACCCGTAGCATCGTTTCTGACAGTCATCATTTCTTTCGGCGTGTATGACTCTGTCCACAGCGGGGTATTGAGCATTTCCTCATCCATGGTAACATGCAGAGTCCTGCCGTCCGTCAAACCTATGAAAAACTCTCCATTTCCTGCTTCCAGATACTCGATCGGGTGCGGAGCATCTGTCTCGACAAAAAACGCCTCAAAAAAGCCTGCTTTGACAAGAAGGAATGCTGCCACCGCTATTCCTGCAACGCCCACACCGATGACAATCAGGCGTAACTTTTTATTCATGAACGGTATGATCAATACAACCGTGACAAACACCACGACGGCCATTCCGGCAGCGCCTGCCGCCGACCCGCATCCGAGCAGCGAGATCATCAGAAGGACTACATCGATTCCGCCGAGTATCCGCCATGCCAATTTGTCGCCCTTGAATATGAAATATGCGCACCATGGAATCACGAGCGCAATATAAGAGCCGAAATAGTTGGGGTTGTACAGTGTTGCGTAGGACGAGCCCGTAAATACTGTGCTGATTTTTGAGATGTCGTTGTGCTCGCTCTGTCCTATAACGATGAGGTGTTTCACGATATCCCAGTTACCGTAGTCTATTCCGAAATACTGGAGTGTTCCGAGCAATCCTATGATGAATGCGCTGATCATAACCGCTTTCATTATAAAGCGTATCAGTTCTATTGTTCTCGCATACCCGAACGCCATGAAAAAGCACACGACGTACGCCAGCAGTGTGAAACAGCCCTCAAACTGCTCATAGCCGCCCCAGAGCGCGTCAGAAACGTGCTTTGACGTGATCGCGGATGCCAGAGTCACGATTCCGAATACAGCGATTGCGACCAACGGTGGTATCGAACGCGCCTCCTTCATGTACGAGCGATCCTTCGCCGGGATCAGATATGCCATCATGAGCAGGATCAGAACACCCGTCAGGTTCAGGAAAAATGATTTGTAGTATAAAAAGAAGTCCATCGACTCGCCTGTGAGGTCGAACCAATAGTAGTTCTGTAGACCGCAGTCATAGATATGCAGCAGCACGATGAGCGGAATTATCGCCGCGGCTATGATGAGCGGCACCAGCCAGAATTTGCCCACCGGCGTGATTGTTTTAGTTTTTTCGTTTTTCATCTCTCTATCCTCGATTTTCTATTGTAAATACAACATTCCTATTATAACCAATATATGAGAAATATGCAAGGGTTTTGTTGATTTTTTGGATTTTTTGAAAAAAACGAAAAAAACAGGCGTTGCTTTGCGGATGCCTCATTGAAGAATTCATATCATGCTTTTTCAATCCTGCAACTGTGATGCTTGAATTCCGGACTCGTATTGCTGACATCCTTGTCATAATTGATGCCGATCACCAGGATATTCCCCTTGTAATGCTCAAATCTGTCCAGGTATTTTTGCTTTCTGATCTCTGAACGTGTCCGCCCATTCGCCGCCTTTGGTTGATGTCTTGAACTCGTCGAGAATCTCGCGGTTCGGGATGAA
>JAGABX010000055.1 GCA_017614395.1 Eubacterium sp.
CTACGGGATCCGCTCTCGCCTTGTTTTAACGTCGCGTTGCACGGCTCGAAAATACCTCGCCTGTGCAACGACGTTAAAACGAGTCCCTCCGGATTCAGCTGATTGCTGCTCAGTATGCACATGAATAGCTGTAAAGAGAGCATTCGCATTAAAGAGTTTAGGAGTTTGGTTTATAATATGTGTGATTTTGATCAAGACATTTGTAATGATGATATTCAAGAACGGTATTCGCTTGCGTGCGAGAGGTTAAATGAGTGGGTGACGGCGGGGGAGGCCGATAGGATTCCGGAGGTTTTTCGTGAGTATATGACCAGACAGGCCATGTTGCTTGTGCAGGTTGTGGCGATTTTGAGAAATCCGAAAACTATGGCTAATGCGTCCGCGAATGCGAGGCTATATGATGATATTGCCGGAAATGCGTACGAGATGTCATTTACCAATCCGACGGTTTGCATGGACAGTTTTAGTGATTACGGAAAAAAGACAGCACTCGCGCTAAACTGGATCGCTACTCATGTGCGCGATACGATAGTGCCTGCTTATGAGGGAGATGTATGGCCGGTATTGATATGGCTTGAGTTCTTTCTGGAACTTGCGGGAACTTTTTCAACAATGGAATTGCATGACGGATGTATCATTGATGATGATAAAAAGTGTCTCGCCGGATCGTTGGGTGAGATGATTTACTTTTTCATACATGATTATGACGAGATCAGGATCAGGAGAAAGATCAGAGAGATGGTGGTTCCTGATGAGGAAAGCGTTGTATTCAAACTTGTAATGGACAGAAATCATAATGATCCCTCATATTTGTATGAATACGGTGATTATATTTCCGATAACGAGATAGGGATATCCCGCTTTTTATCGGGTATGTCTGACAGCGAATTAGAGGAAATGGCAAGTACATACACGAATGGGTTTAAAAAGGGATTCGAGATTGCCGGTATTGACCTGTCTGAGAAGAAGACTGTTGAAATACGTTATAACATAGGTTTTGAACCTATGGTTAAAAAGGCGGTTGAACAATTTGAACAGATGGGACTTAAGTCCGTATTCAGACGAAGAACGAATACCTCCGGGATTGGAGTCATTTCATCGCCGCCGAACCGCCAATACATTCATGATCATCGTTTTGATGATGCCTTGTACCTAAACAGCGCATTGACAGCCGAGAGGATGAAGCATTTAAAAAGTGCATTTGATTCATATCGCGATGAAGCAGGTGTTTATGCCGGATCGGCGGTTATAGAGACTTTCGGAGAGGAACTTTTTATCCCTGAAAAAAAGGAGTCTGCACCGCGCTATTCTGATGAACAGGAGAAAATCAGCGTCAGGTATAAACGTGATTATGCTTTATTACAGGATGAATATATTCCAGGTGATAAACGCAGTTTTACTATAATTGCTTACCCTGTTCCGGAGATCGGAGATAAGTTTAATGATATTTTTAGTGAAACAGTCACACTGAACACATTGGACCAGGAGTTGTACAGGAATATCCATCAGGCAATAATAGACGCATTGGATGAGGGAGAATATGTTCGTGTCAGAGGAAACGGTGAAAACAAAACTGATATAAAGGTAATGCTCCATAAGCTTGATGATCCGGCTCATCAGACTAATTTTGAGAATTGTCTCGCGGATGTAAACATACCGGTAGGTGAAGTGTTTACATCTCCTGTGCTGACCGGCACAGAGGGAACACTGCATGTATCATATGTGTATCTGAACGGGCTTCGATATGAGAATCTTGAGTTTAAATTCCATGATGGGATGGTGACCTCATATTCCTGTTCAAATTATAAAGATGCGGATGCGCAGAAAGCATATATTCGTGAGAACATTCTGAATAATCACGATACATTGCCGATAGGTGAGTTTGCTATCGGGACAAATACTTCGGCATATGTAATGGGGCGAAAATACGGAATTGAAGCAAAACTGCCGATTTTGATTGCTGAAAAGACCGGACCGCATTTTGCATTGGGAGATACCTGCTATTCTATGAGCGAGGACGTGATCGTCAAAAACCCTGATGGAAAAGAGGTTATAGCGCGTGACAACGAGTGCTCAATAAAACGTAAAGATGATCCGTCTCAGGCGTATTTCCAATGTCATACGGATATCACGATACCTTATGATGAGTTGGGTTGCATATCGGTCTTTACAAAAGAGGGAAAAGAAATTATAATCATTAAGGATGGCCGGTTTGTTCTTCAGGGAACGGAAGGGTTGAACAGACCGCTTGAACTAATGAGTTGACATAATACTGAATATGAATTAAAAACGGTAAACAATACATGAAAACAATGATTTTTGAAAGGAGAAAAAAATAATGCCAAAGGTTGGAATTCTAATGGGGAGTGATTCAGATCTCCCGATCATGAAAAAAGCGGCAGACACACTTTCTAAATTAGGTATTGATTATGAGATGACTATTATTTCAGCGCATCGTATGCCGGATATTTTTACAGAGTATGCGACAGGAGCACAGGATCGCGGGATTCGGGTTATCATTGCCGGAGCCGGCGGGGCAGCTCATCTGCCGGGCATGTGCGCTGCCATGTTTGATCTTCCGGTTATCGGAATCCCGATTCATACAAAAAGTGTCGGCGGAGTAGATTCGCTCTATAGCATAGTGCAGATGCCGAGTGGCATTCCGGTTGCTACGGTTGCGATTGACGGCGCCGTAAATGCAGCGTTACTCGCGGCACAAATGCTCGCTATTTCCGATGAAGAACTCCATCAGAAACTCCGTGATTATCGCGCTGATATGAAGGCGGGAGTGGTTGCAAAAGCTGAGAAACTCGAAAAACTCGGTTATGACGCATACATCGCTCAGATGTAGGGTTGGATTTGGGGTGTTTTATGCTATGGATTATAATAATAGCATCTTTATTTGTGCTATTTCTCGTTTACGGTAGGTTGAGTCATCTGCATTTTGTTACTACGAAATTCGAGGTGACTGATGCCAGGATAAATAAGGACTATACATTTGTTATGCTGTCTGATTTACATTGCTGCAGGCATGGCAAAGAATATGACAAACTGATTAAACGAATAGATGAGATTCATCCTGATTTTATTTTTATTGCCGGTGATATGATCACCAAACATGATTATGTTGACAAGGAATGTGTTCAGAGGGTACTCAGACTGATACAAAACATAAGTAAAAAGTATTCTATTTACTATGCGCCCGGAAATCATGAACTGCGTATAAAGGATACAGACAGGTATTTTGATGAGATTACGCACATGGGTGTTCGTCTCATGCGAAATCAGGAGATGTTTTTCCCGGATGACGGAATCAGAGTATGGGGATTGGAATTATCACACGAACGTTTTCGTGAGAAGCAGAATCTGACTGAGCAGGAGTTGGGAGAATATTTGAACAGGGATTATGCTGATAAAGATGTGTTTAATATTCTGATTGCCCATGATCCACGTCATTTTGATGCTTACGCCGATTGGGGCGCGGACCTGACAATGAGCGGGCATTATCATGGAGGAGTTATGCGATTGCCGCTATTGGGCGGAGTTGTGTCGCCTTATCTGAGACTTTTTCCGAAATATGATGCCGGATTGTTTGAAAAGAACGGAAAACATATGATAGTCGGCAGGGGGTTGGGATCACATCATCCCAAGCTGCGTTGGTTCAATCCACCCGAATTGGTTGTGATCAGATTAAATAAAGGAAAACAGTAATATGGCAATACCTGTAAAACTCGAGGTTTTTGAAGGACCGTTAGACCTCCTATTGCATTTAATAGAAAAAAACAAGGTGGATATTTATGATATTCCGATTGTCCTGATTACCAATCAGTATCTCGATTATGTCGCCGGGATGCAGAAACGCAGCATGGACGTTATGAGTGAGTTTTTGGTTATGGCGGCGACTCTGCTCAGGATTAAATCAAAGATGCTGTTGCCGAAGGAGGATTCCGACGAGGATGAGGATGAGGAGGATCCGCGTCAGGAACTGGTTGAGAGACTGCTGGAATACAAGATGTATAAATATGCCTCGTTCGAATTGAAGGACAGGCAGGTTGATGCCGGCAGGGAGTTTTACAGAGCGCCTGATATACCTGATGAGGTTAAAAACTTTGATGAGGGCGTGGATTATGATGAACTTCTCGGTGAGGTAACTTTGTCCAAATTGCAGGAAATATTCGATATGGTAATGCAGAAACAGGAGGACAAAATCGATCCGATACGAAGTAAATTCGGAGAAATTGAAAAAGAGGATATCAATATCGAGGATCAGATGATCCATGTTGAGGAATACGCGATGCTGCATGGTCGTTTTTCATTCAGACAGTTGTTAGAGGAGAAAAAGGGGAAAAGTTATCTCATAGTAACATTTATGAGTGTTTTGGAGTTAATGAAAACAGGTGTGTTGCAGATAGTTCAGGAAACACTGTTCGGTGAGATAGAGATTGAATATCACAAGGTATCCTGAAAAAAAACAAAAGAGGGGCGAATTATGATGGCAATTAAGGAATTGGAGGCCGCGATTGAATCGATACTGTTTGCTCTCGGTGAATCTGTTGAACTTGAGCGGATTGCCGGAGCAGGTGATCATGATGAGGAAACAGTTCGCAATGTAATCAGGAATATGATGACGCGTTATGATGAAGAAAATCGCGGAATACATATTATCGAGATGGATGGTGCTTTCCAGTTATGTACAAAGCCCGAGATGTATGAGTATCTGATAAAGGTCGCGCATATTCCGAAAAAGCATGTGCTGACAGAGGTTTTGTTGGAAACTCTGTCAATAGTAGCATATAAACAGCCTATTACTCGTATTGAGATTGAAAAGATCAGAGGAGTGTCGAGTGATCATGCTGTCAGTAAATTGGTTGAATATGGATTGATTCAGGAGGTCGGCAGGATGGATGCGCCGGGACGACCGATGATGTTCGGTACCACTGAGGAATTTCTGAGATACTTTAAATACGAGTCGTTGGATGACCTTCCTATTCTGAATCAAGAGACAATTGAGGACTTTAAGGCTGAGGTTGAACAGGAGCTGGGTTTCGAATTATCGCGGGGTGAGGAATCCGATTTAGAAGCTGAGTTAGGAATAGATAGTACGGTAACGGATGATGAAACGTAACAAGAATAAAAACAAGAGTCTGGTGCGTAGATTACTGCTAATCGGACTTTTTGTCGTTGTAGGGATTATTTTGTGCATGGTCGGAATCAATACCGTTGTGACGATCAAAGCGAACAAATATATTGTCACAAACGAGAGTGATCTGCCAAAGGGTGTGGATGCAATAATTGTGCTCGGTGCCGGACTTTTGCCGGAAAATCAGCCGGGAACGGTTTTGAAGGATCGTCTTGATACCGCCATTAAGTTATATAAGGACGGATACTCCGACAGGCTTCTGATGTCAGGTGATCATGGTGATGATTATCATAACGAAGTTCGCGTAATGAAGGACTATGCGGTTTCACAGGGAGTTCCGGAAGACGATGTGTTTATGGATCATGCGGGTTTTTCAACCTATGAGACGATGGTCAGAGCGGACAGGGTTTTTCAGGTAAAAACATGCATAATTGTAACTCAGGAATATCATATGTACCGTTCTGTATATATCGCGAGAAGTGTCGGATTGAATGCCTGCGGATATGTTTCTGATATTCATGTGGATGAACTAAAATACATTCCGTTGGAAATGCGTGAGTTTTTGGCGAGGGTAAAAGCATTTTTTGATGTAATTATAAAACCGGATCCTGAGTACCTCGGAGATCCGATTCCAATCAGTGGAAACGGCTCCGCAACTGATGATTAAAGGATGTTTATGTCTATGAAGAACAAAAAGGAAAGCGCCGGCAAAACTGCAAGAAACTGTGGCATTATCAGTCTTGTCATATCTGTCCCGCTGACGGTTTTGTTTGGATGGATACCGGGAGTTGCCGGTTTGTTTGCAGGGATTATTTCCATTATTGTGGGAGTTACAACACGGAGGAAAACAAGCAAACGAAAGGGTATGTCCGGTATCGTAATGGGATTTATTTCCGCCTTGTTTGCGGCTTGCTTTGTTGCATTATTCCTGGTTTTCCCGGATAAAATAAGTGAGAATGCGGCAAATAAGGGTTTTCCACTGATAGCTGAGCATGTCGGTGCAATGAAATACGGAGTTGTCGGGTTTATGATAGAGATTAATTCCGAAAAGGATGCGGATTATTATCTCGAACAATTGGATAGTATAAAAAAGAATAGGTAGAGGAACTGTAAATGTTGTTATCTGTGATTATTCCTGCTTATAATGAAGAGAAAATGATACGCAAGGCAGCAACGGTAATCTCGGATTTGCTGGAGAACGAATCAATTTTATATGAGCTGATCTTTATAGATGACGGCTCAGATGATGCAACATGGGAGGAGATCGGCAAGGTATCTGCTGATATGAAGAATGTTCGCGCGTTTAGTTTTTCCAGGAATTTCGGCAAGGAGGC
>JAGABX010000056.1 GCA_017614395.1 Eubacterium sp.
CATACCGCCACGCTTTTTCTTGCCTTTGCCACCCATCATGCCTGACATCTGCTTCATCATCTTTTTACTCTGCTCAAATTGTTTCATGAGCCGGTTAACCTCGCTGATGTCAACACCTGCTCCGGCAGCGATCCTCTTTTTCCTGGACGGGTTTATGATCGACGGATTCGAGCGTTCCTTCTTCGTCATCGAGTATATTATCGCCTCGGTGCCCTTCAGCGCGTCATCGTCAACCTCGAGATCCTTCGGAAGTCCCATTCCCGGCAGCATTTTCAGTATGCTCGAGAGACCGCCCATCTTTTTCATCTGTTGCATCTGAGTTAAAAAGTCATTGAAATCGAATTCGGCCTTCTTGAACTTTTTCGCCATCTCGGCGGCCTGTTCCTCGTCCATCTCGGCTTCTGCTTTTTCTATGAGAGTCAGGACATCGCCCATGCCGAGTATACGGGAAGCCATTCGATCCGGATAGAACTGCTCGAGATCCGACAGTTTCTCGCCCATGCCGACGTAATAGATGGGTTTTCCGGTAACAGCGCGGATGGAAAGCGCCGCACCGCCTCTGGTATCGGAATCGAGCTTCGTCAGGATGACACCGTCGATGTTCAGTTTCTCATCGAAGGTCTGTGCCACGTTGACAGCGTCCTGACCGGTCATCGCGTCTACCACGAGGATCGTTTTGTGTATGTCTATCTGCTCCCTGATCTGCTGGAGCTCCGCCATCATCTCCTCGTCTATATGGAGACGTCCGGCAGTATCGAGTATGACAAGGTTGTTTCCGTTTTTCTTTGCATGCTCGAGCGCCGCCTTTGCTATATCGACAGGACTGTGGTCGGTTCCCATTGAGAACACGGGCACCTCCTGTTTTTCACCATTTCGCTTCAACTGGTCAATAGCCGCCGGACGGTATATGTCACAGGCTACGAGCAACGGACGTTTGCCCTGTGCTTTGAATTTTCCGGCGAGTTTTGCAGTCGTGGTCGTTTTACCGGCACCCTGCAGACCGCACATCATCAGCACGGTTGTTGCCGAACCGGGTCTGAGATCCAATTCGACCGTCTCGGAGCCCATCATGGCGACCATTTCTTCATTTACGTATTTTATTACAGTCTGACCTGGCGTGAGGGAATTCAGAACATCCTCACCGGTTGCTTTTGCCTGGACTGATTTTGTGAAATCCTTGACAACCTTGAAATTGACATCAGCCTCGAGGAGTGCCATTTTTACTTCCTTGAGTGCAACCTTGACATCGTCCTCGGTCAAACGACCCTTGCTTCGGAGTCCCTTGAATACGTTTTGCAGTTTTTCAGTCAGACTGTCAAATGCCATACGGGCCTCCTTTCAGATTTCATCTATCTCCGCTAATATCCGCTCTTTTTCCGCAGGATCAATCTGAGCGCCTGATATTATCGATATCGTTTTTTTCTCACGCTCGATCATTCGGAGTTTTTCCTCGTAGTCGCGGAGCTTTTTCCTGATTCGATTTATCTTGTCATATATTCCCTGTCGGGTCATGTTATACTTTTCAGACAACTCACCCAACGACAGGTTCTCATATACATAATCCTCGAATATATCCTGCTGGTCTTTCTTGAATAATACTCCATACCAATCATAGAGATTTGATAATTCTACGATGCCTTCGGGAGTAGTAAGCGATGTATCATATTCTGTTCTCATAAAATCCACCTGTAAAGTTTTTTTCTTTACAGGTGGATAGTATAAACGATAATTCAGTTGTTGTCAAGCATTATTTTTCTAAAACAGAGCACAAAACATGTAAATGTCCATCTTTATCATAAATAATAACAGAAAAATGCGCCACCCGTCTCCAAGTGGCGCATTATTTACAAAATGTCGATTATTTTACCTTCACCTTGACCGGAGCACTGAAATCGCCATTGATGTAGAAAGTCTCGAGACCGTCTGCATCACCACAATCCATACTACGAATGCAGCGAACCTTGATAAAGTAGGTTCCCTTTTTCAGTTTCAATGTGGTTTTATTATCATATGGTTCCTTACCAATCTTCTTGAATCCACCGCTCTTCTTTTTTGAAATATATACCTGATAAAAATCGGTATATGATGCGTGATCTGCAGGATGCTTCCATGATACCTTAACATTTTTCTTGGCCTTTTTCCCGGATACCTTGGTCTTAACCTTCTGCGGAATTCCCGGTTTCCCCACATAGACGAGAGCACCTTCGGTATACGCGATTTTGCTATATGTATATGTCCCGTCCGCACTCTGAACATCCTCCGTTGCCACAACACGATAAACACCGTTTCTCAGATTGAGTCCCTCGAGTTCGAGCGATCCGTCATCCTTTGAATATGTTGACCGAAGCGGCTCCGACTCATCCTCATAGTAGAGATCAACACTGCCTCCGGAAACCGGTGAACTCTTTGCAACACTCTTACCGGTTGCGGCATCGTAAACATATGAATCCTTGACTAACTTGACGCCATCCGCTTCCTTGCATTTGCCGTCATACATCCTGCCATCAGCGAAAACATAGCTGGCACCCTCAAACCGGCCTAACGACGGCCAGCCGTTTGCAAAGTCACTCGCGCCACTCGCCCAGAATACCGAAACATCATTCGAATCATCCTTGCTGAGAACAATACTGCTGATTCCTACATCAGATGGCTTATCATTCATCAGAACAGTCCATGCGCCATCCGGATCAACCTTACCATCCTTAGCCGTACCCGCATTCATGGTCTTACCGTCGGCAGCGATTCCTTCTATAAAAAGTCCGTACTCTGACATACTGGACTTGAGATATTTCGGCATGAGCTCATTGGCTTTCTTTACATCAGTTTCTGTGAAGTCATCACCATCTTTATATATTTCCTTTAAAAACACATACCGGCGCAGCGCCTTGGCAAATGCACGTGCAGCGGTGTAATCTTCCTTGCCGTCCTTCGACAGTCCGATTCCGAAATCGTCAGTCAGATCATCCTTGGAAAGCGATACAGCATCACTCACGATCAGTTGGTATGGAGTTGCGATCTCAACACCAACCGTGTACTCAAACATATCCTCCGCATCTGCTACCTTCGGTGTGAATCCGTTTATGGACAATGCCATAACAAGAACCAGCACCAGTGACAATGGTTTCCTCATTTTTTCAAACATGTTTACTTCCTTTCTGCCCGCCTCCCGCGGACCGGTAATTCTTTCGATGGTTGAACGTATCCACACAGACTCATACTTGCATTGGCCGCTGTTTCCGAGAAACTGATTGTTGATTTGTTTTCCGGATGGCTGCCGGGAGGACTGCGGCGGGCTCGAACCGCCTTGCGTTCAATCATCTGTTACATAGACCTATTCATTATAAAGAGTAGACCCGAATCTGTCAAGTCCGCTCTCCCCCGTTCGATTCGGTTATTTTTGTTCCGTTAAATTCATACAAATATCTCGAAAAAGTACGGAAAACGTTCTCATGCCTTTCTCAAATACTCTCCAGAACATCCCCGTACCTGTCAACCACTGCACGACCGATTTTCTCAAAAAGCGGTATGTAGGTTGAAATAACCCGATCTGCTAACTCCGCCGCTAATTCTCCATCATACTGGTGTGAAAGATCATTTCTGTCATCGAGCATTTTAAGCCACGTTTCCTCATCAATAAAATCATAAACCGCATAGGCAGTTTTGATGATAGTTCTCGGAGAGCCTGTTGCCGCCTCCACTCTGCCTTCATACTTCAACAACTCCTTAAGCATCTTCCACGCCAACTCAAACTGAACATAAAACTTGTCAACAATTCCACCGATTATAAATTCATTTGACAAATCCTGATCCTTAGCCTTTTTCAAGATAGACAGATTTGACATATAATTATCGTACTTTTTCATATAACAGTTTTCCATCCCTTCTGATTTCTTCGCCCAATTCATCACTTGCATGCCTGTCAAGATCAACCACATCATACATCAACAATGTAGATGTAAAATCCTCAACATCAAGGCTAAATGATGTTATATTCCCTCCGGACACAGCCAAATCAATATCGCTGGCACGCCAAAAATCCCCTCTTGCTCTCGAACCGAACAGTATTACCCTGTTTATGTTGTACTTGAACGCCAACTCGGATATCTCATTAATCACCTTTGTTTTTATTCCTGTTGATTTTTCCAAATCTTGTAATGAATCCATTCAACACCCCCGGCTGTTTTCAATCTATACGTTCCTAATTGTAACATCTCTCCTGAAAAAAAGCAAGTCGAACGTCATTCACCATCGGTTTCTCAATCAACTCCGTAGCAATTTGCACCTCTATGCCGCATCAACATATATCCGGCTAGAATCAACACTGCGCCTGCCCCTACCTCTGCCAGCACGACTGTAGTTTCCTGAACATCGGTCATCAAAAACGGGACATGCGCCTCCATCCATTCGGGAAAAAGTATGACGGCTGCGGCAATGCTGTTGTTTATGCAGTGCAGGATCGCGCCGGGTATGATGCTCCCTGTTTTGTATACAATATATGCAAACGCCCCACCTAATAGCGCGGTTGCCGGAAATCTGACTAAACTTGTGTGGTAAATACCGAACGTTACCGCCACGAGCAATATCGAGATCCACGGCTTGAACCTTGACCGGAATGCCGACATCAGGTAACCGCGGAACAACGCCTCCTCACAGATTGCAGGCATCACCGCAACAACAAACCACAGCCACAGACCCGGCCCGGTGAGCACACCCATCATCGAATCGGTTACCGCCTCACCCTGCTGTGGGAACAGAGAATATACAATTGATGTGACCGCCTGCCCGAGAGAGATGACTCCGATACCGAAAATCAGGCTGCCTGACCATGCCCGAACAGTCGATGAAACTCTTCTCGTATCAGGGATGTGCGTTCGTCCTGTTACGCTAACGCCATCTGACAGAACATCGCCAGATAAACCACTAGAGCAGTCCACAGAAACAATATCAGCATTCCCCGTATAAAGCCTTGGCAGTCTAACTGAAAATGTTTTCTTGATATCCTTTTTTGTATAAATCGCCATCAAAACCGGAAAGGCCAGAATAATCACCTGCGTCCATGCGACACCATTCAACCCGAGTTTTGCCTGCAGCAATCCACCCGCAATCATCAGCAACAGAAAACCAACCATTACAACAAACCAGCCGTCACCGCTGCTCGGAACTCCGCCGCGTTTCATATTTGACCGTCGTTCCAGCAGTGCCAGACCGTTACGTCCCTCGTCAAACAGGATTGCCTCGCTCCGATACATCCTTCCTAGCAGCAGTATGATCAATCCCGTATATACAGCCGTAGACAATATCACGATCAGAATCAGTTCATAATTCACTTTAAAAAGAAGCAGGTTTTTTATCAACAGGCAGACATTCGCCACAGGTATCATCGCAATTCCCCGGTCAAAATCAATATTCGGTATAAACCCGATATACCCGGTCAGCATGACAAGGATCATCACCGGAGACATGTACATATTTGCTTCCTTGTAGGTTTTCGCAAAACATGTAACACACATGCATATAGCTGTGAGAAAAAGTGAAAGCACTATCAGCACCGGCAGAGTGATCAGAATAGCCGGCACAAATGTTCCCACATCCACTCCGCCGAAGCCTATATCGCTCATACTCGACACAAGCTCCAGCATATATGCGCCCAATCCCGCCATCGAAGCCACACTTAGCAAAGTCGTGATCAGACCGACCAGCGCCACAGAGAAAAATTTTGCAACAATTATCTGTGAATTGGTAACCGGCATCATCAGCAGAGTTTCCAGCGTCCCTCTCTCCTTCTCTCCGGTTGTAGCGTCAATAGCAGGAGTGAACACACCGACCAGCAGCGACATGATCATCATGAACGGAATGATTGATCCCAGGAAGAATCCTAACGACTGCTCTGATGTAGCAGTATCTTCATTTTCAATTGTGATTGGATTCAGTATTTCCTGAGCATCGAGCCCATGACTTTCTATACTCTCGACAACCATTTTCTGTTTGACATCCGAAAGCGCTGTTGCAACCTTCGATGCGGCACTCTGTGAATTGGTCACGGAGGAATTATACAGGATATGATATTCTCCATTGCTATAACTCACATACGCATCAATTGATTCGTTTTTAAGTACCGTTGCGATTAAATTCTTGTCCGGTTCATCGTTTTTTGCTCCGCTATCATTTAAATCTATCTCATCCGATGAATTATCTATCTTCGCCGTTTCGGATACATCCGATCGTGATTCACCGTTTTGAGCAGAGCTATTACTGCTGTTTTCTGCATCCTCCGTCGTTTTCGTATCAGTTAAACCATCAGTTATAACTGAACCATCCTGTATAATTGAGTTAAAATCATCCTGAGTAAAAATCTGAAGGCCGTAGGCATCTTTATTATCGTAATCATCATGCTGATTCGAAACCAGTTGATCCTCGAGCCTGGAATCCGGCATGTTATCCAAAACAACGTGATAGGTCTGAACTCCCATTCCGATCTGCATCATGCTCATGATCATAAATGCCACAAAAAAGATCAACGGATACAGCACAACAGGAACAAAAAACATCATCAGAACCGATTTACGGTCACGAAAAATGTCCTTCATTTCTTTCTTCAAAAGAATTCTTATCAATCGTCCGTTGCTGATTTTCCTCATACTTATATACCTCGTTTCAGGCTGGAGAAAAACGCATCTCTCATTGTATCGCTGTTAGTGATCTTCATCAGATGCGCCGGTGTATCCTCTACAATGATTTTCCCCTTGTTTAATAACAGAACACGATCACAGAGATACTGTGCCTCCTCCATATAGTGTGTGGAGTACAGAATCGTTTTCCCCCGATCCTTCTCTCCCTTCATAAAATCAATGATACCTGTACTGCTGATCACATCGAGTCCGAGTGTCGGTTCATCAAAAATATACATCTCCGGATCATGGATCAGGCACCTCGCGATTTGGGTTCGCTGCATCTGACCGGTCGATAGTTTTGCAACACGGTTATCTATGAATGAACTCAAATCCAAAACCTCAATCAGATAATCAGTCCGCTCATTAATCTCATTCTCACTCATCCCGTATGTTTCACCAAACATACGCATGGTCTCACGCACGGAAAATCTCTCATACAGTTTAGTATTTGCCGAAAGATATCCAATATGCTGACGGATTTCTATGGGAGTTTTCAATTCGATCAGATTTTTTGTTTCGGAATTTCTCTCCGTTTCTATTCTATTATCCGAAACTCTATCATACGAACCAACATTTTCATCCGATGTAATTTCTTTCATATCTGTCGATTCACTCTGCAACATATCTGTATCACTATCCATACGAACAGAAAAATGAATCTCTCCGGCCGTCGGCGTCATCAGAGTCGCAAGCATCCGGAGCAATGTCGTTTTTCCGGCACCGTTCGGTCCGAGAATACCGACTAACTCACCGTCATTTACAGTGAGAGAGATATCATCAACCGCGTTGAATTCTTCCTTTTTCTTTTTATCCACCTGTCGTGTAAAGGTTTTAATCAAATGATTGGCTATAATCATAAACTACGCTCTCTTCCCTGAATTACAATATTCACTATTCAAATATCTTACACAATCGTTGTACCGAATCTGTATTACAGTTTCACCATAGGAATCACTTTAATTGATGTTACCCGTCTATCAACAGATTATCTCCGAAAAACGAACTTACATACGATATTATATCACCAAAGTCAACTACTATTCCCCCGTCGTAAATACCTATTGGAACTACTCCATCCATATTATGCTGCACAACCCTGCCTTCAGAAAACTGATAAACAGTAACAACACGCTCATTTATATCAACCGTCCAATACTCTCTGACTCCGGAATTCATGTACTTATTCTGTTTGATGAATACATCCTTCATTTTAGTCGACGGAGACAGAATCTCAACAATAAAATCAGGTGCGCCATAAACTCTCTTATCGCTACTAACTTTTGATTTATCACAGACTATCAAAAAATCCGGCTGAACCATCGTGCGATTATCCTTGTCCAACTGTACATCAACCGGAGAAATCATCGGAAGACATTCACCATTTTTGTTTCGAATCTGAGTACGAATCTGTACCGCAATTTCTAAAGTCACCACCTGATGAGTGTTTCTCGGTGCCGCCATATCATATATCACACCGTCAATCAATTCAATTCTCTCATCCTCCGGCCAAGATATATAGTCATCAACCGTATAGGATCCCTGATTTGGAATATCCTTGCGGGCATATTTTGCATATACCGGGCTTGGCGCATCCGCTCTCCCGGTCCCATACCTCGATGGCTCAGAAACAAAAAAGCGTTCCAGTTTTTGCACGGTATCATATCGCGGTGAGCTCGTTGAGCCACCGAAAATCTTCTGCACTGTTCCTAACGCAACGCCCGATCCATCAGAAATCTGCCGATAAGTATATCCCCTGTCCTGCCTTTTTTTCTCCATCTCTTCAATTGTCATATCCCGCACCTCCATGTTCACTTTATTATTATAGCGTATCCATAGTTGGTTATCTTATTATATCAATTTTCGGATATATTGTCAAGTAAAATCGGCGCGAGCCAATAGCCAAACTCGAGTCCTTCGGACTCTCGTTGTCCGTTGGGCTCGAATATCCTTGCATATGGACTATCGGTGTGTAAACACACCACCGTCCATATGCATCGTCTATCCTCGCGCCTTATCGCTCAAATTGAATACGCCCCTTACCGTGATCCAGCCGCGGTAAAGGGCGTTAGTTTGATGCTGTTCGGGAAGCATCGTCCCTGTTCAGTTTTTTCAGCATGTGCTACCTCCCTCATGCTTGTTGCAGATTGTCGGTTTCCTCAGGCTCTGTAATCGGCGGTTGTCGTCAAACGATAGACGAAAGCATGTGCACGGGCGTCATACTGGTTCATGCCCTCCATTCTCTTGAGTTTTTCCTCAGGTGCTTTTTCTTTGGAGGTCTTGTCCTTTTTCTGACTGAGTTCCTTTGCCAGCATCGATGCAAATGACTCTCCGCCACCACCCGACTCATCCTCACGATATTTGCTTGCCTTGACAATCTGGTTTACGGGTGCAATTTCTTTATTGGGAAATACCCTGATAAATTCATCTGCCATAATGATCTCCTCCTTGAGCTCATTTCAACAGTTACCTTTCCGGGTGAGACTGATTGTCTGTTTGATTGACGCCAAATCCTTTTGACATTTCATCTGCGTCTCATCCTTTCACCTATAATATCGGCTACACTTCCCCTGAACTTTACCTTCATCGAACAAAAAAAGCGGAGCAAACAACAACTCCGCTTTATATACTACATCTGATGTCTCACGATTTCATAGTCTCCGGCATCTCCGCCTTTTTGGAAATACGGACACCTTTTCGACCTGTCACTCAAAAACCTGGCATACTCGTCCTCATCCAGTTCAACCTCGCATGATGCATCCCCATCCTCATCGATATAATAGAATGCACAGTATTCGCAATCATCCATAAGTATTCTCACACGGGATAAACCTTGTTATCGGTATCAGCGATCGTAGGATCAACCTTGGTTCTCTGTGTGTCCCTGTACTTGAAAAACTCCTCAGCCACCTGCGGGAAAAGTGCATATGAGAGCACATCCTCATCCTGCTGTTTATACTGTTTCATCTCCTCCTCGAGCTTTTTCAACTGTGGCTCAATGAGATCGGCAGGACGGCACGTAATAGGCTTCACATCGCCGATGCACTTTTTCTGAACCTCGGGATCAAACGGCTTTACGGTCTGACCGAACTCGCCGGAAAGGATCTTTTTCGATTCCTTGGTAACCATCTTGTAACGCTCTCCGGTTACAACATTCAGCACCGCCTGTGTACCGACAATCTGTGAGGAAGGAGTAACTAACGGCGGATCTCCGAAGTCCTTGCGAACTCGCGGCACCTCCTCGAGCACCTCGCGGAATTTATCCTCCTGCCCCATTTCCTTCAACTGGGAAACGAGGTTGGACAACATGCCACCAGGAACCTGATAACGCAGAGTATTGATATTCACACCCAAAACCTTGGTCGATAACAATCCACTCTCGATTGCCTCCTCGCGCATCGGACGGAAATAATCGGCAATCTCAGACAACAGTTCCTGATCAAAGCCTGTATCATACGGCGTTCCGCGGAATGTTTCAACCATAACCTCCGTGGCCGGCTGGCTCGTACCTAACGCAAACGGGCTCATTGCCGTGTCTATGATGTCGCAGCCTGCCTCAACAGCCTTCAGATAGGTCATCGAAGCAACGCCCGACGTATAATGTGTATGCAGATCGATCGGAAGTTCAGTTGCCTCCTTCAATGCTGAAACTAACTCAGACGCTTTATACGGTGTCAGGAGGCCTGCCATATCCTTTATGCAGAGGGATTTAGCGCCCATGTCCTCGATGCGTTTCGCAATCTCCTTCCAGTAATCCAATGTATAGGCATCACCCAGCGTATATGAAAGCGCTATCTGGGCATGCGCGTTCTCCTTGTTTGCCGCCTTTACCGCAGTTTCCAGATTCCGGATATCATTCAGACAGTCAAAAATACGGATTATGTCAATGCCGTTCGCAACTGATTTCTGAACAAAATACTCAACCACATCATCTGCATAATGATTGTATCCGAGTATATTCTGTCCGCGAAAAAGCATCTGAAGTTTGGTGTTTTTGATCTTGTCACGGAGTTTGCGAAGGCGTTCCCACGGATCCTCCTTGAGAAATCTGAGGCACGCGTCAAAGGTTGCACCGCCCCAGCACTCGATAGCGTGATAGCCGACCTTGTCAAGTTTCTCGGCTATAGGCAGCATCTGCTCTGTCGTCATTCGGGTAGCGATCAGGGACTGATGCGCGTCACGCAATATAGTCTCGGTAATTTTTACCGGTTTCTTCTCAGCCATAATTATCTCCTTTCTTATGAAAACGAATATCGACGGGCGGCTCCGTTTCTATACAACTCGCACTGCCCCACGTTTTCGTTATATGCCAAAGATAGCCATAAACACACCCGCCGCGACTGCCGTTCCGATAACTCCGGCAACATTCGGCCCCATGGCGTGCATGAGCAAAAAGTTCGTCGGGTCTTCCTCGGCACCGACCTTCTGTGATACACGTGCCGCCATCGGTACGGCCGAGACACCCGCCGACCCAATCAGCGGATTTATCTTGCCACGGGTAATGACGCACATCAATTTTCCAAACAGAACTCCTGTCGCCGTACCTACCGCGAACGCAATCAAACCGAGGACAACGATCTTCAGCGTGTCAATCTGTAAAAAGTTTGCGCCGGATGTCTTTGCGCCAACCGAGGTTCCCAGCAAAATAACAACTATGTACATCAAAGCGTTGGACGCCGTATCCGTCAACTGTTTTACCACGCCTGACTCACGGAACAGATTTCCGAGCATCAGCATACCTACCAAAGGCGCAGTAGCCGGCAGAATCAAACATACAACCACCGTTACCACGATCGGGAACAGGATGCGCTCAAGCTTTGAAACCGGACGCAACTGATCCATCTTGATCCGGCGTTCCTTTTTAGTGGTAAGCAACTTCATAATAGGCGGCTGAATGATCGGCACGAGCGACATATACGAATACGCCGCGACCGCTATAGGCCCCATCAGATCCGTCTGTCCGAGTTTGCCGGCCAGGAAAATTGATGTCGGTCCGTCCGCGCCACCGATAATGGAAATTGCAGCAGCACCCTTTCCGTTGAAGCCCATCACAATAGCCATCAGATACGCTGAAAAAATACCAAACTGTGCTGCCGCACCCAGCAAAAAGCTCTTGGGGTTGGCTATCAATGGGGCAAAATCCGTCATTGCGCCGACACCGAGGAAAATCAGTGACGGCAATATGCTCCACTCATCCAGCATAAAGAAATAACTGAGGAGACCGCCGGCCTCACCGCCCGTGGCATCCTTCATAATATCGGGATAAATATTCACCAACAGCATACCGAACGCGATCGGCACTAACAGTAATGGTTCGTATCCTTTTTTTATCGCTAAAAACAGAAAAAGGAAAGCGACCAGGATCATTACATAATTCCGCCAATCCAATGTCCCGTTGAAAAAGGCTGTCTGGTGAACTAAATTGTCCAATAGTTCCATTTCGACCTCCAGATTCAGTTCAATGTTGCCAATGTGTCGCCTGCCTCAACTGAAGCACCCGAAGCAACGTTGATCGTAGCGATAGTTCCATCCTGCGGAGCAACAACCTCGTTCTCCATTTTCATGGCTTCGAGGAGCAGGATAACATCGCCCTTGGATACAGCCTGTCCTTCGCTTGCCTTGATAGAAAGGATCTTGCCGGGCATAGGAGCCTTGACCTTGACTGAACCGGCTGACCCGCCTGATGCTGCAGGTGCCGCCGGAGCAGGTGCAGGTGCTGCGGCAGGCGCAGGTGCCGGCGTATGCGCAGGCGCTGCAGCCGGTGCTCCCCCTGATTTCTCCTCGACTGTTACATCATATAAATTGCCGTTTACGGTAATGGTGTAATTCTTCATTTTATCTGAACCTCCATTCATTTTATTGTTTCAAACAGAAATGCTCTGTTAATTTACTAATCAAATTGCCGGTAACAGATCAGAGCGATCGTTTTTTTATTGAGCGTATAACCAAACCTTCAGGTGATACCGGCACACCGGTTTCCTCGGTCATCGTTGCCGCTATCGCCGCCGCTATTACAGCTACCAGCTCAGTATCAGCTGTCTTTTTGGCAGGTGCGACGCCCTTCGCCGGAGAGACCTTCTGTACGGCGCTCACATCTGCGTTATCCTTTTTCTTTTCTTTGACGGGCTTGTCCTTTTTCTCAAATAATCTCGGAACAAACCTCAGCAGATATATAACGAAAGAAATAAGGATCAATACAATAAACACAGTTCCCATCGATACACCGGTATGCATCAGCGCAACGGGAATCGTGATTTCTTCTCCTGCCATCCGATCACCTCATTCCGAACATCTGAAGCGCATAAATCAGATGTTTTCTGATATCAGCCACCGGAATAACGTTATCAACATATCCGCGTTTCGCGGCTCCGGCAGCACCCTCCTGCAACTCACGATATGTATTCTCATCAACTCCGACAGCCTCCGCGGCAAGTTTGGCATCCATGGCGCCGACCTTCGCGGTATCGAGCGCTAAAACCAAATCCGCACCGAGATGTTTGGAATTCATAGACAGATAAGAACTTCCGTATGCCTCACCTGTGATCACATTTACACGAGGAACGTCAGCGCTTGCGAATGCATATGTCATATCCGCAACACGAGATGCGATTGTTTTTTCCTCGCTGATTTCGGATGCGTATGACTTTACATTTGTAAGTGTCACGATCGGCAGTCCGAATGAATCACAGAAATAAACTAACTGCTCAGCCTTGCGACAGCCATCTGACGACAGCACACCCTCCTCGGTGTTTGCCAGCGCACCGACTGTCTGACCATCAACAGTCATCAAACCGGCAACCATTTCTTTACCGAAATCAGCCTTCAACTCGATAAACGAATTCGAATCGGCAATCGCTTCGAGAGCCTCCCTGCCAAACCCGAGTTCACCGATTGTCCTGTTTTTATCATCGGAAGATACTCTGTCCGCCGGCATACCGGCATTTGCAGGAAGAATTGTTATCAGTTCACGGAGTTTATTCAGCACATCCGTCTCCGAATCACAAACAATGTCAACATTTCCCGCTGCTGCCTGGAAATCAGCACTTGAGGTATCGCATTTTTCCTTGAAATTTCCGGCAACCGCATTCGGAGAGTTCACAAAAAGCGCTCCTCCGGATTTATCCATTATCGTAATATCAGACAAACCTGCAGAGATTGCAACTCCTCCTCCACAGCTTCCGAGTATAGCCGTCAGCTGCGGAA
Organism: Eubacterium sp.; assembly: GCA_017614395.1. Lineage (GTDB taxonomy): Bacteria > Bacillota > Clostridia > Lachnospirales > Lachnospiraceae > Eubacterium_F. The sequence continues at coordinate 13,872 of JAGABX010000056.1, forward strand.
TCACTCCGTTCGCCTGAACCTTTTTCATGTATATCTCTCCGAAACCGGCAATAGCATCCAATGATTCTTCTATCCTTATGCCGGCACAATCAATCAATCCGATAATGGGCGCGCCCGCTCTGATCGCCATCTGATAGAGTGCGGCTATCTTTCTCGCATGCATCTCACCGATAGCTCCGTTCATTGCAGCGGCATCCTGGCTGTAGACGAATACTAAATCCTCGCCGATCACGCCGTAAACGGTGATAACACCGTCTGCAGGAACCTCCTTTTCCTCCATGTTGAAATCAGTGCTTCTTCGCACAACCTGCGCTCCGATCTCAACAAAGCTGTTCGCGTCAACAAGGGCATTTATTCTGTCCTTCGCCGACAAACTGTTGTTGCTCATATGCTACCTCCATTTGAAATAAAACTATAATGTTTCCGCATTCACGGCTGCTAGACTTCAAAAAGCATGTCTCCGTAAGCCGGAACCGGCCAGATTTTTTTATCAACCATATTCTCCAATTCATCTATGGGATCACGCAGAGCCGTCATCACAGGCAGTACGTGATCGCGGAAATAAATTGCCTGCTCCCTTCCCGGTTCAATTTTCATTCCATTCTCATCAGCCTCGCGGAGTTTTTTCACTGCCTCCTTTGCGTCACTCAATAGTCCTGAGCACCTGATCAGCATTTCTTTCTGAACCCCCGTGTCAGCCTCCGGACACGCCTCTCTGATCTTGTTGATCGAATCGGCAAGCGATGTCACATAACGGATAACTGCAGGTATGTATTGTTTTGTGGCCATTTTAACCATCGTACGCGCCTCAATGTTTATTGCCTTGGCATATGCCTCGTAGTTAATCTCAGCGCGGGATTCGAGCTCGGCACGGCTGTACACACCCTGATGCTCATACATCATGATAAACTGATCATCCAGGAAATAATCCGTAGCCTCGACCATAGTATGGATATGCGGAAGTCCTCTGTTTTCCGCCTCTGTAATCCATTCCTCGGAATAGCCGTCCCCGTTAAAGATGATTCTGCGATGCTTTTTCAGTGTATCATGAATAAGCGTATCAACTGCGGTATCGAAATCGTCTGCGGTCTCTAGAATATCTGCCATAGCAGACAGCTCCTCAGCCACTGTCGCATTCAAAACGGTGTTCGGTCCCGCGATCGACATTGACGATCCGACCATGCGGAATTCAAATTTATTACCCGTAAACGCAAACGGTGAAGTGCGGTTGCGATCCGTCGCATCCTTTTTAATGGTAGGTATGGTCTGAACCCCTATATCCATGTTCTCGCCTGTGTTGGCGTGAGACGCTGTGCCCTTTCGCAATATCTGCTCTACAATATCCTCAAGCTGTTCACCGAGAAACACCGAAATAATTGCCGGTGGAGCCTCATCGCCTCCGAGACGGTGATCATTCCCGGGACATGCTGCAGACAGTCGGAGTAATGGGGCATAATTATCAACAGCGGCAATTACCGCTGCTAAAAACAGCAGAAACTTTTTATTGTCATAAGGGTGTTTTCCGGGTGATAACAGGTTCTTTCCCGTGTCAGTAACAAGCGACCAATTGTCATGTTTCCCGGAGCCGTTAACCCCGTCAAACGGTTTTTCGGAAAGAATGCACTCGAGTCCGTGTCGTCGTGCAACCTTTTTCATAATCTCCATAACAAGCTGGTTGTGATCCGTCGCAGTATTTGCGGACGAATAGATTGGCGCCATCTCGTGCTGTCCGGGCGCAACCTCATTATGCTGTGTTTTAGCAAGAATGCCGAGACTCCAGAGTTCCTCGTTCAATTCCTTCATAAACGCTGCCTGACGCTCCCGGATCATCCCGTAATAATGATCATCTAACTCCTGTCCCTTCGGAGGCATTGATCCGAACAGTGTTCTCCCTGTAAAGATCAGATCATCGCGTTTCAAATACTCCTCACGGTCAATGAGAAAATACTCCTGTTCCGCTCCGACCGACACACCGACTTTCGTTACATCGGTATCGCCGAACAGATGCAAAACCCGTGTGGCCTGTTTGGAGATAGCCTCCATAGAACGAAGAAGCGGTGTCTTTTTATCTAATGCCTCTCCGGTATAGGAACAGAACGCTGTCGGAATACAGAGTACGGTACCGATAGCGTCCTTACGTAAAAAGGCAGGCGACGTGCAGTCCCATGCCGTATATCCTCGTGCCTCGAATGTGGCGCGCAATCCCCCGGAAGGAAATGATGACGCATCCGGTTCACCTTTTATGAGCTCTTTGCCGGAGAATTCCAATACCGCTCTCGAATCAGATTCAGCGCTGAGAAACGAATCATGTTTTTCCGCAGTAGATCCGGTCATGGGCTGGAACCAGTGCGTATAATGAGTCGCGCCCATTGAGAGCGCCCACTCCTTCATTGCGTGCGCAACAACATTGGCCACCTCGGGACTCAGTTCTTCACCGTTCTCGATAGTGTCCTTCAGAGCTATGTAGGTCTTTTTCGGAAGATACTCTCTCATACGGTCGTCATTGAAAACGTTGATGCCGTAGATATCCTCGATGACATTTTTTTCCATAACAATATGCCTGCCTATGTTATTGGAGACAGACACCGGCAGGTTTTCCCACCGATGTCCATCAGTGTTATTGATAATTATGCTTCACATCACTGTGAAATAGATGTTGTCGGCATGGTTATACCATATTTATCCACCAATTCCTGAGCGAATTTTGCAGCATCGGTAGAAAGTGACAGCAGCTCGCTCATATATTTTGTTGAAATCTCAGTTGCCGCACTCGAATCAGACATATCTATACCCTTCATATCATTCATCATATCCTTGAGCAACTGAAACAGATCCTTGCAGATATCTCTGTATTTCTGAGAATCCGGTCCCGGAGCATCAACAGAATCGCATGCCGCTATCGCATCATCGATCATTTTAATTGCTGTATCAATTCTCTCGCTGGCTTGTGACGGATCCGTTGCATCCGTATCAGAGAATATATTCTGATACGAACTCATTGCCTCTGTCATCTTAGCCTGAAGCTGGTCTACGGTAGCCTGAACCGTTTCCTTGGTATCCTCACCGCCGCCGCATGCTACCAGCGTCATAGCCATAACGATCGCAACCAATATCGCTGAAACCCTTTTCATACACTGTTTCATTTTTTTCTTCCTCCATTTATCATAGTAATTATAAAAAAACTACAGAATCAATTCTAACATATCTCCGATAATAAATCAATTTATTTTTTCTGTTTCGGACATAAAACTATTTTTCGGTAGATATCGATATTTTACTCTACATCGCAGTGAAATAACGCCTGACCTCTCCCAAATCAGGAAATACTTTCCATGCGAGCCGTTCTGAATCCGGATCGGGCGGCACTATGTCCGGTACCATTATGACTCTGCACCCGGCCATAGCAGCCGAACGGACACCGTTTTTCGAATCTTCTATCGCTATCGTCTCCTTCGGATCTGATCCTAACATCTCACATGCCTTGAAATAGATCTCGGGATGCGGCTTGGACTCACGAACCATCTCTCCGCTGACTACTACTTTGAAAAAGTCCAATAACCCGACCGTCTGTAACTCCTCCCTGACGGTATTACCGGACGTAGAGCTCGCTAAACCTATGTCCCAACCATTGATCTTCAAAAACTGCAGCAGTTCCCTGGAACCCGCTTTCAACGGAACTCCATCCTTCTTCGTGCGATCAAAAAACATTTCTCTCGCCTCTGCCCGAAACTCCTCGTACGGAAAATCCGGTCCGAAATGGCTCTCAACAATCCTGCGGGTTTCCGTATTATTCGTACCGAGGCACTCCTTCATCACGTCCTCCATACCGGTTACATGATGTTTTTCACCTAAAAGTATCCAGATATTCAGAATCAATCTCTCCGAATCCAGTAAAACGCCGTCCATATCAAACACAATCTTTTTACTGCTTATCGATGCCATTTTTTACCCTCCGTAAATCCTCATCGATCTGTCGATGCAGTTCATTCATATCAGCAAACTTTTTTTCTTCACGTATAAATGATTTAAACAAAACCGCTATATTTCGTCCGTACAGATTACCGTTATAATCTATGAGGTGTACCTCCAGCCCCTCGGGATAATTCTCTCCAACCGTCGGCTTTACCCCGAAATCGGCAATCCCGGCATACTCCTTCACATCATTATCAACCAAAACACCGACTTCATATACACCCTTGGGCGGACACACCTTACCCTCTGCCGGAAAAATGTTGGCTGTCGGAACACCTATTTGTCTCCCGATATGGTTTCCGTCTGTCACCTCTCCGCTCAAACGGAACGTACGTCCCAGCATCGCTTCTGTATCCGATAACTGCCCGTTTTCTATGCATTTCCGAATTCGACTGCTGCTGATATCCTCATCCTTATATTGTATTTTCGGAACAACTATCAGTGAATAATCATATTCTTTAGCTAATTCCGATAATGTCTGTATATCTCCGATCCTATCACGCCCGAACCGGAAATCATCCCCGACCACCACATATTTAGAATGCAATCTCCCGGCAACATAATCACTTACGAATCTTTCAGGTGTCATTGAGAAAAAGCCGCTGTCAGGCTCTATCTCAAAATAATAATCCACTCCCAACGCAGCTGCAAGTTTCTTTTTCTCCTCGCGGTCATCTATTGTTTTCGTCTTATTAAACACAAATGTCATCACGGCAACGGGATTACCGGTTTTCGCTGCCTCCTCTATCAGTAACCTGTGTCCCAGGTGAAACCCGTCGAACTTTCCGATGCACAGAGCAACCTCTCCGTCAAAGTCCTCCGGTATATGATCCCATGCTTTCATTCCTGCATTTCCCCGTTAATGAAAATATTTCACTACAACAAATCTTTTTTTTCTCTCATCTAAACGATAAAGCGCGTAAAACTCACCATTAGCGCCGTAAACACGAACCGTATCCCCGAAAGATATCCCCTCAGGCACAGGTCTGATAAAAATTGGATTACCATTCTCCAGCAATTTCATCTGATCAGACGGAACCGTCAATGAATGGTATTCATCAAAAACACTGTCTAATGGTATTAAAAAGTCCGGTAACGACTCCTCGTTTTCAACATCAAAACGTTTCAGACTCTCTTCTATCTCGGAAATCGTCAATGCGTTATTGATTTCAAACCGCCCTGCTGCCATCCGGACTAGGGACTTCATTACGGCGCCGCATCCGAGTTCCCGGCCTATATCATCACATAGCGTTCGGATATATGTACCCTTGGAACACTTCACCCTGATTTTGAATGAAGGCAATTTTTCCACAAGTGTACTCGAATCAGATCCATTCAAAATACCATCATCAGAGCCTGACTTTTTCTGATCATATGGGAACAATTTCTCTTCCACCGGTTCTAATTCATATATGGTTACATATCTGGGCTTTCGTTCGACCGACTGACCCTCACGAGCATACTCATACAGCTTTTTCCCATTCACCTTTACTGCCGAATACATAGGAGGAATCTGGGTGATTTCCCCCTCAAAATGAGAAAGGACAGCCAACAGGTCATCCTTTTTTACGTGTACGTCGCTACGTGACAGAATATTTCCGGAAATATCAAGCGTATCGGTCGTGATACCGAGAACAACCTCCGCTAAGTAAGTTTTATCGCGATCAGTTAACACATCACAGACCTTTGTAGCTCTGCCGATACATATTGGCAGAACCCCCGTGGCATCCGGATCCAATGTACCGGTGTGACCTATTTTTTTCTGATGAAGTATGCCGCGCAGTTTTGCTACTACGTCATGTGAGGTGTAACCCGCTTCTTTATTTACTATTATGATTCCGTCCATTTGTCAATTCTCTCCGGCATCATTCCTCATCATCGTCGTCATCAACGACAAAATCGCTGCCAAGCTGATTTTCAATATGCTCAATCAACTCTTCTAAAACTTCTTCCACAGCGCCGTACATAGTGCATCCGCTGGCCTTTATATGACCTCCGCCGCCGTAATATTTGGCGATCGAAGCAACATCTACTATCTGATTTGAACGCATGCTGACCTTGAATTCGCCCGGAACCCGCTCACTGATAAGTATTGCAACCTCTACTCCCTCTGTTGTTCGCAGCTGATCGATGACTCCGTCAAGATCGGAGGGCTTCGCCTGATATAATTCCATGTCCTGCAGAGTCATAACGGAATAGATTACGAGATCATCCAAAACTCTGACGCTTTCCATGAGACATCTTCCCATGATCTGCAACTGTTTGTATGTTTTATTATAAAAACTGTTGTCTATAATCTCGCCGAACGCAATGCCCTTTCGCATGAGTTTTCCGGCAATCCTCATAGTCTGATAGGATGTGTTGTTGTGCTTGAACACACCTGTGTCATGGATTATTCCTGTATATAAAGCCATTGCGGTCAGCTTACTGATCTTCTCTTCATCCATCAGGGTAAAAAGTATCTGACACGTTGAACTGGCTTTGGCATCAACAATGTTTTTGTTTCCAAACAAAGTGTTAGTGATGTGATGATCCACATTGATAACATAGTCGGAATGCTCCTGCATAACAGTTCCGGCATCACCCAAACGCTCGACATCTCCGCTGTCTAACGCGATAAACAGATCATAATGGTCACATCTTCTTTCCATTGCATCCACATCACGAATATGAGCAAAACTGTCCGGCACGTCTTCTAAATAGACACAAACCGTTTTATCAGGATAGTTTTCCGTAAGATAATAATACAGTCCCATCGTTGATCCGATAGCGTCACCATCAGGACGCACATGACCGCTGATTGCAATGGTCTGAGCCCGTTCTATAGCACCAATCAGATAATTCTTGGTCTCATCATTCATGTGCTGCTCCTTTCAACGATTGCCTTATTTACTCACAAAATAATCCCTGTCCCGAGTCCCTGTATATATGGTTTTTAAGATTCCGTATCATCATTGCCGTCTGATTCTTCATCAATTGAATCCCCTCGCATGCGACTGACTTCCTCATCATGTGAGCGAACCTCATCGATGCGTTTACTCATCGCTGCGCCGTATTCCATAGACTCATCCAGTTTATATATCAACTCAGGCGTATTTCTGAGATTCAGACGTGTTGCCAGCAGATGTCTGGCGTAGGGCGCACTTTTTTTCAGCCCGATCATTGTCTCCTTTTTCGCCTGTTCATCACCCATAACACTGACATATACGGTAGCATACTTCAGATCAGTCGTCACACTGACATCCGTAACGCTGGTCATAGGGTGAATTCGCGGATCCTTCAACTCATCGCGAAGTATCAGACTCATTTCCTTAAGTACTTCACCATTGATCCGGGAAGATTTTACACTGTTTTTCCTCAAAATTTGCCTCGTTTCTATTGGTCTATGTTCCTACACCGATGTTAGGAAGCACTGTCATCAATGTATCCGCACGAGCGGCAGGAGTTTTCTCACAGCGAGCTTGCGAGTCGTGAGAAAAGCTCCGATCGCGCTCGTGCTACATTATGTTCTGGGAACCTC
>JAGABX010000057.1 GCA_017614395.1 Eubacterium sp.
GAGTACCGTTCCAAGGTCCAGGAGGAGGTCTCCAAAAACCAGAAGGAGTATTTCCTGCGCGAGCAGATGCGCGTAATCCAGAGTGAATTGGGCGACGGGGCAGATGAGGATATATTTGAACGATACGAAAAACAACTTGCTGAATTGGAATGCTCAGATGAAATACGAGAGAACATCCACAAGGAGATTGAGCATCTGAAACATATACCAAACAGCTCGTCCGAGCACATTCTGTGTGAGGACTATATCGAGTGCCTGTTATCACTCCCCTGGGAGCATTCGTGCGATGAAAACACCGACATACGCAACGCCGAACGGGTTTTGGATGAGGATCATTACGGATTGGAAAAAGTAAAAGAGCGTATCCTCGAATTTTTGGCAGTCCGCTCACTGACCAACCGATCCGATGCGCCGATAATATGTCTTGTCGGTCCTCCGGGAACCGGAAAAACTTCAATAGCGAGATCTGTGGCTCGCGCACTTGAAAAACCATATATACGCGTGTGTCTCGGTGGTGTTCGTGACGAGGCTGAAATCCGCGGGCACAGACGAACATATGTCGGAGCTATGCCGGGCAGACTGATCGATGGTCTGAAAAGAGCCGGTGTCAAAAATCCACTGATCCTGTTAGATGAGATTGACAAGGTCGGCAAGGATTATCGCGGCGACACATCCTCTGCTCTCCTGGAGGTATTGGATCCCGAACAGAATGTAAATTTCCGTGACCACTACGTTGACATGTCTGTTGACCTGTCAGATGTGCTGTTTTTGTGTACAGCGAACTCAACCGATACGATAGAAAGACCTCTGCTCGATCGAATGGAGGTCATTAGAATAGCCGGTTATACGAGTAACGAGAAGTATCACATCGGCAAGGATTATCTCATCAAAAAGCAATTACAGAAAAACGGTCTCGCAAAAAAACAGCTGACGATCAGTGATTCTGCTCTGCGTCAGATTATCACCGGTTATACCAGAGAAGCAGGTGTCCGGGAACTGGAACGTCGTATCGGAAAAATCTGTCGCAAGGCTGCAAAACAGATATTGGAGGACAAATCCGATAATGCTGCCATAGAACCATCTGTGACCGATAAAAAGAAGAACACAAAAGAAAAAGCAGCAATTAAGACCAAACCATCGGATGAACCGTTAAAGCTTCCTATCCGGGTAACAAACAAAAACCTGCCGGATTTCCTCGGCAAGAGAAAATACCATGACAATCCTGCGAACAAACAAGACGATATCGGAATCGTTAGAGGTCTGGCGTGGACCGAGGTCGGTGGTGACACGTTGGAAATCGAGGTCAACACCATGCCGGGCGAGGGCAAGCTCAAATTAACCGGACAACTCGGCGACGTTATGAAGGAGAGCGCTGAAATCTCACTCTCCCTTGTTCGTTCGCTCCTTCCCGGCGAGGAAGAGTTTTTCAAAACGCATGACTTTCACCTGCACGTTCCGGAGGGTGCCGTACCAAAGGACGGTCCCTCGGCCGGAGTAACGATGACAACCGCTATCTATTCGGCTGTCACCGGGAAAAAGGCTCGCGCCAAAACAGCCATGACCGGTGAAGTTACCCTGCGCGGACGTGTTTTACCGATAGGCGGACTCAAGGAAAAACTGCTTGCAGCAAAACTGGCCGGGATCGACCAGGTGATGGTTCCGGACGATAACCGTCCCGATATAGAGGAACTGGAAGTGGAGATCACAGACGGATTAGACATCCGGTATGTATCAAAAATCCATCAGATATTGGATGAAGTACTTGTATAGAAATCTACAAATGATAATACAAAACGTTGAATTGGAAACTGTCTGTGGGATCACCAGCAAACTCCCACAGCACGATATATTGGAGATTGCGTTCTGGGGACGGTCAAATGTCGGCAAATCCTCGCTTCTCAACACATTGTGGGGACGAAAAAGTTTAGCGAGGACTTCGTCCGAACCCGGTAAAACGCAGACAATTAACTATTATCATGTGAACAACGACCTCTACATGGTAGATCTGCCGGGTTATGGGTACGCAAAAACCTCGCGTTCCACTACACAGCAGTGGATGGCGATGATTCGTAAGTATCTTGAAACCTCTCGTGCGCTGCGTGTCGTATTTTTGCTGATTGACAGTCGCCACGACCCCACTGAAAAGGACATTGAACAGTTCCGCCTGCTCTACTCACTCGGTTTCAATCCACTGATAATCGCTACCAAGGTTGACAAACTGAAAAAGAACGAAAAACAAAAAAATATCAATAGTATAAAAAGAATCCTGAGCGTCGAAATCGCCTCCGACTCTCAAAATGAGTCAAGCATTGTCGGCGAGGGCATTGATCTCCCGGTCATTCCCTTCTCCGCTGCTACCGGTGAAGGGAAAGACGAAATATCGGAATACATAGACCATTTTATTGAAAATATTTCAATAGAATAATATCAGGAGCCGAATACATATTGCACTCCGATGGGCATTGCAAACGTGTATCCGGCTCCGGCATCCCATGAGAGGAACCAACATGTCAGATTTTGAAATCATCCGCTCCGTCGCGTCGGAAATCGCAAACCACTATCGTGACAACGAACTGCTCCAAGGCAGACAGGGCTGCCGCCTTCCCGATCGCGGCATTATCATCCAACTGCTTAAGGAGATCCGAAAGCTCATGTTTCCCGGATATTTTTGGGACACTGAAATGATCGGACGACGTCCCGAGGAATACACAGAGGATAAACTATATAACATACGCCGTCTGATGGCTGAGCAGATCGCGGTGGCTCTTACCTATGCCGGCGAAGATGATTGCAGTTGCAAAAATACTTACGAAAGTAATTCAGGCGCTGACAATAGCGAATACGATTCCAGCGAAAAACAGTATCCGAAAAATACACATATCGAGCATGCCCGGAAGATTGCTGACGAATTTCTGAACGAGCTCCCACGCATACAATCGTTACTTCTCAAGGATGTTGAAGCAGGATTTAATGGAGATCCCGCTGCACAGGATCGTGAAAGTGTTATATTCTCATATCCCGGATTATACGCAATTTTCGTTTATCGTATTGCACATGAACTATACATCCGAAACGTGCCGTTCATACCTCGCATCATGACTGAGTATGCCCACAGTCGCACGGGCATTGATATCAATTCCGGCGCGACCATAGGCGAATACTTTTTCATAGACCACGGAACGGGTGTCGTTATAGGAGAGACAACCGAGATAGGAAATTATGTCAAGCTGTACCAGGGTGTTACTCTCGGAGCCCTCTCCACCAGGAAGGGACAGGCATTGCGGGGTGTCAAACGTCATCCTACCATCGAGGACAATGTTACGATCTACGCAAATTCAACCATTCTCGGCGGTGAAACAGTCATCGGCCATGATTCGGTTATCAGCGGAAACACCTTCATCATAGACTCCGTTCCAGCCGGCACAAAAGCATCTGCAGACATCCCTGCCGTCCGGCTCATGCCTCAGTACGAAATACCGAATTACGGAGATTATATTTGAGCGATAAGGCGTAATTCTGTCCGTTGGACTCGCGCCGGAGGAGACATATGACCAAAAAGCAACGGGCTCTCGCGATAATAGACAGATTAAAAGCCGAATACCCACAGGCGGTATGTTCTCTCGACTACGACGAGCCGTGGAAGCTCCTCATCGCAGTCAGACTCTCGGCACAGTGCAAGGACTCCCGTGTCAACATGATCACACCTGAGTTGTTTAAAAAGTATCCGACTATGCAGGCCGTAGCCAATTCCGATATAGATGAGCTCACAGACATTGTCCGTCCGTGCGGGCTCGGCGCATCGAAAGCGAGAGATATCCGGGCTTGCATGAGCGACCTTATAGAAAGATACGCCGGCCGTATTCCCAACACCATGGAGGAACTGCTATCCCTGCCCGGCATCGGTCGAAAAAGTGCCAATCTGATTCTCGGTGATATATACCATAAACCGGCAGTCGTCACTGACACGCACTGTATTCGTATATCAGGGCGCATGGGACTCACCGATGGCACAAAAAATCCGGCAAGTGTGGAGAAACAATTATTGAAAATACTCTCACCGGAGGAATCAAACGATTTCTGTCACCGCCTGGTTTTGCACGGTCGTGAGGTATGTGCTTCGAGAAAACCGAAATGTGATGAATGTTGTTGCGCAGATGTTTGCGCAAAGAATATAAATAAAACAACAGGAGGGAAACATAAATGAAAAAACTCTCTGATAAGCAAAAACGATATTTCTACATAGGATTGACACTGTTCATATCTCTTTCATTAGTAGTGATCGTGAGCAACTTTTTCACAAGAGCCCACCTCATTGTCAATTTGATCCTGAGCATCATCAGCGCCCTCAGTTCCGTATGGATAGGTCTCGTTATTGCCTACGTTATGAGCCCGGCCGTCGGATTTTTCGAGAGAAATGTCTTTTTAAAACTGTTCAAGGGGAAAAAGGGACTCGCCCGCGCACTGTCAGTTACCCTCTCCATTATATTATTGATTGCATTTTTAGCTACTTTGCTGATAATCGTAATCCCTCAGCTCATCACAACACTCGGAACTCTTGTCAAGAACCTTCCGGCATACTACAACAATCTCCGTAATTTTATTTGCGGGTTTTTTGACAACAATTCTGCTATTGGTTCAAAGGTTGTCGAGTTTTTTGACGGCGGATATGACAAACTCATAAGCTGGATGCAGCAGGAAGTTATTCCTAATGCGAATATCCTCGGCACCGCTACCGATGCGTTGCTGAGTGCCGCCGGAATACTTGTAGACTTTTTCGTAGGTGTCATCATTTCAATCTACCTGTTGTGTGACAAGGAGAACTACATCCTCCGCGCCAGAAAAGGTTTGGCATCCATATTCTCGGAAAAATGGTACACACGCATCATGACATTCTGTTCAGAGGCTCATCACGTTTTCGGTGAATTCCTCATTGGCAAAATCCTCGATTCGCTGCTGGTCGGCGTTGTTACCTTTGTATTCATGTGGGTTGCGAAAATGCCATATGCAACACTGGTTTCTGTCTTGCTGGCAGTATGTAACCTGATCCCGTTTTTCGGAATGTTTATCGGTATGATCCCGAGCTTTTTGCTGATCCTCGTCATCGACCCTGTCAAGGCGATCATCTGGCTCGTCGTGATTGTGATCTACATGCAGATCGACGGAAATGTCATCAGCCCGAAGATTCTCGGGAACTCCATCGGACTCGGGAGCTTCTGGATACTGTTTTCGATCATTCTTTTCGGCGGAATGTTCGGAATTTTGGGAATGCTGTTCGGTGTACCTGTCTTTGCGATGCTATACAAAATAGTAAAACGCGCCCTTGACAGGAAACTTCATAAAAAGGGATTGCCCACTGAGGCCTACGAATATGGAGGGTCGTCGCCCACGTTCCCCGACCGGAAACACCGGCGCAAGCTCAGGGAGGAAAACGAGGGCCATATCGTAGAAAAAATACAGGTTCCTGCTATGGAGGTTGCTCCGGAACCTCCAGACGAGTATGACGACGAAAACGATGACGAAAACGGATCACGCTCTTCGAGACGAAAAAGAAGAAAACAATAATAAAACTAAGGTAGAAAAAAATGCGACGAGATTACATGAAACAATATAATAAGCGTAATTCACGGGGATCAGGCGGTCGTCGCTCATCTTCGTCGCACCATGGGCGCTGGAATATCCCACGCATCATAGCTGCTGTCGCATGCCTCGTCGGTGCCATCATATTGGCTCTGCTGCTGCCCAAACTTTTTTCAACGGATGAAGAAACCCCCGATAATGTCGCATCCCGAATATCAACAGATGACAATGGGATAACGCCCACACCGACGACCACGCCGACACCGGTTCCCATAGTAACGCCTGAGCCTACACCTGAGACCAGGAAAAAGGCAGTCGCCCTGACATTTGACGACGGTCCGAAAAGCACTGAGGAGGACAAAGGCATCAAAGGCACCAACGGGCTTCTCGACACACTGAAGGAGTACGGCGCACATGCCACGTTTTTCGTGCAGGGCTACAGGTGCGAGATAAACAAAGAAATCCTGAATAGAGAGATTGCCGAGGGACATGAAATCGGAAACCATTCCTGGGATCACCCACAGTTGAGCAGTCTTTCCATGAAAGAGGTCAACTCCCAGCTGAAACGCACGTCTGATCTGGTAAAGGAACTGACTGACGGATACGAGATCAAACTGGTCCGCCCACCATATGGTGCCATCTCCGACGCCATGCGCGAAAACCTGAAATATCCAATGATACTGTGGGACGTTGACACGCTCGATTGGAAGGATATAGATAAATACTCTGCCGAGGAGAAGGAGAAATCCGTCCTTTCCGTTATGAAAAAGGAAGTCAGGGACGGCTCAATAATCCTCATGCACGACATCCACGAAACCTCCTGTGAGGCAGCCAAACTCGTAATACCGTGGCTGCAGGAACACGGATATGATGTTCTGTCTGTTTCCGAACTGATGGAACGAAAAGGCATCAACCCCAAAAATGGTAAAGCCTACGCAAACGCAGCCGAGTAAACCGGACGATGTTCCCTGATGTTTTGAAGTAGCCTGACAGCAATTCAGAATAAAAACTTTTCGTGCTGATTCCGCTTTAAAACAGTGGCTTTTCACCGTATTTTGTGGTATAATGAAAAAAACTTTCCACAAATAGGGGGAAATTGCTTATGAAGAAAAAAACAGAATGGAACACGAA
>JAGABX010000058.1 GCA_017614395.1 Eubacterium sp.
GCTATTGAGGATTTAGACGAAAGAAAGGAAAACCTGTACAAGGCACTGCCCGCTCTCAAGGAATTAGAGGCAAGAGCGCGTCATATTTCCATGAAATACGTCCGCGAGTCCGGTCAGAGCGACGAGGACAAAACCGCTGCCTACGAGGAGGAGATGGATCGTCTCGGCAGGGAGCGCGACCGCCTGCTCCGTGAGCACGGATGGGACGCGTCATACCTCGAGCCGAAATATGAATGTCCCGACTGCCAGGACACCGGTTTTGTGAACGGTAAAAAGTGTCACTGCATGAAAAAGCATGCCATCAAACTTTTTTATAAGCAGTCACATTTAGGCGATGCGATAAAAAAAGAGTCGTTTGATCTGTTTGATCTGGATCTCTATCCGGATGACAAAATCGATGAACTCACCGGCATGACCTCCCGTGATACGATGAAGGGGGTTCTCGGTGTTGCGCGTCATTTTGTGCGCACATTCGATTCCGATTTCCAGAATCTGTTGTTGTACGGTGACACCGGCGTGGGCAAAACCTTTTTATCACATTGCATAGCGCACGAGTTGCTCGATATGGGGCACTCGGTACTGTATCTCGACGCGATCAGATTTTTCGAGATCCTCGAGGCCAGACAGTTTGACCGTGAATTAGGGTTTGATGACAAAAACGCGTTGCTTTCGTACCTGCTGGATTCAGAATTGCTGATCATCGATGACCTGGGCACAGAGATGACAAACGGTTTCACGACAACACAGCTGTATCACGTCATCGAGGGGAGACTGCTCAGGGAACGTTCTACTATAATCTCGACGAATCTGTCTATCAGGGATTTGAATGAGCTGTACTCTGAACGCGTGTTTTCCCGCATAATGTCTAATTTTCAGAATCTTCGGTTGATCGGAGATGACATCCGACTGATCAATAGATAGTATTCTTAGCACGAGCGCTCGTACGGGAACATCAGTGATATTGCAAAGGTAGCGGATGTCGTCAGATTAACACCGGGGATTTGAAAGTATTAAGGAGGAGAAAATGCCCACACAGAAGGAATTGAACAAGGTAATCCCGTTTGGGGATCTCGCGATCATAGCGCTCGAGAGCAGTCGCGAAATCGGGGAGAAGGTGGACAAGTATATCGCAGGCTGGCGACGCGCGGCCGCAATGGATCCGACACAGGAAATCCATTTCACTAATTATAAAAAGGAATCGTACATCATTGACGCCAAATGCCCGCGCTTTGGTTCAGGCGAGGCAAAAGGAATCATCAACGAGTCCGTACGCGGCAAGGATGTTTTTTTGCTGGTAGATGTCTGCAACCACAGCCTTTCATATAAGGTCTGCGGTCAGATCAACCACATGTCACCGGATGACCATTATCAGGATTTAAAAAGGATGATCTCCGCAATCGGCGGAAAGGCCAGACGTATTTCAGTGTTCATGCCCTTTTTATACGAAGGACGTCAGCACAGGCGCTCGGCCAGAGAGTCTCTCGACTGTGCACTGGCGTTACAGGAACTGGTCGGGATGGGTGTCGAGAACATAATCACTTTTGATGCTCATGACCCGCGCGTGCAAAACGCGATCCCGCTGGGAAGTTTTGAGACGGTGCAGCCAATCTATCAGTTTATAAAAGCACTGTTGCAGAACGTGCCGGACATCAAAATGAACGCAGAGAACATGATGATCATCTCGCCGGATGAGGGCGCCATGGGACGCGCCATCTATTTCGGAAACGTCATCGGCGTGGATGTAGGAACATTCTACAAACGGCGCGACTATACAAAAATCGTTGACGGACGAAATCCTATAGTGGCGCATGAGTTTCTCGGCTCATCGGTAGAGGGCAAGGATGTTATCGTGATCGACGACATGATCTCCTCGGGAGACAGCATGATCGACGTCGCAACAGAGTTGAAACGCCGCAAGGCCAACCGGATTTTTGTAGCATCTACATTCGGGCTTTTTACAAACGGAATGAAGGTGTTTGACGAGGCATATGAGAAAGGCCTGATCTACCGCGTCATGACAACAAACCTTGTGTATCAGGCGCCGGAGGTACTGGAGCGTGAGTACTATATCAATGTTGACATGAGTAAATATATCGCGCTACTGATCGACACGCTGAACCATGATTACTCGATTTCAGAGTATCTGAATCCGACCGAGAGGATAGAGAGAGTGCTGCGGAAATACGGACAGAAATAATCAAAGAATCAGATAAAAAAGCCCGGAGACAACACGTTCTCCGGGTTTTTAGCATGTCAGGTTTTAGCCGGCTGTTACAAGGAAATCAATCATTCGGGTCGACATCCACGTCCGGCTCGGGTTCAGGCTCCGGTTCCGGCTCGGGCTCAGGCTCCGGTTCAGGCTCCTCGGTAAACGTAGGTTCGTCAACCGGCTCCTCAGTCTCATCCGGATCCTCCGGCTCAATGAGGTCGTTCGGATCCTCGTCTACATTATCGACCTTCGGCGCAGCTGTAGCAGTAGTGTCATTTTCAGGCTGCTCGTCGCGCCCCTTGATGACACTCTTCGCAATGTCGAATGGTTTCGGCGACAGGTCCGCATGCAGGTCGTTCATAAACTGCTCCCATGTTCGGAGAGGATACGTGTTTCCATAGAGGTCACTGACCGTTTTCGGCGAGTCATATCCGATCCAGATAGAACATGTATAATACGGAGTCAGACCACAGAACCAGCCGTCTTTTTTATCATTAGTGGTACCGGTTTTGCCGGCACACGGCATATCATTCTGCAGAGAATGACCGGCCGCCGTACCGCGCGCGAACACACCCTGCAGGATGTCCAGCATCTCGTCAGCAGAGGCAGCTTTGTAAACATATTTTTCCTCAATATATTCGGGAACAACGTCGTTTCCGTCAGAGTCCTTGATTGTTACAATACAGGTCGGTGATCTGAATTTCCCGTGATTACCTATCGTCGCATAGCCTGACGCCATCTCCATCGTCGAACAGCCGTAGGTCAAACCGCCGATTGATGCCGCGAGTACATAATCACTCTTCACGATTTTCTGAAATTCCATATCCAGCAAATACTGCAGACCAACCTCCGGAGTCAGTTTTTGAAAAAGCTGCCAAGCCACGGTATTGAGCGAGTGCTCAACAGCAAACTGGATCGTGACATTTCCATAGTACGAACCGCTCGAGTTGGACGGACCATCCTCAAATTTATGGTCATTCACCCGCGTATTCCTGGTCGAACCGCGCTCGAGAGTCGGGGTGTAATCAATCAACGGCTTGATCGAGGAACCCGGCTGACGGAACGCCTGATACGCGCGGTTCAGCGTGTAGCCGTCATTCTCCTGGCTGCGCCCGCCCACAATAGCAACGACACGGCCTGTTTTATTGTCGATACAGGTACCGGAGCCCTGCATTTTATAGATTCCCTTTTTCGTTTTCTCCTTGAAAGGTTTCAAATTGTCATTGATCGCCTTCTGGAGCTTTTTCTGTATGGAAAGGTCTATCGAGGTGTAGATACGGTAGCCCTTGTCGCGGAGTTTTGTTTCCGCAGACGCATACGCCTCCTCATAAAGCTCGTTGTACTGTTCTTTGTCATCATTGTCTATGAACGAGTTGCGGAACTCGAATCCGTCCTGTTTCATGAGAGCTTTGATAGCGCAATATGAAATGTAGGTTTCGATGTAATCGCGCCGTTTAACCTCCTGCACGTTCAGGACTATTTTCTGGGAATACGCCTCGTCGTACTCGATACGGTTGATGACACCGTCCGCGAGCATCTGGTCGAGAATACGGTTTTTACGCGCGATCGTGTTTTTGTAACGGCGCAGCGGATCATAACGCGTCGGCGAGTTCGGGATTGCGCACAGGAATACGAGTTCCCCGAGAGAAAGCTCCGTACAGCTCTTGCTGAAATACCCCTTGGCGGCCGCCTCGATACCGTAATAACCGTTCATGAAATAGATGGAATTCAGATAGAACTCCAGGATCTGGTCTTTCGTATACTTTTTCTCCATCTCCATAGCGATGAAGATTTCCTTCAGTTTTCGTTCGATGGTTTTTTCCGTTGATAAAAAGGTTCCGCGCGCGAGCTGCTGCGTTATGGTCGAAGCACCCTGCGTGGCGGTTCCGTTGTTGCGGATGTATGCCAGCCCGGCACGTATGATACCGCCGATATCGATACCGTTGTGGGAGTAGAATTTTTTGTCCTCGGTAACGATAAATGCGTCCTTGACATATTGGGGGATACGGTCAATCGGCATGTAATATGAATCCTTGTCACCCTTCAGGACCGCGATCATCCTGCCTTTGTTATCGTAGGCAATTGACGTTTCAGAGGCCCGGAAGGTTTCAGGTGTCGAGGCATCAACGAGGATTTTGGCCTCGTCCCTCATCGCGAATATCATATCACCGTATTTGAAATACAGAAAAAGTCCCACACCCAGAATGGTGAGCAGGATAACCAAAATAAGTATTTTAACAACAAGCCAGAATTTGCGATGGCGCTTGATTTTTTTGCGTTTTTTTCGGCGTTTTTTATTGTTCTTCGGATCGTTTTTCGGCGCAGTTTTTACGACCGGTTTTTTTGTGGTCGGGGAGGTGGCGGTATTTTTTGATTTTGCTCCGGATGATGTTTTATCGGAACCGGCAGTGCCCGCCCCGACAGAAGATTTTTCAGATATGGCTTTATCGTCTGCCGTCCACGATTTTTTAGCATCACTGCGGTTTCCTCCGGATGGCTTCGACGAGGTTCCGGACACAGTTTTAGCCGGCGGTCCGGATTTTGTTACCGCCGGTTTATTTGTATTATTTGTTTTAGATGAGCCCTTGCCAGCTGTGTCGGCCATCCCAACAATCCTCCGATATCATCAGTCATGTGGTAACTAATTGTGATTACCTCAACCGTATTCTTATATATTATACAGATAAAACACAATAAAAGCAAGTATTTTTTCATTTTACTTGCTTTCAGACACAATATATGGTATAATAACGTCAGGTACTACCCAAACGGTGGCGGTTAGCCCTCTTTTCAGAGGGTATCTATACGCCCTCTGAGGTGACTGTTAACAGTTTGCTGAAGGTCTGTCCCGCGTGGATAGGCTATAAGGGGGTGATGCGGATGACAGTGCTGGATTTTATAGCTATAATTGGATACTCCATTGCGGTGTTCAGATTCGGATACTCAATCGGACGCAAATATAGATAATAGCCGCCCACGTCCAATGGAAACGGCTATTTCTAATAGCTAATCATTCGGGCTAACCGTCACTGGGTAGTGCCTTGTTTGTAATAAATATACTACTTTTGATATGATTTGTCAAGTAAAGAATTCCCGAGCAATCAGTTCGGCGCGATGGCTCCAGGTGTGATGGGCAAGGCACTTTTTATAAGCAGCCCGGCGGATTTTCTCCATTTGATCTTTGTCGTTTTGGATACGCGTGATTATGTCAGGGAGATTGTCCAATTCATCCAATTTATAAAAAAATATGTCCTCGCCATCATTGAATTCCTTTAATAAAAAGTCACTCGGATCAGTGACACAGACCGCTCCGTTCAGCATGGAGTTGAACACTCTGTCGTGAGCGCCGCGTTTGAACCACGGCATGACATTCAGTGAGATGTCCGCCTCTGAGATACGTTCCAGGCACTCCTTGGAGTTTATGTTCGGATGTGTGATGAGGCAATCCGGATTTTTCACCCTGAGCAGTTCCCAGCCCGCACCGTAAACATGAACAGGTATCCCGGCATCCACCAATGTCCGCACCACCTCACCGCGGAAATAGTGGCGGATATAAAGGTCGATAACGATCATGTAGGGGAACGTGTCCCGCAGTGTGTCCTCCGTCAATTCATCAGCGAAACTATCCCGCAGATGACGTTCAATCGTAGACGTCAGTTCGTAGTCCGGATGCGCGATGAAATCATCAATCAGATCATGGTAAAACTGCTCGTACTCAGGACCGTTGCGCGCCAGAACCGGATCCTGTTTTTCCGGCGGGTTATAATTGCCGGTAAATACGATCGGGAGATGTCGATCATAGTTCAATTTTGCATATGGAGACTCCTCGTCCATAGATCTGATATGACCGGACTTCAATGCCTCATCGTCCGGCGATATTATATATCCTGACATATCATGTATTGCAGCAGTAACCCCTGTTTTTAGTATCGACGTCCCCGCCAGCAGGCACTCCGGTCCCCTCTTTATCTCAGGGAAAAACCTTTTTAAATAATCCTCGTGCTCCCCGTCTATGGAGAGCTGGACATATCTCTCCGGCAAATACGGCTCGAATTTATGATAGTACATAGGGTGATCGACTACTATATTAATGGTCAAAACATCGCGAAAATCGTACAAATGCACGCCGTTTTTATCATACAAATAATCCTCACCGCTGCAACCATTGAAATTGAATCCGACGGAGGCGGTAACATCGGGTTCGATAAACTCCATCAATTTCAGCAAACTGTCAAACTCGGACTCCTGATTAAAATAAAACGTCTCATACCCCATGTGCTCGAATGCAGCGCCCAGTTGTTTACTGAAAAAGATCAGCGTCTCGATGCCCTCGTTGTAGAGGATGATTTTTCGGATCATGGAACACTCCCATCAACAGACAGCCCTCCCTTTTTCTACAGAAAGGATGCGCCGCTTTTACTCTGTAACTATTCCCTCCGGGATGCCGTCAATCTCGGCGCCGTCAACAACGATCTGATTTCGGCCGCCGCGTTTGCCCTCGTAGAGGAGACCATCGGCACGATTCATTACTTCCTCGAACTCCTCGCCCGGCTGTTTGATGGTCACGCCCATCGTCATCGTAACGGAAAAAGTTTTCTCTCCGGTATCAAAAACCTTGGCACGGATGCGACCGGTGACCGCCTTGAGGTGATCCACCAGGTCCTCCTGTGTTCCGTCAAAGCCGATCAGGAATTCCTCACCGCCCCAGCGCGCAACGAACCCGGATTTTTCCAATTCATCCTTCAGTTCGCCAGCGACAAATTTCAACACCTCGTCACCCATGTCATGACCATAGTTATCATTGACGCCTTTGAACCAGTCGATGTCGCCCATCGCAATGGCAAAATTGCAATCCTCCCAGGTATTCTCCACACGAACCATCGTAGCTCTACGATTCAAAAGCTTCGTCAACGGATCACGGGAAATCATGTCATCCAGAGCGATCTCCACATGCACAGCGTACTCTCCCATCTGCGCCAGTTCATCCTTGCGGTTCAAAACCTCATCGGACATTTTCTGGGTAAAATCTCCACCGGCCAGTTTGCCTAAAAACTTTTTAATATGCTGTATCGCTCCCACCATTTTTGAAGACGAGAGATACATAATAAATCCCGCCAGCAGGATAACAAAAATGCTGATCAGGATATTTCCTATTATCATATAATTTGTCGACAGCATCACGGACGAAACCGGTTTGCCCGCGAACGACATGCCGACTATATCACCGTTATCATTCTGTATCGGAACGTAATAACCATAATAAGGAGTTCCTGCGATGTCAACATCCGTTGAGAAATACTCCTCGCCGCGGCCGTAGACATTCTCGATAACGCCATCGGGCGCCTCTGTCCCTGTCAGTCGTTCGCCGTCGGAATTTACGATTGTCGTGAGACGTCGTTTGCTGCCATAATAGATTGTCACATCATTTCCGGTATCTGTTTTGATGTCATCGAGGATGCGATAGTCTGAGGTAATGTTCGTCTCACCCTTTTTCAAAACACCATCCTCGAACGAGAACTCACCACCGTCGAGAGCGTTGTATGTCGAAAGGAGGTTGTGCGCAACGCCCGAGAGAGCGCGCTCAACCTCATAGTCCATTCCCTCACGCACGGAAAACTGCGAATAGACCGTCAAACCGATCCCCAACAGGAGAATAGGTATGACGCCGATACGCAACATCGTGAAAACTATGCTGTGGCGTTTTTGGGGTTGTTCAGACATACGGCTCCTCCGTTTACTAAATTAATATCAAGCCGACTATTTCAAGGAAGTCCGGCCTACGGTGGAACGAGTTCATATTTCACTATCGCTCGTTTTCACTAAGAGTTCGATGGCTCGTCAGGAAGCGCCACCTTCCTCTTGACCGTTACGCTCTCCTCGAGACATGCAAACACGTCATCAACAAGTTCCTTTTTAGGTTTCGGCGTAATGAGTGAAACAATCGGCACTATGATCAGACCGGCAACCATCGCGATCGCGCCGGCGTTGATCGGAGAACCGATATAAGGGTAGATCATATTCGAGACCGTAATCCCGATGCCGACGAAAAAGCTCGCCCAGACAGCCGCCTTGGTCACGCGTTTCATGTACAGACCATAGAGGAACGGCGCCAGGAACGCACCGGCCAGCGCGCCCCATGAAATACCCATGAGCTGAGCGATAAATCCAGGCGGATCGAGAGCGATCACCACCGATATGATAATGAAAAAAGCAAGGAAAATACGCATGCACAACACCTGGCCCTTTTCCTTCATGTTTTTTGCAAAAAGCGGTTTGATAAAATCAAGCGTCAGCGTCGAACTCGAGGTCAGAACCAGAGACGACAACGTAGACATTGACGCCGAGAGCACCAGCACGATAACTATTCCGATCAGGATGTCCGGCAGAGCCGAAAGCATAGTCGGGATGATGGCATCATAGGCCACCGAACCATCAGCCGCTGCCTCTATACCGGAAATCTGCGAGAACCCGCCGAGGAAATAACAGCCACCCGCAACAACGATCGCGAAGAACGTTGAGATGATAGTTCCGGTACGAACGGATTTCTCATCCTTTATCGCGTAGAATTTCTGAACCATCTGCGGCAGACCCCATGTTCCGAGCGACGTCAGGATGACAACCCCGAACAGTCCAAGCGGATCCGGACCGAAGAACGACGCGTACGCGCCCGGCATAACATCACTCGGCACGGCTGCGAGCTCCTTGATCGCTGAGATAAAACCGCCGTGTCCGGAGAGCACCGCAACGATAACAACTACTATACCGATCAGCATGATAATGCCCTGGATAAAATCATTCAGCGCCGTGGCCATGTATCCGCCGACGATAACATAGATTGCTGTCAGCACCGCCATACCTATAACACATGCCTGATAAGGAATATCAAATGCCATCCCGAACAGATTCGACAACCCGTTATAAACCGATGCCGTATACGGAATCAGGAACACGAAAGCAATTACCGAGGCAGCAACACGCAGTGCCTTGGAATCGAACCTTTTTCCGAAAAAGTCAGGCATCGTCATCGAGTCGAGATGTTTGGTCATAATGCGGGTTCGACGCCCCAAAACAACCCATGCGATGAGCGAGCCAATAACCGCGTTGCCGATTCCGATCCATGTTGATGCGATACCGTATTTATAGCCGAACTGCCCGGCGTAACCGACGAACACCACTGCTGAAAAATACGATGTCCCGTACGCGAACGCTGTCAGCCACGGTCCTACTGCGCGCCCACCGAGCACAAATCCCCCGACATTTGTTGCGTGTTTGCGCGTGTAAAACCCGATGCCGAGCATCACCGCGAAAAATACAATTAACAGTGCAATTTTGATGATCATTACTTTCTCCTCCTTATTTTACTCTCTGCACACTATCATAACATTTTAGCTTTTTTTTTATAAAAAGTCAAGCAAATCAGCGAAAAAACAGCAATTCAGAACAAATCCTCATTTTTAACGTTTTTTTCGGTTTGAAAGACTAAACGGATTTTTCTCTGATATTTTGGGTAGTTATCCACATTGCTATGGCGCATCTTAACAAGCCAATTTAAATTGTGCATAACTCTA
>JAGABX010000059.1 GCA_017614395.1 Eubacterium sp.
AGATTTTGACAGTGCCCTGCTTCTGTCGCTCGACTATGAGAGTTTCCTGCGAAGACTTGAAGATATGGGCTACGAGATCAGAGAAGGCAAGCAGCTGACAGTGCGTCCGATGGGTATGAAGCGTTTTCGCCGGACATCCGCCCTCGGCGAAAGATATACAGAAGAAGCTCTCCGTAGGAGAGTTATCAACGAGACGATTGACAACTACCGTCTTCGAAAAACGGAGGCCCGCATCCTGCGTGTGAAGATTCCACCCCACATAAGAAGGACAAACCTCTCCGGTGTTCAAAAACGGTATTTCAGGAAGCTGTATGAGACCGGACAGCTTCGTAAACGCCCATACTCCAAAGCCTGGCAATTCCGTGATGAGATAAAGCGTTTCCACAAGCTTCAGGAACAGTATCTCTTCCTCGCCAAGTATGAGCTACACGATGGTCCGGGTCTCGTCCGTCTCCATGCAGCTTTGAATGAAAAGAAAAAAATGCAGCGGAAAGAGCAAAGCCGGATCTACAAGGAACGGGCAAAACTGAAACCTCTGTTTGAGATTACGGACAGGTTGGATCAGTTAGAACCGGCGGAACTTGCCTATCAGGATGGCGACGACTTTTTCAAAGAAGAACACCGGGAATATAAAGCATTTCGGGATAAACTCTCGGATCAGGGATACTCCTACGAGGATGTGAAAAAACTCGAGGCGCATTACCAATCCGAACTCGCAAGGTACCGGGATCTTTTTAAGAGCATAAACAAAGAACTTCGTATCTGCGGTGAGCTCGTCGATGAAGTGGTCGCTTACGACAGGGAGCAGGAAAGACAGCAGGCAGTGAAACAAGAGGCGCCTCTGGAAGAAGAACTGGTCCCGAAGCGTTTAAGCAAACAGGAAGACAAGGTGCCTTCCGGGCCGAAAAATCCATGGTGGATTCGATCGGAGCCAGACTATAGGGTAAGATAACTAACGACAATTCATTTTTAAGAAAGGGGGAAAAGATGATGTTGACACGCACATCAAATAGTGATAGTATAATCCATAACAACATCGCTGGCACAATATCTAGTGCTTTCAACGATCTTTTCCCTGGTGATCCTGCAACAAGATTGGAGGATCAAATGGCAAAAATGGAGAGAATCAAGGCGGTGGCGGAAGTTCATCCGTATGCAATCTCATTCAATGAGAAAAGACAACGATGGGTGACTACTTACCGTGATGCCGAGAAAAAACGGCATATAGTCGAGGCAAAAGACAAGGCTGCACTTGCTGAAAAACTGTATGTCATCTATGAGATCGAAAAGACAAAGAGATGTATCAGCGACATATACGCAGAGTGGCGCGAGGAGCGGATGTCTACTGATGAGGTCACAACGGCAACATTAGACAGGATGCACCAGGATTGGAAAAGATTCTTTGTAAAATATGGCTGGGATCAAAAAAGGATTCGAGATATAAAACCAAGAGATCTTGAATTCTACATCAAATCCACCATATCAGCAGAAAAACTTTCATCCAAAGGATATTCACACTTTAAAGGTCTTCTATATGAGATTCTTAGAAGAGCACATCGCGATGGAGATACCGATATTTCACCGCGCATCTTCTTTGATGATTTGGGAAGGATCAAAACAAGGCGTGTGATCAAAAAGGATGATGAGCAGGTTTTTACAGATGAGGAATTGGACAAGGTTTTGTCATATCTAAGGGAAAACCCGGACACCTTAAACCGCGCGCTGCTACTTGACTTTTTAACCGGCCTTCGTGTAGGTGAATTATGCGCCTTGAAAAAGGAAGACTTTTCCGGGCGATATCTTCATGTACGGCGTACCGAGACAAAGCAAAAAGGAAACGGCCGGGATGGCGGATCAACCATCGTACAGGAGTGGACGAAAACTGATGCAGGTGACCGTATGGTGTATCTCACGGATGAGGCTGTCAGCGTAATCACTCAATTGCTTGTGGATCCACGAGCGGTCGATAGTGAGTGGTTGCTCATCGGTATGCATGGCAACAGAGTGATCCGTTCGACGATTCGTAGACGCCTTGAAGTCGTATGCAAAAAGTGTGATATTCCTGCTAAGTCACCTCATAAGATTCGCAAGACATATGCAACACACCTGATAGATGCAGGTGTAGATGAGAATATAATCAAGGATCAGATGGGGCACACGGACATTCAAACAACGAAGGATTACTATTACTTTACGCATCAAACGGATGAGGTCAAGCGGAATCAGCTGGAGGCCGTAAGACTGGGCGCCTAAAGCAGGTCATACACGGTCATACAGCTTTTGCGTATTCGAATCCATTGAAACAAACGATAATACGGGGATTGTGCGAGTTGGTCTCAAGATTCGAGTCCCGTCTCGCGCTTTTTTTATTGCAATCAATACTTTGGTTTGTCTTCCTCGAATATTGTACTGTTTATGTCGATATATTCCGTTGTTTCCTTCTCATGCTCTTTACTTGCGAAAAATCTGATCGAATAACCTATCGCTATTACCGCGAAAACTCCGAAAAGTCCCCAGTCAATATACGATACTGTTCGCAACAGTCTGTTGATCGAATCACCAAGAGAATCATTGTTCTCGCCTCCGATCTGAATTATCAGGTCGGTAATAAAGCACGCAGCAAATTTCAAACAACTGTAGATCAAAGGAATATAGAAGATATCACGAAGTATGCGATAAGCTTTATCCCTTTGTTTACGTATGCGATCCCACTCAAATGCTTTTTTCAAACTGACCATATAAAACGGATTGTACTCAACGTTTGCCTTTTTGGAACTGCTGATAGCAACTACGATGACAACAACAGCAACTATCCATGTAAACAACGCGATCAGGGCAGTATCAAAACTCTCGGTCAGCTTGAGTCCATAATAATATGCCTGTGAAAATGATGCTGACAGAAGCAGACCGGTCTGAGCAAACATATACCATGCTCCGATCATATCACGCAGTTTTCCGTATTGTAACCCCTTAGTAAGCCTGTTTATGATGACCAGGATAACTGATGTCACGAGTGCAATACAAAAACCAATCGGAAAACTCCCTGCATTGCCGCCCCATACAATAATTCTGCTGCCACAGCCAACTGCTATACATAAAAATGCTATCAGGACTAATCCACCGTCCAAATCCTGTTTGGCTTTATCTACGGCAACAATGTTTCTTCTGATAATCTCCTCCACATCCGGATTATCACCGGAGAGATCTCTGATCCTGTCCCTGGTATTATACGCATTGTAAGAATAATTAATGTAATCATCATCAATTATATTGTTTTCCATGTCTGCCTCCTATCCGATTTTTCATTTTTTTAGATTTATATAAAAAGCATCTCTCACGCACCGTACTGCTCATAATAAGCATCAATTCTGCCCTTCAGCTCATCATCAATAATAACCTTCCCCAGGCATTCCCTGTTATACAACCGCTCTGTTACGTCCTGCATGGTAACTATTGCCGCAGTCGGGAAACCATAGGTCCTGCTGATCTCATCAAGCGCAGTTCCCTCTCCTGTTTTTCCCATTTCCATCCGATTCAGCGATACTATCAAACCTACGACAGTAACATCCGCCTGAGCCTTCAATATGGGGAATGTTTCCTCAATCGATTTGCCCGATGTAGTTACATCTTCTATTATAACAACCCTGTCGCCGTCCGCGAGATCACTCCCCAACAAAATCCCTGTATCTCCGTGATCCTTAATTTCCTTGCGATTTGAACAATATCTGACCTGTTTGCCGTAAAGAGCATCATACGCTATTGCCGTCGCAACACTGAGCGGAATCCCCTTGTAAGCCGGACCGAACAGCACGTCAAAATCATCTCCGTAATGCTCATGTATGGCTCTGGCATAGTATTCACCCAAACGGCGCAACTGACTGCCGGTCACATAGGCTCCCGCATTCATGAAAAAGGGCGACTTTCTTCCGCTTTTTAAAGTAAAATCTCCGAATTTCAAAACCTCGGATTCGACCATGAATTCAATAAATTCTTCCTTGTAATCGTCCATTTCCATCCTCCTTTTTTCTTAATCGTTATGTCTTTATTTCTTCTTATATCAGAACCATTTCATTTGTTTTTATTTTCAGATCAAAAAATCCTTTCAATAAACTCCTTTTCCGGAATAGGTTTTGAGAATAAATAGCCCTGGACAAAATCCACTCCGAGTTTCCTGAGCAGTTCTAATTGTTCCTCAGTCTCAACACCTTCTACTAAAATCTTTTTCCCCATCTGAGAAAGCATTCTCACACTGTTTTCAAGGATTATCGCACCGGTTTCGCTTTTCTCCGCAGCCCATAAAATAGACTTATCTATCTTGATTATATCAAAATTCATCGAGAAAACTGCGTTCATATTTGAAAATCCTGTTCCGTAGTCATCGAGTGAGAATAGAAAGCCTTCCTTTTTCAGATCATGAACGACATTGCCGAGCAGTTTATAATCCGTCGCTGCAACTGACTCTGTTATCTCAAAATTAATAAACGACTTTTCAACGCCCTCTCTCTCTACGATTGAGTTTATATGCTCGGCAAATCCCTTTTTCATGCACTGCATCATCGACAGATTGACATTGATAACGTCCATCCCCTTGTCCTGAGGAATCCCGCTTCGGATAAACCGGCATACCTCACGGAGAACAAAATCATCAACAGCATCTATCAATCCCATCTGCTCAGTCAGTGGAATGAACTCATCGGGATATATGTCA
Source organism: Eubacterium sp. (assembly GCA_017614395.1). Classification (GTDB taxonomy): domain Bacteria; phylum Bacillota; class Clostridia; order Lachnospirales; family Lachnospiraceae; genus Eubacterium_F. Next base: position 4,709 of record JAGABX010000059.1, read on the forward strand.
CCGAGTTTGTTGTCGTGCATTCGCAGCAAAGCCTCCGCTCCGTGCAGGGTTCCGTCGGCATAATAGGTAGGCTGATAATACACCTCAAAACTATGTTCCGTAAGCCCGCGTGATATAGCCCGCTCAACATCGGCGCGGCGCAATAAAAACTGCAGATCATCGTCCTCCAGAATGGTTTTATCAAGATCAGGAGGCAACGGCGCATCAGCCATGTACAACGCCGACCCGACGGTTTTAACCTTCTCCGGCAGTTCCGTACGCATCAAAACAACTGACAACGGAACCTCGGACTCACCGACAATCCATGGCTCACGGAATTTATTATCAATATTATGTGCTATCTCATCAGTTTCTTCTTCATTTTTATGGTAAAGCAGCAGAACAAACGCTCCCGGGTTTGTCGAATAGATCGAATATCTGGGAACCACCGTTTTCAGATAATTGCTTACCAATAAATGGGCGTAAATCATTCTGCGACGTCCCAACATCCTTGTTATGGCATCAAGATTCGTGATGCGTATAACCAGCATATACAGCTTTTTATAATTCTGTAACGCCGCTTCCAGATCAACACCGAATGCCGCCCTGTTATATACCCCGACAGAAGCATTCATCCTGTCATCCTCGTTCTCGAGCGATACCATCGTGCCCGTAAATCCTATCGCCTCAAACAGCACCTCAACACGCAGCCACGGGATAAACAGCTGGATCAGTACGCCGACCGTCACTATGAAAAAGCACAAAATCAACGTTGTTTTTTTCTTTTTTGTCAGCACCTTCCACGAAAAAAGAATCAGAATAATAATCATTACAAAATAGAATACAGCCGCAGCGTAGATAAGCGCTTCACCCCAGTTCCGGTGAAACGCCATCTGATCATCGATCGTATAAACAAAATGTGTCAATGGGTTAATTATAACAAGAATTTCAGTGACAAAAAACGGTATTGCCTTCAACACCGCGCGTGTCTTGTTTTCGACCAGCGATCTTCCGATTATGCTCGCCGTATAGAAGAAAAAGAGCGGGCTCAGCGCCGTATGTGTCAGAAAATAAATATAACGGAACAGATTATGAATAAACGCGATAGAATCAGATGTCAGTTTCTCCGTATTTGTCAGCGGTAATACAATTCCGCAAACAGTATTGATCGTCAGCAGATATAACATAACCAGGAATAAACGGTTATTGGTTTTGTCCGTGTATCCCTGAATATGCATATAACCCAGATTCGCCAGGCATATTAATAAACCGGCAATGCTCATGCCCAGCGCCAATTGATCTGCATCAATCATCTGTTTTCCCTTTCAACAAGAAATTATAAATCTCTCTTCTCGAAACTCCCCTGTCAGATGCCACCCTCTTCATCGCTTCTTTTTTATCAAGTCCATCGGACATATAGAATTCCATGTGCTCCTCAATGCTCACAGACTCCCATCTGGCTCTCTCCCCTTCGGCTAAAACCGACGGATCATTGCCCTCTATAACAATAACAAACTCGCCCCTCGGAGCTTCTTTTTCTGAGAAAAAGTTCACGCTCTCCGTCAGGGAGTCGAATTTTTCAGACCACTCATGTTTTTTTGTTAATTCCTTGCAAATAGTAACACGCCTTTTTTTTCCTGATCTGACAAGTTTATCATCTGATGATTTTTCGTCCATATGCTCCGCTGAAACTGATGCTTCATCCGGCTCACTCAGATCGTCACCCTTGCCCACTGCGTCAGCCAACAATTTCAGAGTTTTTACCAAACGATGTGGTGCCTCGTAAAAAACGGTAGTCAGCGTTGTATCGCGCAATCGTTCCAATACTGCTTTTTGTTCGTTTTTATCCTGAGGCAGAAATCCCTCAAATGTGAATCGCCTCGCACTCATTCCTGACAGCGTGAGTGCCGTAGTGAACGCCGTCGCTCCGGGCAGGCTCGTTACCGGTACTCCGGCATCCCGCGCCGCGCGAACCAGATCCTCACCGGGATCGGATATCGCAGGTGTACCCGCATCTGTTACAAGCGCGATATCCTCTCCGGCCAGCATCCTGTCCACCAATACAGGCGTCATTTCATATCTGTTATGCTCATGGTAGGAAATCATGGGCTTTTTAATTGAAAAATGATTGAGAAGCTTTATCGTTTGTCTGGTGTCCTCCGCCGCAATCACATCGACACTTTTTAATGTCTCGATTACGCGTTCCGTGATATCACCGAGATTACCTATCGGAGTGGCACACAGATATAACATCATTACCTCCAAATATTACATGCGTTTGAATTTTGCACCCTTCGGGGCACCTGCTGCCTTGAGTTTCTTTTTAGTGGCTTTGAATTCCTTTTTCGATCCCGCTATATAGAATACCACATCAGGTGCTATTCCGTCAAATGCTTTTGATCCGATGCTGTCAATATGCGTTGAATAAACATCTACACGCGCCAGACGTTTCGCACCCTTGCATGCCTTCGATCCTATCTTGGTGACGCCGGTGCCTATTGACATTTTTGTCATTCCGGTTGCTTTTTCAAACGCTGACGAACCAATACTTGTTACATTGTTTCCGATCTTGGCGCTCTTCAGCTTGGTTCGGTTCTTAAATGCGCCTTTTGCAATCGCAGTTACAGGGTATGTAACTCCGTTCGCTGTGATCGTGGCAGGCACGACCAGATCCTCCTTCGGCGTCTCCGTTCCTATCGTTTGCAAAGTCAGATTGCCCTTGCTGCTGACAGAGAATGTCATGACCTGCATCGTGTCATTCTTCGAATTTATCCTCTCAATCGAGGCAGGCTTGCCTCCGACCTCCTCAGTGACTGTCTTTACATAATCACCGTTTAGCTGTGTCGTCTGCTCGGTAATTGTAACATTGCCGTTCTGATAGCTTGTTTCCGATCGGAGTTCCTGAACGCCGTTACTTGTGTATTCAACTATCTTCGTTACGGTTGTTGTCCCGTTAGGTTCCTTGACAGTTGTAGTTGTTGTAGTCGAAACCACATTTCCGCTGTCATCACGCTGCATTTCAACTCTGGTTTCCGTTGTCGCGGTTGCCGTGGGAGCCGGTGCCGATGTAGATCCGGGCTCAGCGGATGCCACCGGGGCTGTCGTCGAACCGGGCGCATTGGTAGCTGCCGCGCTCGCCGTAGGCATTGGCGGAACAGTCGGGAATGCAGATGCTGTCGGCATTGGCGAACCGGATGGAGCCGCACTGATACCGGGTAGCGGTGTTCCTGATGCATCACCGCCTCCGCCGCCACCGGAGCCACCACCACCGCCGCCGGAACCACCTCCGCCGCCGGAGCCACCTCCGCCACCGGAGCCACCACCACCGCCGGAACCTCCTCCACCACTCGGTGAAGTAGGAGCAGGTGTCTTCGGAATCGGCGCAGGTGTCAGCTGCGGGATGACCACACGATTGATAATATGATGACATCTGGTGCACTCATCATATTCAGAGCCCGATGTTGCATAGGTCGGCTCTTTTCTGACATGAACGTAATTATGTCCTAACGCAGGCACTACCACATTTCTCTGCATTATAATACCACAGATCGTACCATCACCTTTTACATATTTACATTCAGTGTGTCCCAATCCGGCCTCGGTACATGTGGGCGCGTACTCACCTTCACTAATATTGAATATAACCTCACCTGCCACATGATTGTGATCAGCCTTGATGATCCTGACAGGAACATACCGTGATTCATCTGTATAATTGTCCTTGTCAGTCGCGGTATAGACAGCTCTCACATCGAGTTCGGCTCCCTCCGGCAAAACGGTGTCTGCAGAATTCTCAGCCGTGGGCGTCGACACGTATCTCGGATCTGACGTTTCGATCCATGTCCATCCGACTGGCAGCCAAGACTGTGAATCACGCACCGTTGCCGTGGCAAGATCGACGGACAATGGTGATGTGGGCTTGTTTGGCGGATTATCCGACTTGGAAATATTGATGGTTATTATTCCCTTGCCCGAGTCGCCGACTGCCAGATAATTCCGTCCTTCAGTGGCAGTTACATATATGTATACTTTTCCGGTTCCCACTTTTTTTATCGTAACGTTACCGGTAGAATCGACCGTCGCAATATCCGTGTCACTCGATGTAAACTGAAGTGTGCCTCCGCCGTCATTTGCTCCGTCATATGTGATCCCACCGGTTATGCTGAACGGGTCGACACCGTAGGTTCTGGTAAATGTATCCTTGTTCTCACCGGCAGCCACGGTTATTGTCGCCTGTTTTTGAGTTATCTTGCCGAGAGGCTCAGTCAGTGTTGTCTCGTTCAGTTCGTAGTTTGCAGCGTCAGCACCGGTCAGTTCCAACCCTGTAACTGTTACAGGAATATTATCCCCGACATTTTTGTCTCCGTAGGAATATACAGCCTTTGTGTTGTCAATCGAGACATCATCAGGGGTAGTACTGCCGGCATCCTTATAACATATCCCATCGAGGTTTATTTTCAATCCGCCACCGGTTGTCGTTGCAGTTTCTGTTGTCCCGTCATAAACCTTGGTCAGTTTTCCACCCGGTGTAGCAGGCACCATCGACGGAGTCAGCTCTGCCTTTGTTATTGTGTAAGTTGCGGTTATGACATTGCTCGAATCTGCATTATCCGTGATTAAAAGAGTCACGGTTCCCACCGTAGTACCATTGCTGGCTGTAGCGTCGGCAGGATCCTTCACAGATACAGTATACGCTGACGAATCCAGTACAGTTTTACCCATTTTCACGGTTACTTCCGGAATTTGCTCCTTGCCGTTATATACAAATGAATCCTTGCTGAGAGTGACCGTCGCATCCTTGAAATCCGTTGTATATTTCAGTTTGCCTGTCGAAACATAAGTGATGTTGCCGGTATTGTCAACGATCCTTGCGTAGACATACCATTCCTTGTTAGGAGTGAGCGTGGGTTTATTGTTTGGATCATAATCATTCCAGGACAGTGCTTCCATGTTATCGCTGCTGCCAAATTTTGTTTCGCTTATGTAATACTTGGTCGCGCTCTCATCCACACCGGATTGATTTCCATCATCTCCGGTGATAGTAATGCTGTCATTTGTAAATGTTGTAGTAGTTTTTGTATCCGTTGCCGGGAACGTACTCCATACATTCGAATTGCTCCCGAATTGCATTGTACCCGTCGGAGCTGTCCTGTCAATCCTGTATTTGATAACCCTGCCTGCTCCCTTTTTCCGTAAAAGAGAATCCAGATCGGTCGAGGGTTCGGAAACAGCATATATATCCAGTTTGCTGTCCTTCAGATAAAATGATACAGACCGGTTTGATCCCGTAACATCAGTTGTGGCAGGCAACTTGGAATGCTTCGCCTGCGCCTCATCCGGAGCCGGTATCCCGTTTTTGGCATCGTACATCATATATCCCGTTACCGGCTTAACAGAAAGCTCATAGAACCATTTATCAGTGACAGTCAGGGCGGATGGCGTAACTGTTGTCGGGGAGCCGCCCTTTTTCTCCAGTACATTGATAACAAACATATTATCATCCAGCTGTTTTTGGAGAACGGTAAAATCAACTATTCTGCTGCCCTTGAAATTCCCGGTCCCGAGTACCGTAACATGACCGTCCTCCCCAACACCGCCGTTTGTAGGCTGTGTCTGAGTAGACAAAGTAAAATCTGTTCCTTTACTGAGATTTTTTCTTAACGGATCTGTGGATGCAGTATCAAATGTGAGTTTTATCTGATCATTTACAACGATATCCGTTCCTTTGTAATTGAATTGTAACTCGGCTGAATTACCATTATCCTGAACCATTTCTCCGTTGATATCATATTGCCTGATCGTGAAATAAGCTGTCGCGCTGCCGGTATAACTTCCTCTCGCTCCAACGGTATCCTCTGATATTGTGACATACGCTCTGGTTCCTGCATTTATGTTGTCATGATATGTTATATGGTACTTGTCTGTCGGATCTGCATACTCTGAACTGTCAACGATAGTGCCGTCTGCTAACTTAATACCGATGATAGAAGGCTCCTTCTCCTCTCCTGAATATTCATAGTTATAATTCGCTTCACTCTGCAGTGTTATTGTCGCTCCAACCAAACTCTTTTTCTGAGTATTGAAATTAAACGTTATGATTTCGCTGGCATTTCCGGCCTTGTCCTTCGCCATTGCAGCACAATACAACGGAGTATTCGCCGTCTTCCCGGTAAGTGTGAATTTCCCGTCAGAACTCGTAATCCCGCTTTCCAGATCTGCTGTCGTAATCGTGCCGGACAGCGGGGATGTGGATACAAGGAGGTAATACAGATTGATCCCGCTATCAGCATCTGTGGAAGTGATTGTTATTTTTGCCCCGTCAACAGTCGGCACAACCGTCTTCTCTGGATCAGTTGGTTTAACCTTATCAAGGCGCAGTTTTCCCGTTGAGATATAGCTTTCATTTCCGACATTATCCGTTATTTTTGCGTATATTATCTGAACAGGCTGATCCTTGATTTTAATTCCGGTCGTTCCTCCGGTGTATGCTGTCCATGCTCCTCCTGTAGTTACAACTTTCAATGAAGCCTCTGAAGTATAGCTCTGATCACTGATATAATATTCGACACTTTTTACCTTCGAATCCGCATCCTGACCTATAATGGTAAACATAGAGTTTTCATCATTAGTAAGCCATGCATCAGGATCTGAAGAACCATTATTTTTGTTCAATGTAGTCCACGGATTCCCGCTTCTACCGACGATATTGATCTCCCCTGTCGGAGGTGTAGCGTCAATCTGAACCTTCGCGTATCTCGCGCGCCCCTTTGTCAGACCGGTCGTATCATCAGAAAATGCATAAATATGACCTGTTGATTTTTCCTTCAGGTAGAAATAAACATGATGGATTCCCTTCTCGTTTATAACAATTTCGTCAACAGGGTCTTTACTTGTCGGAACATTATCTGCCGAAGTTGCCTGATAAAGATTATAATTATCCTTATCTTTTGCGGCAATTGTCACAGATTTAAACCATCCGTTACCCGTTGTTCCGATCTTACCCTCATCAACATCCGTGCCACCTGCATCCTTAACGGTATATAAATCCGACGTGGATCCTGTTCCTGTCCGTGTCAGAAGTTTTTGCATCACTGTAAACTTAACTGTTCTCGTTCCGGTAAAGTTTTTACTTTTAGCAGTGATCGTAACGCTTCCTCCGTCCTTCCCGACAAAACCTGACGACGGGCTCGGCGTACCGACTGTGTAATCAGTATCTTTTGTCAAAGTTACTACAGGACTATCAGTACTCGACAAACTGGCAACATCCTTGTCATACAGTTCCACCTTCAGTTTAGGTGTTTGTGACGCACCGGTATAATACAGATCTCCATCCTGCACAGCCTTAATATGAGTTCCACTGAGATTGTATGGTTTTATCGTGAACTTCAGTGTTTTCTTGCCGGAATAACCACCTGTTCCCTCTACTTTGACAATCGGGGGATTATCATCTGTCGATTTCGCACAGTTTATATTTCTTTCATAACTAACAGTATAATCAGTACCTTTTCTCAACTCATTATCGCCATAAACAACCTTAACTTCAGGCTCTATACCCTTGCCCGTATAGGTGAACGAATCCTCAAGCAATGATATATCTCCCTTGGTTATGCTTTTTTTCGCAGTTGTAAAATCTCCTCCCCTGTATTCCTGATTTCCGGCCTTATCAATAACAATGACTCCGCAATAATACTTTGTATTCGGACTCAAACCGGACATGGTAAACACACCTGTCGATACTGAAGTCGCGGTTTTTAATTTCTCATCTGAACTTGAGACAGCTGCATTTATATTCGCTATCGATCCGACAACACTGTTATCCAGAGTCACATCATCTCCGTTCACAATTGCCGGTGTATAGTAAAACCTATATGAATCAATTCCGCTGCCGAGTCCACTTGCGGGTGTACTATGCGTTTTGTAATCCTCAGCATTCACCTTGAATGTCGCGGCTGTATCAATAACCCCCTCGCCTTCCGGATCCACACTGCTGATTGTCGGGTTTACCGCATCACATACGATCAAATCAGAACACAGATAGGATACATTCCCGACCTTGTCCGTCAATTTCACATATACAACCTGAAATTCATTTTGAGTAAGCTTTGGTTTATCAGTTCCATCATAGTCAGTCCATGTCCAGCCTTTTGTTTTGATCTCCGCCTCAGTTAATGCAGTCTTTGCATCATCTCCGGTCAAAATGTAATACTGAACGCCATGTGAACTTGCCAATCCCTGTTCATCCGAACCTGTTATCGAGATTTCATCCTTTGTTTTAGTTATATATACCGGGTCAGATGAGATAGATGTTTGAAGCGATGTCCATGTCTTCGTACCTACAGAGATAGTTCCGGTTGGCAATTTTGCATCTATTTTAGCAGTGATTGCCTTTGCGTGTCCCTTGGTTATTTCTGATGAAGTAACAGCATAAATATGACCATATGTTGTATCTTTCAGGTAAAAGTATTTCGTCTGATCTGAAACAGTTCCACTTGTACCCGTAAAACTCAATTCATTGACTTTTGTTCCGAGCGCAGGATGTGCGATTGTTTCAGTTGTGGATTCATATAACTCATAACCGGATTTAGCAGTTACTACAACTTTTCGATAAGTATTATTCTGAAGTTTCTCCAGTGTTATTTCTTCAGACTTTTCCTTGCCGTCACTATCTAGTGAATATCCGGTTATCTTGTACATGAGACTTCCGCCGGTTACTGTCTCAGTCAGCATTTTTTGTTTAACTGTAACTGTGATCGGCGTCGTGCCGGAAAAATTACCCTCTCCGGATGATGTGTATGCTCCTATTATGGAAAAACTGCCGTTCATTCCTACTCCGGTTCCACCGGCGCTTTGAGGCTGTGTACAAGATGTTGGCAGAACGTAATCCTTCCCCTCTCCTTCCTCCAGTGCAATATCAACCCCTTCTTTTTCAAATTTGACGGTTATCGGGACATCACTTGGCTTAAAATCATTTCCTGTATAATATACATCTCCTGCAGGTGAATCCTTCTGTTTCGCCCTGACATACAGTGGATTCATGGCAAATGGATTGACAGTAAAGCTCGCGGAACTCTCACCAACCAGTCCTTTACCATCCACAGCAGTAACAACAACCTTATACTTTCCTTCCTTAGTTACACTCGTCAACCCGATTACATCGGGATATGTCCCCGTTTTATCCATTTTCCAGATATCAACTGTGTATTTGTCCGAATCCTTGTCAGGATACAATACATCTCCGCTTGACAGAGTTATTTTTGTCGCCGAAACAGTCTGTGCGGCTCCTGTGTAAGTCAGAGCAAATGAAGATGTATTATTCAATTCAATTACGGCTCCGCTCAACGAATCCGGAGAAGTATTGACCTCAAGCGCAGTAGATGGAGATGATGCTTTATTATTTGTTCCCTCCTTTATTCGTTGCACAAAAAAGTATTTATTCGAACGTTTTAATCCGGTAAATCTCGGACTGTCCTGCCATGCTGATTCTAATATGTCGCTTGAACTCTGACCGAACTCATAATACGCGTATTGGAATGAATATCCCTCTGTTGATGTCGGTGCTTTCAGCTCAACCGTTGTTGCAGTTACAGAAGAACTCCCCGATGCCAATTCCGGCTTTCCCGGTGCAGAAACAGCAAGTTTATTAATCTGTCCCTTACCCTCGAATGTGATGGTTGCCGTTGATGAAGCAAAACCGTAATTAGCATTGTCTATTGCAGCAGGTGTAAATATAATATCCCTTACTCCGGAGTTTTTATCACTATACTTTAAACCACCTTCTAAATTAACAACGCCTGTTCCGACCTTTCCTGACTTAATACGGACTTTGATATCAGAATCAGTAACATTTGTATTTCCATCGTAATCCTTCTCAACCTTGCCATCGATTGCAGAACTACCCTTGTATAATTCCAAATCGCTTTCAGAGAGGATTCTTTTCTTAACATTGATTTTAACGTCCTCGGTTTCAACTTCCACAATCCCAGACCCGTTTGATGCAGTAATCTGAAAACGATATATATGTTCTCCTATGGAAAGCTTTCCAGGGCTCAACGTGTCACTGGTTGCACCGTCAATTTTAGTTGCGACCCCGGATTTCACCTCAAACCATAGTTTATTAACAGTGGCTCCTTCTGCAGTTTCAGATGTCGCTGTGAGCTCCGGTGCATCATCATAATAAGATATTTCAGATGTTTTTGGCGTAACAGAAAGACTAAGGATCAATTCTCTCGCCGCCTTCGCCGTATTCTCTCTCCGCACAACCGAAGCAGGCACCGCTATCACCAGTGCCATTACCAAAGCTATTATCCTGCGTATTATTCGTCTATCCATGGCTCTCTCCTTGCCTAATTCTCAAAACCAACAGCCAAAATACATATAACTACACCATATTATCGTATCTAAATTAACAACTGTTATAATTAGATCAAATACCCCTTTATCAGTTTATCATCGTAATTACCAAGCACATATCCACATGTGTCCATAAAATCATTTAGCGAGGTTTTTTTGAAGATGTCTTTATACTCAATTCCAAATCTGTTATGTGCAATATCGATTAAATCAGCCAATAATTCAAGCTGCCTTATATCCGGTTCAATACCTGTTCCTGTATTATAATTGGTTCCCAATTCCATATTTGCCTTTCTTGCCGAGTCGGTTCCCTGAAAATGTACACTATATGCATATTCATTATTCAGTATTCCCTGTCCCTGTTTGCTCGACAACAATAACGACCATGCATCATCATAATCGTACCCCATTCGCATCGCCCCAAGGAAAAAACCAGCTACTTTTTCGTTTATCAATTCCTGATCAGAAATCATTTTAATTCCTCCAGATAATCCGTCAGATACTTCCCGTTCGAACGGTTTTTTCTGACACATGCGTTAAACCCATCATCTGCTTCATTTTTTCTGGATAGAAACCGGTTTCTGTATCTGGAAAAATCATTAACCTTATATGAGTCATTATATTTTAAATGATCAAATGCTTTTTCAGACACTATCACAAACTGCCGGTTCAGATGCCCAAGCCTGGTTGCTTCCCATATGGCTTTATCCGTACAAGCATCATCCATAAACCTCGCAATGATACGACTATATGTGTCATCACATCTCCAACCATATATACAGTCAAACAAAGCCGTATCGATCAGATACTCTTTCTGAAGAATACTTAATTCATTACCCTTCAAATTCGGTTCTCTGCATGTAGCAGTCAGGACAATCCAATAGATTATGTCCCTCTTTTCAAAATCTAATACATTCAAATCACGAGTATCCAATGAATATCGGTTGACAAATCCTACACCGGTTGAATTAAACGGAGAACAAGCCCACTCTTTTGCAAGTTCTTCATTTTTAATTGACACAGAATAAAATCCTCTGCCATAATCATTGTTGATCTCACCCTTTCCATAGACAGGTCGTTCAACAATATCTTTCGAGCCATGACAGATTTCAATTTGATCATATTTTTTGTAAAGCATTTTCCGAAGGTTTTGGATACTTTATCCTGCTGTTTCCCATAATACCACTGCCCTTTCACACTTTTATGGCATTTTCAAACCAAATGCTGATATATTCTCACACATCACACGAGGATTTGCCGTAAAAAGCCAAAAAACACGTTCATCCTACTATATCGGCTAAAAACGCCATTTTCATTATACCACATCTATGACTTTTTGCACAAGAGAAAACTCAGAAAAATCTGTTATTGATTTTCTGATGCATATATAGTATAATTGGCAACGGAAACATACGAAAATATTACATGTTTCGTATATTTCCGTCGAAAAAGTCATTTTTAGGGGAAAAAGTATGTCATTTAAAGCTCCGCTGGATACAAAAAATATCTATCTTTGGATAATCAGCCGCATCGGTAAACACAAGGTCTCCATACACGCAGGGCACACCTCATTCTTTGTGCTGCTCTCTGTTATCCCTTTTACCATGATATTGATACGTTTGTGCCTGATGCTGCCGGGAACCAACGAGGAGTTTTTTGACAGACTACTGGACAGAATCGGACCCGGAATGATAAAAAATGTTATCGGTCCACTGGTACACGAAGAAATAACTCCAACCGGTGGTCTCTATGTGATCACAATTATCCTGCTCCTTTGGGCAGGCTCAAAAGGAATAGACGGTCTCATGCAAGGTCTCGACAGCATATACGAAACACACATGAAACGCGGTTACATTAAACGGAGAGTGTTTTCCCTCATATACGTAGTCGGTTTTATCATTACTATTGTTGTCGGCATGGCAATGCTGGTATTAGGTGTAGCTCTCTACGATTTTATATCCAGCCATATAGATCTGCCGTTAGACGGGTTTTTGATGCAGTTCATACTGACTTATGGCCTGGCAATTTTTGTTTTTGTTTCGTTCTTTGTCATAATGTTCCGTTTCCTGCCGTATACGCCGACTGAAACAATGGAAGAAAAACTGGCACGGCACAAATACAACCGGGGAAGGCCGTTTCGTGAGCGAAAACGCAAACCAAAATATCGCTCAATAAAAAAAGAAATCCCGGGCGCAATAGTCACAGCAACAATGTGGATGACATTTACGAGATTATTTGGAATTTATGTCGAATATCGTTTAAAAAACCCTTCATATTACGGGGCATTCGCATCAATATTCCTTATGCTTTTGTGGGTTTATTTCTGTATGGTGTTCGTACTCATCGGAGCATTGTATAATAACTACTCCTATAGGACAGGTGAATCCGCAACCAAGCATCTGTTTCTTGACTTTTTCAGACTGTTAGGATGGGCAGCAGGCAATTTTATCAACCTGTTTCGCAAAACGAAAAAAATCAAAAATCAATTAAAAAGCAATAAAAAAGAACCTGAAATCAATGATCAGAATGACGAAAGTCAGAATAACAATAACAAGAACAACGATATCTAAAAAAAGATACCAAAAAAGAGTTATTATTTAGGGTACTCATAAGGCTCTGCCTGTGAACGGTATCTTATGTTCCACATCGCCTGTGCTGCGGCGCAATACTGTTCAAAATCCTCAACCGGACCTTCTCTCTGTATCTGAGCGCCGCATTTGCATATCACAATCGCGCGTGCCAGCGTGCATGGAAAATTCAGCGGTGTTCCGCTCATTTTCGGCTGTCCTCCGCAAAACGGACACGTTTTCAACGACCATTCCTTGGCTAATCCGTCATCTATCTGGCTCACTTTTAAGTCCCCTCAATCATTCCGGTTATGCATCCCTGATACGATGTTTCCTCACTCGCACAGTTTTTTCAATTCATCCCTCTTCGCCAACAACCGCTCGAGCAACGGCCCATAGTCCATCTCCTTGCGCGGACGCAGGTTCTCCGTAATCTCGATCGCCGGCTCAGCAAGAGGTGTCAGCGACAGATTTGTCAACACACCCTTCAGCGCATGCGCTGCCTCAAATGCCGCATCGAGATTATTCTCATCCAGTGCATTTTTCAGTGTGTCAAAATGCTTTTCATCAGGCACTGCGCCTACTAATCTCAAGTAAAACGCTTCATTGTCAAAACAGCGTCCCAACCCCTCATCAGTATTTGCTCCAAAACTGTTCAATGCATCAATTGTTAACATTTTTCTCCCTCCTAAAATTCTGTATAATTATCTGACTGAACCCGTCCGGTTGTCGATACCGAAAATAACTATTTCTCCAGCAATCCGTCAAATTCCTCCGGCGGTAACGGTTTGGAGAAATAATAACCCTGTATAACATCACAGCCGCACTTTTTCAGCAGATCATACTGTTCAACATATTCAACACCCTCGGCGATAACGGTGACGCCGAGATATCTGGCAATCTCCATGATCAATTCAACTAATTTTAATGCTTTTTCGTCAGTATGAACATTACGCACAAAAACCATATCAAGTTTCAGTACATCAAAAGGCAGGCTTGTCAACATGTTCAATGACGAATATCCCGATCCGAAGTCATCCATCTCCACTCGAAAGCCCTTGTTTCTGAGATTGTTGACAACATCTATCAACTGTCTCGAATCCTCTGCGTACGCTGACTCGGTTACCTCCAACAGGTATTCATTCGGTGTCAGCCCGTTCTCTCGCAGTATACGTAACAGATTTGACTGTAAATTCGGATCATACATATCCATTCGCGAAACATTTACGGAAACCGGCACGGTCACTCCGAACTCTTTCTTCCATGCGGCTATCTGGGCCGCTGCCTGTTTCCACACATAGAGATCGAGCTGCTGAATCAACCCGTTTGTCTCAAAAAGGGGAATGAACGCACCCGGTGAGATCATCCCGAGTTCCGGATGAATCCATCGTATCAAAGCCTCCGCGCTCGTCAGTTTCGGCTCATCGCCCTGTATCGAGTATTTCGGCTGATAGTATACAACGAGATGTCCTTTTTCCATTGCCTCCTCAAAATCTCCGATCAGCCTCTCTGAAAACAGGTTTTTCTCGTATGCCTCCGTATCGTAATATGATATGGAAACAGCATAATTGTTCCTGATGGAATCACATGCCTGTTTCGCGCGGTCAAACCTTCTCTCGATCTGTATTGAGCGGTCGACACTCGGATATACACCAAATCTGACACGAATATGGTTGTTTTTTGTAATCTTTACCAATGCTTCGATCAGTTCCGCATGCATCGACTCATAATCCTCCTCGTGAAGATGCGTGCAGTAAACATAAAACTTGTCAGCCTCATAACGGCAGGCATATCCATCCGCCTCCGTAGAAATCAGATGATTGATGGTACGCGCCATCTCCTTTAGCACCCGATCTCCGAATTCGCGGCCATGCAGCTCATTGAACAAATGAAAATGTTCGACATCTATGGCAACGGCGTCCATATCCCAATCGGGATAATAACGTTCCAATTGTGATGCATACTGATAGAAAAATTCTTTGGTGTAGAGTCCTGTCAGATGATCCCTCTCCGTCGCCGCAATGATCAGTCGATCCTCTGACAGTTCAATAATCCTGCGTACACGAGCTAAAATCACCTCCGGCATATCATATGGTTTTGTTATAAAATCAGCGGCTCCTTGTTTCAGGGAATCCACCTCTGCTTCTTTTTCAGACGTAAGCACGATCACAGGGATAGCCTTTAATTCCGAATCCTCCTGCATGATTTTCAAAACCTCAAAACCATCTAACACAGGCATCATCAGATCCAGCATGACCAACGACAGTTTTTGCTTGTTTTCTCGGATGACATTCAATGCTTCCTCGCCGTTCTCCGCGTAAATCACATCATATTTCTGCTGAATGATATACCCGAGCATCTCACGATTAATTTGCTCATCATCGACGACTAAAACCTGTCGCTTTCTGTTTCCCGTAAACGCTAATCCTCTGTTCATTTATTATGCTCCTGTTGTTATTGATTATATGTTCATATTATTAGGTAAACGCCTGTCAATACGTTCTCTCGCGTTTCAGTCACGCATTTAGAGCCGCCAGTCCTGCTGCTACCGCCTCGCGTTCGCTGTAATGATGCTTTACGCCCTGTATTTCCTGATATTCCTCATGCCCTTTGCCAAGCAAAACGATCATGTCGCCGCTTTCAGCCTGCCTTATTGCGGTGGCTACTGCCTCCATCCGATCCTCGATCACGGTATATTTCAAATCGGTTTTGCCGAGTCCCACCTTTATATCCTCTACGATATCGGAAAAAGTTTCAGTTCTGGGGTTATCACTGGTAACATACGCATAATCCGCGAGTTTCCCGACAGCCTCGCCCATCTCATACCGCCTGAGCCTGCTTCTGTTGCCGCCGCACCCGAAAATAGCGATCAATCTGTGCGGATTATATCCACGCAGCGTTTTCAATACACTTTCCGTGCTGACGCCGTTATGAGCAAAGTCTATCAGGACAGAAAAATCATGTCCCGTCGGTACCGCTTCAACACGCCCCCGTACCTCTACATGCTGAACAGCCGTTATGATCTTTTCATCCGGAACACCTATCAGCGCCCCGACTGTTATCGCGCACAGAGCATTATACACATTAAAAAGTCCGGGCAATCCAACCGTGACATTGCCGTTTATCAGACCACGCACACCAAATTTCATTGCAAGTGTATCAAGCTCGTTTACATGCTCTATATCAACCGCCATCAGATCACGATTCCCGGTATACTCCTCGCATGTTGACAGATACTGCTCATCAGTGATTTCCGACGGCGTATCAGCATGTCCCCAAACTCCGTAAGTCTTTACAAGGCAATGCGCACCACGGATAATTCCGGCTGAATGAGGATCGTCCGCGTTAAATATTCCGGTATTGCAATGATCAAAAAGTTCAGCCTTGCAACGCAGATAATCATTGAAATCTTCATGCTCGTTTTTACCGATATGATCAGGAGTTATATTTGTAAAAATTCCGTAATCAAACCGCATACCTGCCACACGGTCCATCTTCACTCCCTGCGAACTGACCTCCATAACAAAATACTCGCAACCCGCCTCACAGATATCGGCAATATAGGATTGAAGGTCATATGACTCCGGAGTTGTATGTTCAATAGGTGTCACCTCATCCCCGATAGCAACACCGATAGTCCCGATAATGCCGCACTTTTTACCGGTACGCTCGAGAATGTTTTTAATGAGGTAGGTTGTAGTTGATTTTCCCTTTGTTCCGGTGATTCCTATGCTGATCATTTTTTTCATCGGATGGTCGAAATAATTCTGCGAGATCAGACTCAGCGCTTTCCGTCCGTTGTCAACTTTAATTACCGTTATATTCTCTGGAATTGAAATGCCGTATTCCTCTTCTATTACAGACAATTCCTTCTCAACCACGAGCGTTTTCGCACCGCGTCCGATTACATCCCCAATGTATTTGTGTCCGTCTGAAACAGTCCCGGCAATCGCCACGAACATGAACCCCTCGCTCACCTTCCGCGAGTCATACGCCACATCCGCTACAGGCGTTTCCAACTCCCCCTGAACCAGCTCATATGATACATCCTCTAATAACACACTAAGTTCTTTTTCCTGTTTAACTGCCATTTGTCTCTCCTAACCATATTTAACAGGTTCATTTCCAACTGCGCTATGGCGTGATACCAATCTCAGCGACGAATTCATATACACTTGTGAGGGGCATTCCCCCGAAGTGGAGACCGACGAGGTACGAGGAGGTCGTGAACGTGCCCCGAACGAGTGTATATGAATTCGTCGCGACACATATCTACCCTAACAAACCGAAATGAACCAGCGCCTTCTCGATCCCATCCGCGAGCACCGCATCCGTAACATAATCAACCTCCGGGAATATCGCCGGATTCCCATCTCCCATGGCGACTGATACCCCCACGATCTGCAACATCGGCAGGTCGTTAGTGCTGTCACCGAACCCGATGGTTTTCTCCCGCGGGACATTCAGATAGTCACACATGAACTGTATTCCCGTCGCCTTGGAGTATCCCTTCGGTACTATCTCATAAAAAGTCGGATCTCTCTCAATAAAATCAAACCGGTCCTCATACTTTTTCCTGAAACCGGCCATATCCCCCGTCTCATCAAACCACAATGCCATTTTGTCGAAATCCAGCACCTCTGCGTCCAAAAACTCGATACGTCCGGCCTCAAACTCCGGCGAAACACTCTTTCCCAAATCCCTCTTCGGTCTGGGTGCCTTGAAAAATCCTACTACCTCCGGCATCCACGGCTCATGATGGAAATATGAATGCGCGCTTCCCTCGAGAACTCCGTCAATATGATATTTTACGAGGTCATCCGCGATCTCACGTTGCAACTCCTGTGGCAGAGTCGCATGCAGAAGTTCCTTATCATGATAGATAATATGCGTACCGCAGCCGCCGACAACACCGTCAAATCCTATGTCCAAAATCTCCTTAGGCCAGATATCGCGACACCTGCCGGTACATATCATGCACTGATGTCCTCTCTCCCTCAAAAGCCTGATCGACCGGATTGCAGAATCAGGTACCACCTGCTCGTCATTATCCAATATTGTTCCGTCTATGTCAAAAAAGATTAAGTATTTGTCGTTCACTCACCCAGTCCTCTTGCTTTTTTTAATCCGCGTATACTCTGACATAACCACCGCAGAGCATCCTACGCATCGCCCCGTTTGTATTCCTCAGGCATCTCACGCCGCTCTCCGACATACATATATGCCGGTCGAATAATCTTGCCACGGTTCGCCAACTCCTCTATGCGATGCGCGCTCCAACCTGAGATACGGGCAATCGCAAAAATCGGAGTGTACAGTTCCTTCGGAATTCCGAGCATTTTATATACTAAACCTGAATACATGTCAACATTAGCCGAAACGGGTTTTCGACCCGGGTGGCTGTTCATGATCATATCCTTTGACAAACGCTCAACACGATCGTAGAGTGCAAATTCCTCCTCCATACCGGTCTCGGCAGCTAACTTTTCCGCCATGTCTTTCAATATTACCTCACGAGGATCGGATAATGTATAAACAGCATGTCCCATACCGTAAATCAAACCGCTGCGATCAAACGCCTCGCGCGCAAGGATCTTTTTCAGATAATCCTCAACACCTGCATCAGTATGCCAGTCACAGTTTTCCATCAGATCATCAAACATCATCTGTACACGCAGGTTCGCTCCGCCGTGACGCGGTCCCTTGAGCGATGCTATTGATGCCGAGATTGCCGAATATGTATCTGTCCCTGATGAAGTAACCACATGATCCGTAAACGTTGAGTTATTACCGCCACCGTGATCAGCGTGCAAAACTAACGCAACATCGAGAACGAGCGCCTCTAATTCAGTGAACTGCCCGTCCGGCCTCACCATGCGAAGGATATTCTCTGCGGTGGAATGATCTTTCCTCGGCTGGCGAATGATCAGATCCGCATTTTTCACATAGTGCATGTACGCATGATAACTGTATACTGCAATCATCGGAACCTTTGCTATGAGCTGCAGTGACTGTCTCAAAACATTCGGAAGTGAAATATCGTCCGGTGCTTCATCATATGAATAGAGTGTCAGCACTGATTTTTGCAACGCATTCATTATGTTCTCACTGGGTGCTTTCATGATGACATCACGCACAAATGAACCCGACAACTCCCTGAGAGATGCAAGAATATTCAAAAACCCGGCAAAATCCTCCTCATCCGGAAGTTCACCGAACAACAGCAGATATGTTGCTTTTTCTAAATTGTAACGCTCCGAGTGTGCATTTTTCAGAAGCAGTGCAACATCGTAGCCACGATACTGCAACAGACCTTCGCACGGAACCCTTTTCCCGTCATGGTCCATGGAACCGATAACCTCTGCTATCTCGGTCAATCCGGTCAGCACGCCTCGTCCTGTTTTGGTGTCACGGAGCCCCTGCTTCACATCATATTGGTTATACAGTTCACGGTCGATGGGACCATGTTTTCCCTGTATATCCACCAGCCGGTCAAACGCCCTGTTTAACCCGCCCCCAAGAGCCATCATCGCCCGATTATCCATTTTCAAACTCCTCACTTCGGATTATTCACAACATAACGATATTTTACAGCCAAACGCAGTGTATGTCAACCCTTTTACATATTAAAAAAAGTATTGACAAACTGTACCGGTGGGTGTATATTATATATGAACAGTTGTTCAAGTGTTTTATTCACCATCAGCTATACAGAATCTATTGACGGGAATTACTACTCAGGATTCCCTCTGTATACCATCACGGAGGTTAATAATTATGAAAAAGAAATTCAAACTTCAGGATCTGGATTGTGCCAATTGCGCTGCAAAAATGGAGGATGCCATCAAAAAAATCGCCGGTGTCAACGATGCATCCGTCAGTTTTATGACACAGAAAATGATGATCGATGCCGATGACTCTGTTTTCGACAGTGTTGTTGCCGAGGCAGTTCGGGTAATAGCAAAGGTTGAGCCCGACTGTCAGGTGGTTTTATGAATAAAAAGCAAAAAAAATGGCTTCTGCGCATCGTTATTTCCGGTGTCATATTTGCCGTGCTTTTTATTATGGAACACGCGGGAGTATTTGAGAAACTGCCATGGTACATATCTCCTCTTGCCTTTCTCGTCCCATATCTGATAATAGGATATGATGTCCTGATGCGTGCAGCAAAAAACATCTGTCACGGTCGTGTTTTTGACGAGAACTTTTTGATGATGATCGCCACGTTCGGCGCTATTGCTGTAGGAGAATACAGTGAGGCAGTTGCCGTTATGCTGTTTTATCAGGTGGGCGAGCTGTTCCAGAATGTAGCAGTTAACAGATCGCGCCAGTCCATCACGGCGATGATGGAAATTGTTCCGGAGTACGCGAATATCGAACAGGACGGTCAGCTCACACAGGTCGATCCCGACGATGTTGAGATTGGCACACACATCACTGTACTGCCCGGCGAACGCATCCCATTAGACGGCGTGGTCATACAGGGTTCCTCCCTGATTGACACTGCTGCGCTCACCGGTGAGAGCGTGCCTCGAACTGTTTCGACCGGTGACACAATTATCTCCGGCTGCATCAACGGCTCCGGCACTCTGATTGTTGAGACAACCAGGGAATTTGATGATTCGACCGTATCGAAAATCCTTGAGCTCGTCGAGAGCGCTTCCGAGAAAAAGGCGCAAACCGAAAATTTCATTACTCGTTTTGCGAGATACTACACACCGGTCGTTACCATCGCCGCTATTTTGCTTGCGATTATTCCGCCTCTGATAATCGGTGGAAACTGGGGCATATGGCTGAAGCGGGCATGCATATTCCTCGTCATCTCCTGTCCCTGCGCACTCGTTATTTCCGTTCCGCTGGGATTTTTTGCAGGTATCGGAGCAGCGTCCCGCATCGGTGTTTTGGTAAAGGGCTCCAATTTTCTCGAACTGACCGCTTCCTTACGAACAATTGCTTTTGACAAAACAGGCACGCTCACGTTAGGAGAATTTCGGGTTCAGGAAATACACCCCGCAAACGGCGAACCATACTTTTTCCCTAAATCATATCCGGATGACAATGATGGGCGTAACGAATCCTTCAACGAACGCGATCCGATTTTTAATGTTCTACGTCTCACCGCACATGTCGAGGGATATTCCAACCACCCGATCGCCGTTTCCATACGAGAGGCATATGAGCAGCGTTTCGGCACTCCGATCGATCTGAACATCGTCGAAAATGTCGAGGAAATTGCCGGACATGGCATACGGGCAACAATAAACGGAGTTCCCGGTTCACTGCCGGAAAACCCATCGACACAGACGGGCATTACTCCGAGCGGTCATACAGGTAAACAAACCCTGCTCGCCGGAAACGAAAAACTCATGGCTGAAAACGGGATAACAGTACCGCCCTGTGACGCTATCGGCACGATCGTTCATCTCGCATCCGCTGACGATAAAAAGTATTACGGCTGCATCGTCATAGCCGACAAGGTCAAGGATGGTATATCCGCCGAGTTGAAGAATCTGAAAAAGGTCGGAATAACGAATACCGTTATGCTGACCGGAGATGTGGATTCAGTCGCGAAACGCATAGCGGAAAGCATCGGCATTGACCAGGTCAAATCAGAACTCCTCCCCGCTGACAAGGTTACTGCCGTCGAATCACTCATAGATCCGACAGGCAATAAAAAAGTTGCATTCGTCGGAGACGGAATCAATGACGCACCTGTTCTGATGCGCGCCGATGTCGGGATAGCCATGGGCAGCATGGGCAGCGATGCCGCCATCGAGGCAGCTGATATAGTAATCATGGATGATGATATATCAAAAATTGCAAAAACAATCGGCATCGGCAGAAAGACCATGCGTATTATTCGTGAAAATATAGTATTTGCCCTGACAGTGAAATTTTCCATAATGATTCTCGGAGCCCTCGGCCTGGCAAACATGTGGCTTGCGGTGTTCGCTGATGTAGGAGTCGCTGTGATTGCTATTCTGAACTCAATGAGAATGCTTAGCGCAAAAAATCGGTAATCAGCGTTTTCTTAATACACACTGAAAGATATAAAACAGTTCTTCATTACCCGGTTTTCCGCGGTTTTTGAGGAACTTTTTATTTATTCTCAAATTTTTATAAAAAAATACTTGACCTGTCGTACTATATGTGATATAGTATAACCATCGTTACAACGACAGACGTAATATGTCAGCCGTACTACGTCAGACAAACAGGTGCAGAATACCACTGAAATCTCAATTAAAAATCTCAATTAATTCAATAACAGATGATAATGTGATACCAATGCACCGGACGAAAGGAGAGATGATTCCATGATAAGCAGTGATGTAATGCGCGGGTGCAACGACACTATCATCCTGTACCTGCTGCTGAAGGAACCGTCCTACGGATATGAAATATCCAAATCCATCCGCAGGATGTCCGAGGACAAATATGTGATCAAGGAAACCACACTGTATTCGGCGGTTTCCCGCATGGAGAAAAACGGTTATATCGACTCCTATGTTTCAGCCGGCGATTCCGGCAAAAAACGAACCTACTACAGGATCACAACCAAGGGAATTGATTACTACAAGGAAAAATGTGACGAGTGGCAGGTAACCAAAGATGTGATCGACCGGTTTGTCGAAGAGAATTTATCAGATTCAGATAAAGAGATGAATATGGTATCGGCAACCGGACAGAGTGAGTCAGATAAACTTTCAACCGGAAGGGAGGAGAATTGACCATGGAAGAGTTAAGGGAATACTTGAACAGCCTGTTTGACGGGGTGAAGGACACGCCGGATACCCTTCGCGCCAAGGCAGAACTCCTGCAAATGATGGAGGATAAATACGACGGTCTTATATCCGATGGCATGTCCGACGAGGCAGCCAGAAAAACCGTCATTGACGAATTCGGAGATTTTGATGAGATAGCAAAGGAACTCGGAGTAGAGGAAATCATAACTGCACACGCTTCAATGTCTTCGGAACGTGCAGCCGGCAACAATAACGTAGCTGCCGGAGGCGGCATAGGATACGGCTATACAGGTCCCGGTCAGCAGACCGCTACAGGTCAGGCAATGGGCGGTCCGAACAAACAGCAATTCGGTCCGGAAACAGAGGCCAACCGTCAAACCGGTGAATACGACACGAAATACAAGAGTAAATACAGACATTTTTACGCATGGAACTCCACGCACCTGAATACCTACATATCATTCACTAAACGTCATGCATTCCTGGTTGCAGCCGCAGTGGCGCTGTGCATCCTGGCTCCATTTACTGCCAGTATGATTGACGAACTGTTTGATCATATATCAGCCGGAGATTTAGGAGGCGCCCTCAGCGGAATTGGTTTCTTCTCATGTATTGCCGTCGCAATTGCATTTTTCATCATGGCATCCCGCATGACATCCCGCTACGGAGGCATCAACAAGGATGCAGTGGCTTTGGATATGAATGCCCAAGGGGATCTGAACCACACTATTGAAAAAATGGAAAGTGCGCGTACCGCACAGTTGGTTATCGGAATCATCCTGTGCGTACTGGCACCTGGTTCATCACCGTTATTCCAACTGTTACCCGGTGTTTTAGGCGATATGCTGAGTGCTTCAGTTCTACTGTTTGCTGCAGTCGGAGTTTTCTTCATCATCTACTCTACCAGCACAGGCAACCGGCTGAAGGAATTATCAAAGTCATTAAAAAAGTATGAAAAAAACCGCGGTAACATCCCGGAACAAACAGAGCCTTCTTCTGCAACTGCCAAGTGGGAGTACCAGCCGAAATTCGGGATGCCTATAGTTCTGATAATTGTTATTGTAATCGTCTCCGCCATGATACTAAAAGTCGGAATAAGCATATTCATGGGGAAAGGCATATGGGGTGGCTCATTCTGGGGCATAACCTCCGGT
The DNA here is from genome assembly GCA_017614395.1 of Eubacterium sp. Taxonomy (GTDB): domain Bacteria; phylum Bacillota; class Clostridia; order Lachnospirales; family Lachnospiraceae; genus Eubacterium_F. The sequence continues at coordinate 28,505 of JAGABX010000059.1, forward strand.
AAGGATTATGACGGTGAGAACAAATTCCCGGCAAGCGGTCCCAAGTCAGTCAGTATTTCTCTCAGCTCAGGAGATGTCAGAGTTGAGCAGATAGATGGTTCGGAAATCATATGCTCTTATCACGGCAAATTCTCCTCACGTCCGGAGATAGCATATAATTCCGGCAACAGTAAAATCACGATCAAACAGGAAAACTCATTCTCACTGTTTAACTGGGGAAAAAATGACGGTGTTGTTACAGTAAAGATTCCAAAAGGAACAAAACTGTCATATGATATCGATCTGTCCGCAGGTGATACAAGCATAACAGGCGCAGATATAGACAGATTGATCGTAGACCAAAGCGCCGGTGATTTTACTATGAACGATACAACCGTAACCGGAAACACTGAGTTTGATATGTCAGCAGGAAACATTAACATCCACGGATCAAGTTTTGAAGGAAAGACCGAACTTGACATGTCCGCCGGAGATGCTGTTTTCGATAATTCCTCCGTAAAGGATTTGGTAGGCGATATGTCTGCCGGGGATTTCCGTTTTACCTTCGGAAATAAGGATGATGCGAAAAAATACACCTTCGAATTAGACACCTCCGCCGGTGATGTTTATTACATGGGATCAAATTTCGATGATGATGTGACAATAGCTGCAACCGACACCTCCGATCCTCATCGCATTGAACTGGACACCTCTGCGGGAGACATAAAAATCGAGTAGATGACCCCAGTTTCTCTACTCCCCCGTGATATAAAAAGGCCGGGCTGAAGGCGTTATCCTTCAGCCCGGTTTTATTTTTCTGATAATACAAATTACATTCACCACATTTCCACTGACAGTATTATAATTCCTATACTACCCGACACATCCGATTATCTCGGTAATGGAATTCAGTCCTTCAGCATTCGCATATGCCTCCAACCCGTCTATTATCTCCGCAGTAATTGTGGGATGATAAAAATTCGCTGTTCCCACAGCCACCATCGTAGCGCCCGCCATCATGAGTTCCAACGCATCGTCTGTTGACTGCACTCCCCCCATTCCGATAATCGGGATTTTAACCGCATGAGCTACCTGATAGACCATTCTGACAGCTATCGGATGTATGGCAGGACCTGACATACCACCGGTCTGATTTGCGAGAGCAAATGCTTTTTTCCTGACATCAATCTTCATTCCGGTCAATGTGTTTATGAGGGAAACTCCGTCCGCTCCCCCTGCCTCCACCGCGAGAGCCATCTCCGTAATATCCGTAACATTTGGTGACAGCTTCATAACAACAGGCTGAGCTGCGATTTTTTTTACTGCCCTGGTAATCGATTCAGCCATATCAGGCTTTTGTCCGAAAGCGATTCCTCCCTGTTTTACGTTTGGACATGATATATTGATTTCCAGCATATCGACTGCCGAACTGACATCCTTCTCAGCCAGCCGTTCAACCACCCTTAAGTATTCCTCCTCGGAATGACCGCATACATTAACGATCACCCGGGATCCTTTTTCTTTTAAAAAAGGCAAATCCCGTTTTACGAACGTGTCGATACCGGGATTCTGCAATCCTATCGCGTTTAGCATACCTGCATTTGTTTCAACAACACGTGGAGTGGGATTTCCTTCCCATGGCTTATCGGCAACCCCCTTGGTCGTTACAGCGCCCAATTCCTCAATATCTACAAACTCACTGTATTCCATCCCGGAGCCAAAAGTCCCCGAGGCTGTCGTAATCGGATTCTCAAATTCTATTCCTGCAAAATTCACCTTCAATAGCCGACTCATATCCTTTACCTCTCCTCAGTCTAAAATCACAGTGTTACATACTCTGCCGGGAATACAGGACCATCCTTGCAAACTCTGGCGTTGTTCACCTGCGAATGATCATCCTTATCCGTCGTTTTGCATACACATCCCAAACATGCGCCTATCCCGCAGGCCATCCTCTCCTCTAACGATATCCAGGCCGGAATGCCATTCTCCTCCGACCATGCTTTTACTCCACGCAACATCGGCATAGGACCACAGGCATATATAACATCCCCACTGACATCATGCTCATTCATAGCATCAATCACTGTTCCATGAGTTCCTCTGCTGCCGTCATCTGTTGCTATGATTAAATTGTCTGCCATTTTATATAAATCATCAGACAAAAAAGTATGGTGATCCCTGTAACCCAATACGGCAGTAATTCGGCAGTCTTTTCCTTTCGGAACACCTTCATGTATTGTATTTGCCACTGATAACATCGGCGGAATTCCAATTCCTCCACCGATTAATATAATATTTCTACGATTATCATCAATATTTTCCACTAAAGGAAATCCATTGCCGAGCGGTCCCATAACACGGATCTTATTGCCGGGTTTCATCATCGAGAACTCAGCCGTACCGAATCCCACAACCCGGTAAACCAATCTCAACTGACCTTCCGCAGCATCAATCTCACAAATACTGATCGGACGTGGTAGTAAATGCCCCCCGTCATGCGAGTAAAGCGAGACAAATTGTCCCGCTTTTGCTTTATTCGCTATATCCGTCTCCAACCGAAGCGAGAACACATCCGGTGCTAAACGCTCTGTTTCCAAAACAACACAGTCGTTCAATGCTTTTTTCATGATTTTATCCTCTAAAAAATCTGAACCAATGTCATCACATATTAACTGACTAAAAAATAGAATTTATGTCATCACGCATATCTAATACCGCCTGCCTGGAGGCTTCATCAAAATGCTCCTCTCCGAATTCTTTATACGCATTCTGCTGATATGCACAGATTATCCCTCGAGATGAATTAACAATCGCTCCCAAACCGTCTTTATTAAAATACGGGCGTAACGATGCTGCGGTTCCGCCCTGCGCACCGTAGCCCGGCACGAGGATATATGCATGTGGCATGAGTTTTCGGAGCGCGGCTCCCATTGCCGGATATGTTGCCCCCACAACAGCGCCGACCTCAGAATAATCACCGTCCATGCAGTCAGCTCCCCACTCATTTACTTTTTCTGCTACCAACTCATACAGAGGCTTTCCGGACCTGATCAATTCCTCAGCTGAAACATCCTCTCTGTCAGCCTGTTCTTCATCCAACAATACTCTGTCCTGAAATTCTCCTGATGACGGATTTGATGTTTTTACAAGGACAAATATACTCCTGTCCTTTTCCTTGCATACATCAACAAAGGGCTTGATTCCGTCAGTACCCAGATACGGATTTACGGTTATCATGTCCTCGTGGAATCCTCTCAGTTCCGTGCGTCCTATCATGATTGAGCCGAGGTGGCCGTTCGCGTATGCTGCCGATGACGTTCCGATATCATTTCTTTTAACATCTCCGATTACGATCAAACCTTTTTGTTTGCAGTATCTGACTGTTTTATCATAAGCAATTATTCCCGGAACGCCGAACTGTTCATACATGGCTATCTGCGGCTTTACAGCAGGAATCAAATCAAATATCTTGTCAACTATTGCCTTGTTGAATTGCCATATAGCCTCTCCTGCAGCATCCAGGGTTTCCTCATAACGAGCCATGGCATCCTCCATAACAGCCTTCGGCACATATGAGATCATAGGATCGAGACCGACAACTATCGGAGCCTTTTTCTCCTGAATCTTTTTAATAAGCTGTGAAATCATATTCCCTTCCCCCTCTGTTATTCAATATCCATCGGATCAATAAAAAGATCCAGATCGCCGAAATCATCTAAGCCGAAATCCTCAATAAAGCCACAATTTCTGATATCCTCGACCACATGGTTATTTGTTATGACATGCGGAATTTCATCCTTGGTAACCCATCGGCAATCATGCAGATCCTCGGATAAAACCGTCTCCGGAGACAGTGTATCACATAAAAAGGCAATGCCGCAGGTACATACCTCCCCGGCCGTGAAGCCCCAGGTATAGAGTGGTTTTACAACCTCGACATTCAATCCGACACGCTCATTAACAACACGGCATACCGCCGCCTCGGGAGTCTCTCCGAAATCCAAAACTCCGTCAATGAACTCCCATTGATAAGGATCAAAAATCCGGTCATCATACCAACGTTCCACCGCAAGATACGTGTCCTGATAACGGACAACTCCCTTAACCAAGAATCTGAATTTTTCCATACAGTCATCCTCCTAGCACACCGAATAATAATTAATCGTCATATTCCTACCTGTAAATCCGCAAAACATCATCCACGAGAGTTGCCATAGCCCGCCATCGTCCGGTGACATAACTTATTTTGCGTTCAGCAATCCCTTTGCCTTGAGAAGTTCAGCCATCAGTACCGCTCCGCCCGCTGCGCCGCGAACGGTATTATGCGACAACCCGACAAATTTCCAATCAAAGTAATTATCCTCACGAAGCCGCCCGATAGTAATTCCATACCCGTTTTCATAGTCAACATCCAGTGAAACCTGAGGTCTGTCATCCTCCTCCATGTATCTGATAAACTGTTTCGGAGCGCTTGGAAGATTTAATTTTTGCGGCTCACCGGAGAAATTCTCCATAGCCTCGATCAGTTCCTCTTTAGTTGCCTTGTTTTTCAGATTAACAAATGCCGCTGCCGTATGTCCGTTCAGCACGGGTACACGAATACACTGGCTGGTAATAACCGGTCCGTCTGCCGGAACGATCTCACCATTCTCAACATGTCCCCAAACTCGCAGTGGCTCTTTCTCGCTTTTTTCCTCCTCACCGCCGATATACGGAATGATATTGTGCTCCATCTCCGGCCAGTCCCTGAAGGTTTTGCCTGCGCCCGAAATGGCCTGGTATGTAGACACAACTGCTACCGTCGGCTCCCATTTTTTCCATGCAGTGAGTACCGGAGTATAACTCTGTATTGAGCAGTTCGGTTTCACGCAAATAAATCCTCTGGAAGTACCGAGTCGCTGTTTCTGGTGATCGATCACTGCGAGGTGTTCAGGATTGATCTCGGGAATGATCATCGGTACATCAGGAGTCCAACGATGCGCGCTGTTGTTGGAAACAACGGGGGTTTCAGCCTTCGCATAGTCCTCTTCTATTTTTTTGATCTCATCTTTGGTCATGTCGACCGCGCTGAAACAGAAATCAACTACCGAAGCTACCGCCTCTACCTCGTTGACATTTTTTACTATTATTTTCTTTACAGCCTCCGGCATCGGCGTATCCATCTTCCACCTGTCGCCGACCGCCTCCTCATAGGTTTTACTTGCTGAACGCGGACTGGCCGCAATCGCTGCAACCTCAAACCAGGGATGGTTCTCAAGCAGGGAAATAAACCGCTGCCCGACCATGCCGGTTCCTCCTAATATTGCTGCTTTTAATTTCTCACTCATTTTTCTCACTCCTTTTTAGTGGTGAAATAATCTAATCCCGGTAAAGCTCATGACGATATCGTGCTTGTCACAGGCATCGATAACCTCCTGGTCACGAATAGAGCCACCTGGCTGTGCTATGTATTTTACTCCCGAACGGAACGCCCTCTCAACATTGTCGCTAAACGGGAAAAACGCATCCGAACCACATACAACATCCTTTGCATATTCACGTATCCATGCCTGTTTGGCCGCCTCCTCAAAAACAGGAGGCTTCTCTGTGAATACTTTTTCCCATTCTCCATCCGCCAGCACATCCATGTAATCTGCGCCGATATACAGGTCAATCGCATTGTCGCGGTTCGCACGCTTGATCTCCTCCTTGAACGGAAGATTCAACACCTGCGGAGACTGACGCAGCAACCAGTTATCAGCTTTCTGTCCGGCAAGTCTCGTGCAGTGAATACGTGACTGCTGTCCGGCTCCGACACCGATTGCCTGACCGCCTTTGACAAAACATACTGAATTTGATTGTGTGTATTTCAGTGTGATCATCGCTACTGACATATCGATTCGCGCACTATCCGGCAGGTCTTTGTTTTTAGTGACAATATTATTGAAAAAGTCCTTATCGATGTTTAGTTCATTACGCCCCTGCTCAAATGTGATGCCAAACACCTCCTTGTGTTCAATCTGAGGAGGAACAAAATCCGGATCCATCTCAATTATTGCATATGCGCCTTTTTTCTTTTCCTTGAGCATTTCCAGCGCTTCCGGCTCATATCCGGGAGCAATGATACCATCGGAAAACTCACGCTTGATAATCTGCGCCGCCGATACATCGCACACATCCGACAATGCAATAAAATCACCGTAGGACGACATTCTGTCAGCGCCCCTTGCACGGGCATATGCAGCTGCGAGCGGAGATAATTCTCCTAAATCATCAACCCAATAAATCTTTGCCTCAACCTCAGAAAGTGGCAGACCTACCGCCGCACCGGCCGGTGACACATGCTTGAACGATGTCGCTGCCGGCAATCCTGTTGCTTTTTTTAATTCCGATACTAATTGCCAACCGTTCAACGCATCCAGAAAATTGATGTAGCCCGGTTTTCCATTCAGGATTTTTACCGGTAATTCACCACCATCCTGCGCATAGATTTTTGATGGTTTCTGGTTCGGGTTGCATCCGTATTTTAATTCTAATTCTTTCATATAAAATCCTCCCTTATTCAACTCTGTTTTGCAGTGTTCTATCTATTCCCACAATACAGTGTCTTCACTGATTTTTATTAACGATTCGCGTATCATATTTACCTGTATTAATGTCTATAAATCGAACAAACAATGAGACTTTATTCTCCTGATTTAAACTGTTCCAGATCATCTCCGTATAGGCATCTATGTCATCCATAACATCCACCGGTGTAGGATCACCCTGATAACTAGGAAGTGGATTTCCGTCACCCATGTATGTGTGGATAAAATATCCCTCACCTGCGGGCGGATTCTCATAATGATATGTGAACCGGTCACATCCGGAAGGATCTCCGTTATGGCTTTTTAATATCGACATGGCGAAATCAAAACTGCCGCGATTCACACGCATTATTCCGGAAATACGAGGAGTATAATTCGGTGCGTCAGGCTCGAACTCACGCAGCTTCAACGCCTGTTCAAAACTCCATCCCTTTTCCATATAATCATAAATCGTATCGGTCTGATCACCGTTCGTCACGATAGTATCAATACCGCGAACGCGCACCGGCGCATAAATGATCAGGCTCGGATCCTCAACCTTTGACTCATCATAGGCCTGTGTCCTGATCCCCTCACCATCCTCTGCGAACACACGGTTCCGGCTGTTCTCACTGCGTCCCATGATAAAATACGCAGTTACCGCTTTCGTTCCGTCCGGAGTCTTCCCAATAACGATTCCCCGCCCCGGATAACTGTTACCTTTTAATTCCTGTTCCAGTGATTTCATTAACACTATCCTCCCGTACCATTAATTCTTACTAACACTCAAGATTCTAATGAAACTAATCCTCTTGAATAGTATCTGCAGCGAATGCGATATGTGTGTTTCGGCGAGGGAACTTTTTTAACGCCGGTGCGTAGGCGAGGTTCTTTCGAGCCATGCACCGCTGCGTTAAAAACAGGTGAAAACGTAGTCCCGAGCGAAATACACTACCATTTCGCGGATGTTATCATGAATCTAACTCCAGTGACTTTTCCTTTTCCATCCGCTCACACATTTCAATGAACTCATCCAACGGCACGTCATTAACCTGCTTATTCGAGCCCCTCACATTCAACGAAACGGTGCCGTTCTCCGCCTCCTTGTCACCGATAACTACAATGTACGGCGTCTTGGCCTTTTTATAATTCTTGATCTTGTTCATCATGTTTTTATCGGAATAATCTGTTTCCACACGAATACGTCTGTCACGCAAAGCATCCTCTACCTGCTTGGCGTACTCATTGTGCTCGGTCCGAATCGGCACGATAGACACCTGGATCGGAGAAAGCCAGAATGGAAACGCCCCTTTGAAATTCTCGATCAGAATTCCTATAAACCGCTCAAACGACCCGAAAATCGCGCGATGGATCATAACAGGCTGTTTTAATGTCCCGTCTGACGCAGCGTATTTCAACTCAAAATTACCCGGCAACTGGAAATCGAGCTGTATCGTACCCATCTGCCACTCACGTCCCAGAGCATCCTTCATCTGCAGGTCGATTTTCGGTCCGTAAAAAGCGCCGTCGCCTTCATTAATCTCGTATCCGCCCTCGCCGTAGGTCTTGTCAAGGATATCCTTCAACTCTGCCTCTGCCTTGTCCCACAGAGCCACATCGCCCATGAAATCATCCGGTCTGGTTGACAGCTCAGCACGGTAAGTGAGTCCAAGCGTGTTGTAAATCTCGTTCGCTATTTCCATAATGTCGGCAATCTCCTCACCGATCTGATCCTCGGTAAGGAAGGTGTGGTCATCATCCTGATGAAAAAGCTGAACTCTGAACAACCCGTTCAGCTCACCTGATTTTTCCTTGCGGTGAATCGGACTTGTCTCAGAAAACCGAAGTGGAAAATCCTTATACGAACGCCCCTCATTTCGATAAACATTGATCGCGTTCGGACAGTTCATCGGTTTCACCGCATACACGGTGTTTTCATCAATCTCTGAAATAAACATATTATTCTGATAATGTGCCCAATGACCGCTGGTAATCCATAATTCACGTGAATTCAGCATCGGCGCTGCAATCTCCTGATAGCCGTGACGCTCGTGAATGCCTCTCCAGAACTCTAAAAGCGCATTGTAAAGTTTCCACCCCTTCGGCAGCCAGTACGGCATCCCCGGTGCAGTCTCATGGAACATAAAAAGTCCTAACTGCGGTCCTAACTTTTTATGATCACGCTCCATCGCCTCACGAACCAGAGTCAGATGATCCTTTAACTGCTGCTTGTCAGGAAACGCATACAGATATATCCTCTGCATGGAGTCGCGGTTCTCGTCACCTCTCCAGTATGCTCCGGAAGCCGATTTCACCTGAAACGCGGTAGATAAGAGTTCCTGTGAATTCTCCACATGAGGACCGCGGCACAGATCAACATAATCGTCACCTGTGTAATAGATAGTGATTATCTCCTCCTCAGGCAGTTCCTCTATCAACTCCAATTTAAATTTTTGATCCTTAAAAATCTCCCGGGCCTCGTCCTTGGAAACCTCCTTGCGTGTCCAATCCTCCTTACGTTTCAGAATCTCACGCATCTTGTTTTCAATGGTGGCATAATCATCCTGCGTGATCGTACGCGGAAGGGTAAAATCGTAATAACAACCGTCGTCAATCTGCGGTCCGATTGAAAACTGCACATTTTCCTTTCCGAACATCTCAATCACTGCTTTCGCCAGAATATGCGCCAGCGAATGGCGGTACACGCTTAAAAATTCTTCTTTCTCCATAATTATTCTTCCTCCTGTTTAATACAAAAAAGTCCCACAACCCCACTAACCGTAGGATCATGGGACGCAAGTTTCTACGCGGTTCCACCCATGTTGCCGGTTTCCCGACCACTCATTTTGACTGTAACGGAGTCACCGAACCTTATTGGGGCCTCTCCGAGGTGGTTTTCCACAGGGTTCCGAACAGAATGCTCTCAGCCACGACATTCCTCTCTGTTGATCATTCACCTATGTACTCGTCCTCATCAACGATTTATAACAATATAACACACTTACATTCATTTGTAAAGACTTTTTACATCTTACTTCTGAAATAATCATCTATCTCCTTCACCCACATGTTCGGTGGCATGGATTTGAGCAGGTATTTTTCGGGCTTTAATTCCAAAACCTTCATGACGCTCTCCCTGTCATCCTTTGCTGTCAGCATGATTACCGGCGTATCCCTGGTTGCAGGTTCGGATCTGATCATCTCCAATACCTGCGATCCGTCGACTACAGGCATTTCGTAATCAAGCAGAATCAGGTCAACCTTGTTCTTAACTAACAGAGTTATCGCATTCATCCCTGAATTAGCCATATATATCCTGTATTTTTCCGACAACAGATTTTTGATCATTCTAACCATAGTCGGATCATCATCTACAATCAGGATACTCCTTGTTATCTCTCCGAGCTCATCACGATCGACAACATGATTGAGTTCTTTGATCAGATCCTGATTGTTCACGGGGCGTTCGAATACTTTTTTCACCAGAGAGTCAGGAACATGTTTCATGATTTCCTTTATATCCTCCGGATTTCCGATCAGATAGAAAAAGGCTCCGCGCCCGCCTACGGTGTCCTTGCAATATGTCAGAACCTTGACTAATTCCTCATCCAGGTCCTCCACATAGAGAATCCATATGTCCGGCGTTTGCTTCAATTTGTATATCTCATCCACATCAGGCATTACCGTCAGCACCTCATAACTTGCTTTTTCAAGTGCCTTTACGGTAGCATTTACCATGAATCCATTGGCGTCGCCGATCAGCATGATTTTTCTATCCATACTCTACACACATAATCCAATTATCAGGTGATGATTGGATCATTTCTCCTTTCCCTAATCTTCATAATACACATCTTCATACTATAACATATAATCACAAACAGTGCAAAACTTTATTTTATATTTTCAAAAAGTTCGAAAAAACTATGAGTTATCCTTCTCAAGCTCCGCCAGCAGTCCGTCATGATCCAGTTTCATCGCCATGTCGCGGATACGCTCATACCTCTCCGATTCCTCATCCGGCATCCTGTAACCGTCCAATGTATCTATGATCGAGTCAACACTGTCAAAATCAAACGCTTCGGTGTATTCACGAATACCCATAAATGCCTCATGAAGACTGTCTATATCAATTTCCGGCCTCGAATCTGTACGTGTACGGCTCTCGTCATCAATCTGTATCAGTATTTCACCCAAAGAACGATAATCCCGGAGAAGCGCCGGTGTTTTTTTACGGATAGTGTCAATATCTCCGGCATCACCGCTCGCCTCCAGATCAGCTGCCTGTTTTGACAGCTCCATCGCACCGATCAGCCTCGCGGAGCTTTTCAGCGCATGAACCTTCACCGTGTAATTCCTGATATCACCTTCCTCAAGCAAAGTTTCTATCTCGTCCGGACCGGTCTTCGCACTCATGGTAAAATCTCGAACAGCCTCGCGCAGGATATCCTCACGTAGGCAGTTTTTGATTGCTGTCTCATAATCTATCACGTCTATTTCTGCGTATTTTTTCAGCGTTTTGTCTCCCGGCCCCCTCGCAGCAGCAATCTGAACCGCCAATGCTTCGTCAGTCAGATAACCAGCATCACCTTTATGAAGAACCTTTTCTGCCGGGAGCATGTTCTGGATCAGGCACTCCAGCTTTTTACTGTCAATCGGCTTGGTCAGATAATCATCAAAGCCTGCCTGAATGAATCGCTCCCTCGCGCCTGATATGGCATTCGCCGTCAGCGCAACACATGGCGCATGATAACTCAGGTTCGTCTCGCCCGCAGGTCCCATGCCCTCCTCAGGAAGCTCCTTCATGGCAGTCAGCGTCTCTATCCCATCCATTCCCGGCATGCGCTGGTCGAGGAATATCAGATCGTATGAATTATTTTTCACTCGTTTTATTGCATCATAACCGCTGAGCGCCGTGTCAATCTTCATTCTCGTCGGCTCCAGCAGTCCCCTTACCACCGTCAGGTTCATCTGCGTGTCATCTACGACCAGTATTCTCGCATCCGGCGCCTGAAAAAGTGTCTCGTATTCATCCGCGCTCTCCAATGATCGTTCGTACATATCTGCAAAATCACCCATCGGTTCCCATGAAATAACCTCCTGGGTAATGGTAAAACCAAACTTTGAACCCTCACCATAGACTGATTCAACCTCCAAACTCGCACCCATCATGTCGAGAAGCTGTTTGACAATGCTCATGCCGAGTCCCGTTCCCTCAATGGTTCGGTTTCGTTTCTCATCAATTCGTTCAAAAGGCGTATACAGTCTGTCCAAATCCTCCTTTTTCATTCCGATGCCGGTGTCACTGACCTCAAAACGGATATCAGCATGTTTTTCATCCCGTTTTTCGTATCCTACCGTCATGGTTACACTGCCCTTTTCCGTATATTTCACTGCATTGTTCAGGATATTGATAACACACTGTTTTACGCGTACCTCGTCACCGATAAGCAGGTGCGGAAGCTGCCTGTTTACATCTACATTCAGAGTCAACCCCTTCTCCTCTGCCTTAACCGAGATCATGTTTACGAGGTCATTCAGAGTTGAACTCATCTCATATTCAACCGGAATAATTTCCAGTTTACCCGCCTCAATGCGTGAGAAATCGAGAATGTCATTGACAAGACTCACCAGCGTCCTGCCTGAGTTTTGGATATTAGTTGCGTATTTACGAACATCCTTATCCGCAGATTCACGTAAAATCATCTCATCCATTCCGAGAATGGCATTAATCGGCGTCCTGATCTCGTGAGAAACATTTGAAAGAAATGCGGATTTCGCCTCACTCGCCTTTTGAGCAACACGGAGATCCTCCTTGAGCTGCTGTTCCTCCTGCTGTCTTTGGATATAATCTATAACCTCGTTTACAGTATTGGTCAGGCTCTCATGGAGCATCTGTATTTCATCCTTCGTATTCACCCTGATTTCCGTGATCGCATTTGCTGCCTTCTCGCGATCATCGATGGATTCACTTGCAAAAGCATCCAAAAAATACCCCATGTCCGCGACAGGCCGCACGGTTCTTCTTTGGATCAAAAATATAATTAATTGTACAACCGGCATGATTACATCGAGCAGAAAAAGAATGAGCTTAATATCAAATGCCACACCTTCACTGTTTAAAACAAAAATGTATCCTTCTCCTTCTTTATTGCTAAATGCACCTAATCGAGTCCGGTTAATAATGTTTTCAACCCGATGTTCCAGATGATTTATTTCATCAGCAGCGATGTTTCCCGTGTCCCCCATACCCAGTTTGTATAATGGTTTTCCGTCAGAATCATACTCCATCGGAGTCATTGCTGCCGCACCGCTGACAGACACCCCTCCCTCCCGGGTCTCAACAACCTGCCCGAGATCCGGTATCAGTGAGTTCACAACCAAAACAGCCAAAAAACCAAGTACTACCGCCTCCAAAGTCAGCAATTTGGAAATCTGATTCACCAGCATATGCCTGGGCTGATGCTCCTTCATGGCTTTGTAGAAATCATTCTTTATATGGTACCGGAAATTCCCGACATTAAAAAGCTGTGATATCCATTCGGGAGTGAACCTGAAAATCAAATAAAGTATCAGATATGCTACAATGATCATCGCACTGGAATCAACCATGTCCGTAACTGATATCCATCCGACCATATCTGAAAAATCTCTCGAATACACGAGATAATTCACAAAATAAAAAACCCAATGCAAAATAAATCCGGAAATAATACCACTGATCAGAGTTTTGACTATTGAGCGGAGAAATCCTTTTTCTACAACAAATGCAACTACATATACCAATACAAGATGGTATGTCAGCAAAAAAGTGTCGGAGGTTGAAAAAAACAAAGTCGGCATCAGGACAAGTAAATAACTAAGCATCCCGCTTCGCATCCCGTACAGGCCGACAACAAACACTAAAGGAAAAGTATAACTGAACGCATAAACAATGAGGTTGCCTACATTACTCTCAAACTCTATCCCGATATTCATGTACCAGAACAGAATAAAGCTGCATCCGACGATGAACAGTGCCTGTACTGTCCGCCCGATCCAGCCTTTATGATACATTCCTGATATTCCCCTCATCTACCGTTCCCCCCGTGTATCACAAATACTTCTCTAACCACGCATCCACTTCACGCCAGTATGTTTTCGGATCGACCAGATGACTTTCAGCATGTCCCGCGCCATTAATAGTAACGCTCTTTTTAAACTCAGACGCACATGCCTCAAAAACGGGTTTCATCATCCTGTATGGCACAAATGTATCAGCATCGCCATGAATAAACAAAAATGGGAGATTGGTTTTTTTCACCTGCTCTACAGCCGAATGATGTCTGAATTCAAATCCGTATTTTGCTTTACATATAACATTGCAAATATACATTACGGGAAAAACCGGAACACCGAATCCCTCACTCAAATGCATGGAGAACTCATCCCATATTGAACTGAATCCACAATCCTCAATCGCGCATTTTACATTATCAGGCAGTTTTTCACCGCTCGTTGTCATCACAGTTGCACCGCCCATCGAAACACCGTAAAGAAATATTTTTGCCTTCGGATCCATTTTTACTATCATGTTAATCCATCCGACGATATCGCGACGCTCCTTGCAACCCATTCCTATATAACGCCCTTCACTGCGTCCATGTCCCCTGGCATTACCGGCAAACACGTTATGTCCGAGATCATAGAAATGCTTTGCCTGGTTTGATATATCCTGCATCCTGTGATTTTTATACCCGTGGCAGCACAGGGCATAGGTGTGGGAGCCTTCCTTTTTCACAAAACGCCCCTTCAGGAGCAGCCCGTCCTCAGATGTCTGTTCCCAAAGTTCACCGGTTTCCAGCCATTCTACGGCATCTCTCACTATATCACTCAATCCGGCTCCCGGCGCGCCCCACTCAATAACATCTCCTTTGAACATGGGTTCCCTGCGTTTCATTGAATGGCTTACCATGAAAAAGGATATTGCCATGATCAATGCAACAAAAACAACTGCCTCTATTATCAGGGCAAGCCACCATCCCATAACGATAAATAATACCGCGAGCGCCAATAATACCGTGAAGAATATAATACGTCCGATTATTATTTTTGTCCTGTTCATGACGTCCTCCGTTTGCAGTCCCGATACAAAATACACTCTTCCCAAAAACAGCAGTTTTCATTATCTGATTATTGCATATCCCTGTGATGAAAACTGCTCTTACCACTCGCGTAATCTCCTACAATCTGCCCGTGACCGTAGAGTTTATATTTATAGGTCACCAGTCCCTCGAGACCAACCGGACCGCGAGCATGGATCTTGCCTGTGCTGATGCCTACCTCGGCGCCGAAACCATACCTGAATCCATCCGAAAACCGGGTAGAGCAGTTATGATAAACACCGGCCGAATCGACCATCTGCATAAAACGTTCAGCATTATTTTCATTGTCAGTAATTATAGAATCAGTATGATGCGAACCATGGGTGTTAATATGCCTGATTGCCTCGTCGATATCATCAACTAAACGGATACCTACCGTCAGCGACAGGTACTCTGTTTCAAAATCGTCATCAGTGATGGTTTCGATATCGATATTATCAGCATTCTTATTTGTTCCTTCACCCGCTTCACTATCAAACGAGGAAGCGTTGAGGGATTTCTGAGTCTTTGCGACAACCTCCGCCGTACCGCGGATTTTTATTCTCTCCTTAGTCAATTCAGCTGCCAGTTTCGGCAGAAACTCATCCGCAATACCGCGATGAACCAGCAACGTTTCAACAGCGTTGCATGCAGCTGTATACTGCGTTTTCGCATCTACAATAATTCGAATTGCCATCTCCTGATCACAATACTCATCAACGAATATGTGACATATCCCGTCCGCATGTCCCATAACGGGAATTTTGGTATTATCCATTATATGGCGTACAAACGCATTTGATCCGCGCGGTATGATCAAATCAACATACCGGTCACATGCGAGCAGTTCATCAATCTCGGCATGCGACTCCGCCTGACATAAACAATTCTCCGGCAGTCCTGCCGCAACCGCGCTGTCATGTATCAGTTTAAAAAGTATACGGTTGGTGTTGACGGTTTCTTTGCCGCCCTTCAGCAGTGCGCAGTTGCCGCTTTTTATACAGAGTGATGCAATCTGAACCAGCGCATCCGGTCTGGCCTCGAAAATAACACCTATCACCCCGATTGGGCAGGTAATTCGTTTTAATCTGAGGCCCTCATCCAATTCACGATCCAATGTGACCATCCCCAACGGATCAGGGAGTTCGCGGAGTTGTTTCAGACCTGCGCATACATCTGCTAATTTGTGCTCATCGAATTTCAGACGTTTAACAACAGCCTCCGCTACACCGTTTTCAGCCGCCGCCTCAAGATCTTTTTTATTCTCAGCGAAAATTACTTCCTGTTCACGTCCGAGCATCTCCTCAATCCGTGTGAGCGCTGCATTTCTCAACTCATCTGATGAAGCCGCCATTTCGGCGGAGTCCGCTTTCATTCGTACAGCTGTTTGTTCCGTTCCGGTCATTGTCCGCTCTCCTCCCTGTATATCTTTTTAATTAGCAGTTTTCCTAAAGCCGTCCCGGCAAATCCGTAAGCTATTCCGAGCAATGCACCGCATATAACGTCCGTCGGAAAATGTACACCGAGATATAATCTGGAAAAAGCGACTATCGACACAAAAATAAGTACGCTGATGCCGATAATGTATGCTGTTTTTTTCTTCACGATCATAGACAATGACAACAACAGCGCAACTGCTGCGGCAAAACCCAATGACGAGTGTCCGGACGGAAATGACGTATCTGTCGGTTTTTCAATCACAGTTGTCAATCCATCTATCATTTCATAAGGTCGTATTCGGGATACCAGATTTTTTATTATCAGGTTGGTAAACACTCCGGAAAACGCCAAAGAAATAGCAACACATATTCCGACCTTTCTGGTTTGTTTAATGATAAGCAAAACCGTGGATATTACAATCCAAAATAATCCCTTGAAATCTCCTGTCAATGTCACCGCCTTCATTACAGGTGTTAAATATTCATTCCTGATATTATTCTGGATAAATAAAAGGATACTTCCCTCTATTGTCAATAACAGGCCCATTTTCTCCTCCTAAGATATAATCGTAACAGAATAGTCTTTCTCCCCGACCGAAACCTGCGTTATTGAGGAATCAGCACTGTAAATGGATTCTGTCACGTACGATTCTCTGTCCGGCTTTTTTCCACTCTCGATCATCTCGATTGCGGATGTCACGTATGGTCCATGCATGGGATAACACTCACCGATGCATGCGATCTTTCCCTGTTTGAGCGCCTCAATGGCTTCATTGCTCACTCCGTCAAACGACAGAATCAAAATCTCACCGTTTTCTATATCCGAACCCACTCTCCGTCCCGAGGATTCTATAGCATCAATAGCGCCCAATGCCATATTATCATTCTCACAATATAACACATTCACATTAGGAAATTCGGCGAGTATGCGGGTCGTTACCTCTTTTCCCTTTGCCTGGGTAAAATCTCCGTCCTCTCTGGCAACAACATCCCATTTATTTCTCTTTGCTGCCGCTGTCAAACTGGCTGAACGACCTATCTGCGCAGTCGCTCCGACAGTTCCCTGCAGGTCTGCTATATGAACCGCTGAGGGTTTTAATCCTCGTGTTTTGATAAACTTTTTCAGCCATGCGCAAACCTTGTCACCCTCCAACCTGAAATCAGATCCTATATGGCATGTAAAAAGTGTGGGATCCTTAACACGAATCTGTCTATCCACTAAAATTACCGGTATTCCTGCATCCTTGGCCTCATTCAGCACATTATCCCATCCCTGCTCAGTCATCGGGGCAACAACAATATAATCAACACCCTGTTGAATAAACCTGCGGATAGCCATGGTCTGGTTGGACTGTTTCTGCTGCGCGTCCTCAAAAATCAATTGATATCCGGCTTCCCTGGTCAGCGATGCCCTGATTGACTCCGTGTTTGCGCGACGCCAATCCGATTCCGCCCCCAATTGAGAAAAACCCACTCTGATTAATTCCGTATGAACGCCAATATCCCCTGCCCCCTCAATAGTAGAGGTGGCAGGGGTACAACCGGTTATTATCATACATATTACCAGCAGCAATGCAAACACAGCTGCCGGCTTTTTCTTTTTCCCATTGGACATATACTACCTCCGGGAACTCCGGCATTACCGAAAAATTATTCCATGTGTTTTCGGTAATTGTAAACCAGATTGATCATTATGTCAACCCTTCGATGCGCTGCGACCTTTAAATGCCATAACGACAGACTGGATGATCAGGAACAGACACAGCATAGCCGCCGTTGTGATTCCTGTCCACCATGCCTCGCCGAGTCCGGCAGAAGCAACGATATTTTTGATGGTACCTAATGACAACACGCCGAAAAATGTTCCGAGTATGTTGCCCACACCACCTGTCAACATTGTACCGCCGATAATGGAGCAGGCGATCGCGTCCATCTCCATGCCCATCGCATGCGACGGAGAACCGGAACCGACGTGAACGAAATATACAAAACCGCCGATGCCTGCTAATGTCGAGCAAATGATATGTGATAAAAATCTGGTGCGTTTTACATTGATACCGAGCATCAACGCTGAGTTTGCATTTCCGCCTACAGCATAGAAATTACGACCGAGCTTACTCCATCTGAGCAAAATAAACATCAGGATCACGAGCACAATAGCAACGAGAACCCCAACCTCCACATAAGCGTCTACGTAAATGCCCTTGCGGTTGGTACGTCCGAGGAACGGCACAATAACGTGTGTGTCCTTCAGGCTTACAAAGCCCTCATGAGCAACGTTAAACGGCTCCTTGCTGACTATTGTTGTCATACCTCTGGCAAAAAACATACCCGCCAGCGATACAATAAACGGCTGAATCTCCAAATAAGCAACCAAATATCCCTGGACCAGACCGAATGCCAATCCGATACCGATTGCAAGAAGCATCGAAACAATCAGATTTCCGCCCTGCTTGTCAAGGAAAACCGCGCAACTCATTGAAACGAGCGCAGCCACACCACCGATTGAGATATCGATTCCGCCTGTGATCATAACGATCGACATACCAAGCGCTCCTATGATCAATGCAGCGTTATCGTTTAGTATGTTGAAAAAGGTTTGCGCCGACAAAAATCCGCCACCCTGGAACACAATCGCGCCCACATACATAAGCACAAATATCACGATCGTGATCGTCAACAACAGGTTTGACTCGTTCATCTGTCCGAGTCTTGCAAAGAAGGAAGGTGTTTTTTTTGTTGCTTCCATGTCACGCCACCTCCTTTACCGTCGCACGCTTTTTCTTGATACGCGCTATTCCGTCACGCACGGCAGGCGCACTCATTACAACCAGGATGATAACGACTATTGCTTTGAATGCAGGCAATGCCGATGAATCAACATGGAATGCATACAGAGTGGTCGTCAGGAACTGGATAACATACGCGCCGAGAACCGACGCTCCCATGTTAAATTTACCGCCACCTAACGCATTTCCACCCAAAGCAACCGCGAGGATGGCATCCATCTCTATATCCTTCGCTATAACCGAATAGTTGATATCACCGTTACGGCTGACCTTGATAAAGCCGGCAACAGCAACACAAATACCGAGTATAACAAACGTCAGAAATTTGATGAACTGCGGATTCAAACCATTCAAACGTGATGATGAAGCATTAATGCCGACCGCCTGAACATACAAACCTATGTTGGTAAATTTCATAAACAGGAACATCACTATCACACATGCAATTGCAATAATGAACGGTGTTGGAATCGGAATTCCCGGTATGTATCCGCCGAATACCTTGAACGAAGCATCATTAACCTTCGGCAGAGTACCGCCGTTAATCCACGATGCAATTGAACGACCGCCTGTAAACAGGATCAGCGTTGCAACCATAGGCGGGATTTTGAAAATAGAAACCAAAATTCCGTTGAATGCGCCGAATATCATTGACACCAAAACCGCAATCAGGAAAGCCACAATGATCGGTGCCTGCATTTCATCATAATTCGGATTGTCAGGAGAACCGCACAGAATACGCAGTGTGACAGAACCGGCGATAGCCATTGTCGCGCCTACGGAAATATCCTGTCCTCCTGATGCTGCCGTTACCAACGTCATACCGATGGCAAGTATGGCAACCTCGGATCCGAAATTGAGAATTGATATAACACTGCCTGATAATACATTATCACCGGCCGCGTTTTCACCTAATGTAATAGCAAAAAATGACGGATCATGGATCAGGTTTATGATCACCAGAATCAAAAGCGCAGCGATCGGAATAAATATCTGATTACTTGTTATTTTTTTCAATGCACTCATTCTTTATTCTCACCTCCCGCTATCGCACTCATAATACCACTCTGCGTCAATTCATCACCGGTAAGCTCTCCAACCTGTTTTCCGTCACGCATAACCACCAAACGTGAGCAGGTACGAAGCATCTCATCGGTCTCGGACGAAATAAACGTAATACTCATTCCCTCCGATGCCAGTTTCAAAACAAGTTTCTGAATATCAACCTTGGTTCCGACATCAATACCGCGTGTCGGCTCATCGAGAATCAGATACTCCGGATGTGTCAATAACCACCTGCCGAGTATAACCTTCTGCTGATTTCCACCGGAAAGCGATTTGATCGGTGTATCTGCAGATGCTGTCTTGATATCAAGAAGCTTGATGTACTCCTCCGCAAAAGCCTGCGCCTGCGCCTTGGAAAACGGTTTGAAAAATCCCTTCATTACCTGCAGCGCTAAAATTATATTATCACGAACAGAAAGATCTCCTACTATACCGTCAACCTTACGATCCTCAGGCAAATACGCAATTCCGTTTTTCATTGCCTGGATAGGCTTCTTTATGTTAACCTCTTTACCATTCTTTTTCACGGTTCCGCCGAGCACCCTGTCGGCACCGAATATAGCGCGAACGGACTCGCTTCGTCCTGATCCGAGCAGTCCGGTAAAACCATTGACCTCACCCTTTTTGATATGAAAATCAAACGGTTTAATCCCGGCAGTGCTTGAAAGGTCTTTTGCCTCATATACGATCTGATCGGCATCGGAACCCGAATAGGTTTCAGCATCTCCCTTGATGTCCGCCATATCATCCATCTCTTTACCGAGCATTTTGGCAACGAGCTGTACGCGCGGCAGATCTTCAATAACATATTCACCGACTAATTGTCCGTCACGAAGTACAGTGATTTTGTCGCACACCTCATATACCTGCTCAAGGAAATGGGTGACGAAAATAATACCAACTCCCTTTGCCTTCAGATTGCGCATCAGTCCGAACAGCTTCTCAACCTCACTCTCATCCAGTGAAGACGTAGGCTCATCCAAAATAAGAACCTTGCAGTCCATATCAACTGCGCGGGCAATAGCCACCATCTGCTGTACAGCCAATGAGCATGATCCTAACTGCTGGGTACTCTTGGCAGGAATGTCCAATTCCGTCAGGATTTTGTCCGCATCTTTATTACGCTGTTTCCATTTCACGGTCTTACCTTTGTCGCGGCCAATAAACATATTTTCAGCCACAGAAAGGTTCGGACACAGCGTGATCTCCTGATACACCGTACTGATACCCACATTCTGCGCATCCTGCGGAGAGTGAATGGAGGCAGCTCCCTCTACGCCATCCAAAAAAATCTCTCCGGCGTCTTTCCCGTATACACCGGTTAACACCTTGATAAGTGTTGATTTTCCGGCTCCGTTCTCGCCCATCAAAGCATGAATTTCCCCCTTGCACAGGGTAAAATCCACATTCTGAAGAGCCTTGACACCGGGGAAGCTTTTATGGATGCCACGCATTTCCAAAACATGATTATCCTTCAACCTCGTGTCACCTCTCTTTTTATATTTCTTTTCAAAAAGAGGGCGCAGCGCATAATCGCGCCGCGCCCTGCATTTAATTACTCATATGCATTTTAGGAAACGCTGATTAGATACCGTAAGTATCAACATCATCCTGAGTAATGGTGCTTGCGTCGAAGCCCTTCTCATCCATGATGATGGTCTTCTCTGTAAGTGTCTCACCAGCCTCAAGCTTTTTGATTACATCGTCGATGTAGGATGACTGGAACGGGTTGCACTGTCCGTCATAGTTCCAGTTCTGAGCAAGCAGCTCCTCAAGAGCCCATTTGTTGCAGTCAAAGCCCATAACGATGACATCTTTGCCAACACCGTGAGAGATGTTTGCTGCATCAAGCGCTGCTACAGCACCCTTTGCCATATCGTCGTTCTCAGCGTAGATTACGTTGAACTTAGTACCTGCATCGATAACAGACTGAACGATCTGCTGTGCTTTCTCTGCGTTCCACTCAGCTGTCTGCTGCTCAACGATGTTCCAGTTGCCCTCTGCGTCAGCCTTGCTCTGAAGTGCGCCTGAACGTCCCTTCTGAGCTGCAGAACCCATAACACCCTGGATGTGGATTACATTGTACTCATCAAGTCCCTGACCTGCAAGCCAGTCAACTGCTGTCTGACCTTCCTTGTCCATATCGGATACGATGGAAGCCTCATACAGGCTCGGATCAGCATCGATAGTACGGTCGAAAAGGATTACCTTTGTGCCTGCATCCTGTGCCTGCTTCAAAACTGAATCCCATCCTGCTGTATCTGCTGCAGAGAGAAGAAGATAATCAACACCGTCCTCGATGAACTTCTTTGCAGATGCCTGCTGCTCATCGTTCTTCAGGCTGTATGCGAACTGTGCATCATAGCCGTTTGCTGCGGAGAATTTCTCCTTCAGATCCTTGTCGTTTGCTGTACGATAGCCGGACTCGTTCGGGTCGTTGTTGATGATGCCGACTTTGATTGTTGCACCGCTTGAGCTTCCTGCGTCTGCACTTGAACCAGCGTCTGCGCTTGAACCAGCGTCTGTGCTTGAACCAGCGTCTGTGCTGCTTCCACCATCTTTGTCACCGCATGCGGTCAGGGCGAAAGCCATCACCATAACCATCAGTACTGCTAACAGTTTCTTTTTCATGATTTGTTGCCTCCTTTTCTTTCCCTCATCTTTTGATGAGATGTGAACCCCGTCATCGACAGGGTTGTTTACATTTTCAAAATGATAAGCCTATTGTAACACAAAAAAAATCAAACTCCATGAGATTTCCCCATAAAACAGTTTGATTTTTTCACAATAATGACATATATGGTGTAATTTTCTTTGATTGAGGTATAGTTTTTTACGATATATAGGTGAATTGTTTAAATTCTTTTACATATATAGGGGATGAGCTCACTGATCAAACCAATCAACTGAGTCTCGGCAATCTGATCACGGAACGGGTTCCGACTCCCTCCTCACTCTCTATCATAATCCCGTACGAATCGCCGAAATGCAGGCGTATACGCTCATTGACATTATACAATCCGTAAACACCCGTTTCCTCCGTTGCCTGTTCGTTTATTGCAGCTCGCACCTGCTTCAGTCTTTCCGCGTTCATTCCGACTCCGTCATCCGTAACACGGATAAGTATGTCCTCTCCGTCCGTTTCCGCTGTTATAGCGATCGTACCTCCTCCGCGCTTGTTTTTGATCCCATGGTACAACGCGTTTTCAACTAACGGCTGAATAGTAATTTTGGGGATTTTAACATCGGCAAATTCATCCGGTATATCAATACTGTACTCGAGAATATCCTGATAGCGTATTTTCTGAATTTCCAGATAACTACGTATATGACGGACTTCCTCTGACACTGAAACAATATCCTTGCCCTGGTTCAATGACGCGCGGAAAAAACCGGAAAGTGAATCCACCATATGAACCACCGTGTCATGTTCTCCCGATTCGGCAAGCCATGTGATAGCATCCAGCGTATTGTATAAAAAGTGTGGATTGATCTGCGACTGAAGAACGAGGAATTCCGCCTTGCGCAACTGTACCTGCTCCTGCTGCACCTGACGCAGAAGTTTATTAAAATAATAGGAAATAACCAGTATCAGTATAACGACAATCACAAATGCCACCGCTGATATCGTGATCACTCGCCCGAAACTTTTTTGCTGATTTTCACGTTCCCGATCGAGGTCCTTCGACTCCGAGAATATATATTGGTAGACTGTTTCCTGTAAAAGTGTGGTACCAACCTGGACATCATTCTCCCATATCTGCATGTTTGTGTCATATGTTCCCTCACTCTGCAGATTATTGCATATATTATTGTAATAATACTCCAAATTATCCAGGTATTTTGAAATCGACGCTATTCTTTCCCTGTTCTCAACACTGTTGGAGAGCGTATTCAGCTCATCAACAACTATCCTTGCCTCAGATATCATTGCATCTATCGGAGAATCGGCAACCTCTTTCTGACCGACTACCAGCAGATACGTCTCATTATCAAAATCATGTTTGAAATCCATGTTGAATGCGCTTGCCTTGACCACGGAATCAATCATATCGGCGTAGCTATGATTGTTCAGCCAGAGATTGTAGAAAATAAAAAGCAGCAGCAGTACAAACGGCACAAATGGTATAATATATGAAAAACGAATTCTCGTAACCAACGACATCCGTCGAGATGTACCGGACTTTTTATTCCTCATGATTAACCGGTCCCTCCTCACGATACTGCGTGGGTGTCATGCCCTGAGTCTTTTTAAATATAGAAGAAAAATAATGCGGATCCTTGTATCCAACCTCATAGCATACATCACTGGAACGCATGCCGGTCTCCCGCAGAAGCTTTTTCGCCTTGCTCATGCGAAAATCGGTGAGATATTTAACAAACGATTTTCCGTATTCCTGGTGGAATACCGTACTCAGATGATTGGCGGAAAACCCGACATGATCAGCCACCTGATTCAGTGACAGATCCTCATCCTTGTAATGCTCTTCAACATAACGCAGAACCCTCTCAACAGCATCGGAATGTTTGGAATGACGAACCATGCCACGAAGCTCTATCGCATGTTTCAGTAATTCTTTTAAACAATTGATCGTCTCGTCATAATCAGCGGTTACCGATGCGTCTACAGCCAATTCATCCTGTTGTTCTTTTTTTATCCCGAGCTCCTCCATGTATTTGATCACGGTAAAATATACGTCCATCATAACATACTGGCGAAACATCTGGGAGCGCATTCCCTCTCCCGACTCCTCGACCATTTTATCAACAAATGCAGAAGCCTCCTCCGGTGCGGCAAAACACATGAATTCGCGGATTTTGTCTCTGTCTATCTGTCCCACATCACCCGAACCGATATCATGAGAAACATGTCTGGCACGAATCTTATCTGCAATAACATTGACTTTGGCCAATAAATCCTCTCGACTGATTGGCTTTAACAGGTACTCCGACACTCCGATCCGGATACACTCCTTGGCGTACTCAAATTCACCGTATCCGCTGAGTACAATGATCTCAGTAGACGGCAGCTCATCCTTGATGCGTTTTGAGAGCTCCAGTCCGTCCATAAACGGCATACGAATATCAGTAATAACAATTTCCGGACGTTTCTCACGTATTTCCTTCAACGCTAATTCACCGTCCGGCGCGTCACCGCAAAACTCCAGACCGTTCTCTCCCCAGTTTATATTTTTCTTGATTCCCTCACGGATAACAAATTCATCCTCTACCAAATAAACCTTTATCTCATCCATAGCAACACCTGTTATACCTTTCATTACAACACGATGACTATTGAATTATGCAAGTCATTACCCATTCTGTCGCGTAAACAGCCACACACGCGACAACCGCTACCGGCATCAGACCGAATCCGAACAAAGACATGATTACCGCTGCAAACAATCCAACCGCTGCCGACCATATCGAACCCGTCGCATAGAATATTGCAGGGATTGTCATCGCTGTCAGAACAGCATACGGAATATAAGTTAAAAATGAGCGAATATAAATATTCCTGATTCGTTTCCTGACTAAAACAAACGGAATTGCACGAATCAGATATGTTGTACCTGCCATCAGCAGTAAATATATAAAAAAAGTTTCATGACTCATCAGTTCAAACCCTCTTTTTCATGTTAATGTTATTCTCTAAAGCTATCCTCGGCTGCGGCTGCATCCTCCTCAGCTAATTCCTCCGAGTTGACAGGTTTAATGAATGACATCAGCAATGCCGCTGCTACAGCGCATATACTTATTGCTATTCCGGCCGGAATCCGGTTCAAACCCGGAACAAAAGTAAATGCACAACTCAGCGCCCCTGCTATGCAAACCACTCCGATAACAGGCTTTTTCTCCTTCATCATCGGGACAACGATTGCAACAAACATAGCATAAATTGCAATACCCAACGCACTCATAACAGAATCCGGCAGAATATCACCGAGACACGCACCTAACAATGTCCCACCCGTCCAACCGATATACGGCATTATCGTCAATCCCGCAAAATACGATCTTCGAACAACCGGCTTTGATACGGACACTGCAAAAATCTCATCGGTTATCATGAACCCGAACAGCCACCGCCATATTCCCGTGAATTTATCAGTTACCTTCTGCGATAGTGATATCGACATAAATGAATAGCGTATATTGATCGTCAACTGCGATATCAGCATTTCAACATAATGTCCCGGCGAAAGCATAACGGTTATACCGGCCAATTGTCCTGCCGAGGTAACATTCAGCATTGATATGAGAACAGCCTCCCACCAGTATAACCCCATCAGGATAGCCATAATACCGAATGTAAACGACACCGACAGGTATCCCAGACCTATCGGCAAACCGTCTAACAGTCCCCGACGGAAACCAATTTGTTTGTCCATTTTATCAGTTCGCCTTCCTCATAATCTGTCCGAAACAATCTCACCGGACAAATAGATGATATTTTTCCCTCTGTTCATCGGTAAACTCATCATTTCCGACTAAGCCAAAGGCACGTGATTTTACTTCATCCACAGTCAATAACGGAAATCGATACAGAGTATCCTCACCATCAAAAACAACTGCTTCCCCCGACGGAGACAATGTTACGAAATTCGGAATATCGCCTACAATCTCGCCTGAACCATCTTTTTCATACAGATATGCTATATTAGTTCCTCCGGTGCCACCTCTTACCGAAGAGTCATCCTCCCTGCACCAAACTACAAAATAAGGAATATCCTGACACGTCTGGACTCCGTACACAGAGCTGCTGATGTCACTGAGATCGAGTACCTGTTCCCACGTATCCATATCATAAACCACCTGATAGTCCATTAAAAAATATTTATTATCTCCGAAAAATGTCGAATTCGAATAAATTCCTGATTCATCATCACATAATACCTTCTGATCGGAAACACGTATCACCCTGCAGTTCCTGCCTTCTGCGTCCCTTACCACAATGAGATCACGATCACGGTTGCAGGCATATAAAACAGAGTCCGGTATCCTGGCTGCATCTTCTCCGTTCCTGTTACGGATCAACACTTCATTGTCATTTCCGAACACATAGTTGTCTGTCATCTCTACGCCTCTGTTCATGCCGGCAGGCAGAGATTCCTCACTGACCGTCTCCCCACTGATCGCATCTATGACTGACATCTTACCTTTTTGAGACAGCCATAATGTTTCCCCGTCCTCGCTGTAGTAATAGTATCCGTCATTCTCGTCAAAAGAATAAACCTCTCGTAAATCCTCGCTGAGGAAATGCGTCACGCGATAGGAATCAAAATCCTCAACGCTTACATAACTCGAATTTCTGACATCTACAGTCTTGTTTTCGATTGAGCCGTATCCCATGTCCTGCAGAGTCCTGCCGGCTGATTTTGTCATGTCCTCTGTGTTAAAAACTGACAGTTTATCAACTGCGCCATTGTGGAAGCTCAGGGCAACACATTCTCCGTTTGTTGTACATGTATACCATTTCTCTGGTTTCTGTTCGTCGGAATCCAACACTAACGATGTGACATCAGCCAACCCCGATGAACTGCTTTTATTTGTGTTATTCTCATAAACACGCACATTGCGTCCCCAGTAGTCCCGTGAAGTGACAATGTCCTTTTTCACATCGAGCAGATATGCCGGATTTCTTCCACCGCTTTCCGCATGGATTTTGCGCTTTCCTGCTTCTTCAAAAAAAGAAACCGAACCATCACGGCAACTGACTCCCAAGACTCCCTCTCCGTAACCGACGGAAACCACCTCTGAAGGAAAAACATATTCCCATTTGTTTTTTCCCTTTTTACTGTTGCAATCGACCTCATAAACCGTGTTTTCATGATAATAATAACAGGATTCCCTGTCTGTCAGGGTTATGGTCTGCATGTCCCAGTCAGCATTGCAGAGGTATCCCTGATCTCCGATTTTTTTATCATATTTTACAATATGCTTCAGCCCGTCCCCGGGATCACTCAACAAAAAGCAAAGCCTGTCGTTGTCTATGTATCTGACAAACGAACACGGTCCAGGCATACTGATAAAACCACTCTGTCCGGTAGAGAGCTCTATAGTTACAATTCCGAATACCTCTTCAGTATTGGCGGTCAGCGCAATCTCACGGCTGTCAGGTGATATCTGTTCAAGCATGAAATTCATCTCCTGACCTAAATCACAATTTATAACCGCTACACCGTTATCGTCATATGTTTTGAGTCTACCGTTTTCATAATCGATTGTCGCTATGGTTTTTCCATCAGGACTGACTATAAGTTCATCCGCAGGATCTCCCGAAAATACTTCCTCGCCACTGTCTATCCGAACGCACCTCAAACCATCCTCACCGAGGTATAACAGTTTTTCCCCGTCAGCACTGAGTATTGCCCCGCGCGAACCTGCATGATAAGCGCTCAGGTTTATTGATGACTCACCAAACGAGACGAGTTCCTTTCCCTCCATCGTAACAACACGGACATTTCGATCTAACAGATTTCCGGCTGCATAATAATATGACTCGATCAGTATGCGGTCGCCGTTATCATTAAGCATGGTTCGCACATCATATGTTTCACCATCTGTCTCAAAAAAAGCCTTTGTCCGAAAACCTGCCGTATAATCATATACACCCAATGCCTGCGTAAGCGATCTCATCGCGCGCGGAACATAAGGGCGATCGGGATTTTCCATATCCTCAGGCATAGCCTCCAATGCTAACATCATGGCCGTCCTGCGGTCACCATCGGCAAATGCCTCATCAGCGTATTCGGAGAGGTAATATGACTCTCCCCGCAGTGTCTCCTGATTGGAGTAATCCAACGCAACATAGGCCTCGTTCAACTGTATATTTTTAAATACGATCACTCCGATAACAACACCTAAAACAACAAATGCCGTCCCGATCATCGCAACCGCCCGCCGCAGAGTCCTCTCTCTCTGGCGCTGTCTGAGATCCTCATAGGAAACACCCAACATTGATGACAGAAACCGAAATCTCTCGCGGTGGAGAGTTTTCATGACCTCTGACTCTGAACCGCCCCTGACATCAACTGCCAACGGCTCTATGGAAACCATCTCGCCGTCTCTCTCAATCTCTGTCAGGGCTTTCGGAAAACTCTCGTTCGGTTCGCCGTCCACGAGTATAACGAGGACTTTTTCACGCCCTCGTATCTGTAAAAAGTATTCGATCTCCTCTAAACACCAAACAGACTCATTGTAACGTTTAGAAGCAATAACTATCAGCCACTCAGCTTCATCTAATCCCTCACGGATCAGGGCAGACAGATCACTACCTGCCTGCAACTCATCCGAGTCACGAAACACGCGGCCGATTCTCTTTTTCCCGACACGTTTTACTATACCACTGGGTATCCTGTATTTTTCAATTATCTGTTGCACACGCGCGGCCACCTTGCCGTCGATCCCACCGTGCCGGTAACTGATAAACGCTTCGTATTTCAATTATTAATTCCCCTGAATACTCTCTAAAAACTACACTTTCAATAATTTATTTCCCTAACTGCTCAAAAATTCTATAATCTCATAAAACCTGCTCTGTCCGACCGCATATATATCATTCACACATCTCGTAGGTTTTATCAAAAATACTTCCTCTGACAACATAAACATCATGCAGGTCATCCTCTCTGGCGACGAGGTAATCCCCGATTTCCCCGCGGTAGTATTTATCCTTGTCCCATGCCGTGAAAACCTTGACCGGATGATCCAATTTCATTCCGTACACCCGGGTGCCTCCGGTCGCGAGACATGGTTTCATATAATCCGCCAGTTCATAGCTGTCACCGTAAATATTGTCCCTCACGGTCGGCAGGTAATCCGTCTCAATATCCGGAACGCCGTCAGTATGCTCATAACTTCGGTTAAATTTTTCCTCACGTATCGGATAGACCTCGCCCTCAATCCCGATCATGAAATACAGATCATCCTCAACGGTTACATCCACATCGCCCTCGAGAGTTCTGACGCGAACGGGCGTGTCGACCTTGAAAATATCTACAGCGCGCACATAGCCTACCGTCAGAGGCTTTTTCCTGTAGAGTTCCATCTGTGAGATATCCGTTTCATAGTTTTTCGCCTCTATTATTTCATAGAGCTTATGATACTCTCTCATCCTGCCGGTGAGATACTCATTCATATTCATATCACCGTGCGCCTCTGAAAAAGAATCCGCTGATATGAACCCTCCGGCCTTGTTGATATGACCGCCTCCACCGCCGAGTCCCTCACACAGATATACAGCCAGCTCGTTTGCCTTGGTCTCGCGGACACACGAACGAACCGACAGTTTATACCCGCCGTGATTGCGGTTAAATGCGACACAGGTTTGTATTTCCTCCACCTGAATTACAAAATCACTGATAATTCCGAGAATATTCGGATCGCAGGGTTCGGATTCGATCACGGAAAAATGATCATCTGAAACAAAAATCTGCCCCGACAGGGCGCGACTGGCAATATTTAATTCATTTACCGACAGATTGGTATTGATAAGTCTGAATATCAACGCGTCATCTCTTTTTAACGAATCTCGCATATCACGATCCAGCGGATGAAAAAGCTCCTCGAACTGGTTACTGTCACTGTACAAACCATAGTAAAGCGCCGTTGAGAGAGAGAGGTCATCATCGAAATTCCACCCCTCTCTGCGCATCAGATCCCACACAATAGTTGAGCAGGAAACGAGATTACTGCGGATACAGCAGTTATCATCAGGATCACGATCACATTCATGGTGGTCGATCACGGCAACCTGTTCAACATTGAAATGCGCCACGTTCCTTTCGCCATAGCGACAGTCCGTAGTTATCAGCAGATCACACGGAGGCAGTTCCTCAGTAACATATTCCACCGGGATATTCAGCTCACGTATCATCCAAACTAAATTCGGCTTGGTTATTTTGTGCTGTCCGCCGTAAATCAGATGAACATTCACGCCTGCTTTTTTATAATAATAAAAAAGAGCATATCCCGACGCCAACGCATCCGCGTCAGGGTTGTCATGGCACTGGATACATATGCTGCCGTATTTTCTGAAACGCGATAAAAATGTTTTCTCGTTCATGATTATCCTTTCTGTTCATACTTTTCTATTCACACTTTTTCATACATCATCCTGCACTTTTATAAATACCATCCTGCCCGTTGCCAAACATCATCATACGTTTACAATAATACCAAATTTCCGAGAAAAAAGCAACACAAAAATGAAAAACGAACTTGCGTGCAACGGGCTTACGTGCTACAATAAAACTGTTCCTATACCGCTGTCAACCTGTGAAAGGAGTTACCATGAAATACATAGACATTCATCTGCACCTGGACGGTGCGCTGACCGTTGATATTGCAAAAAAACTCGCCGAATTACAGAATATCAAATTACCGGCAGAAAATGATGAGGAATTAAAAAAACTCCTCACACTCCCGCCGGAATGTGAAAACCTGAATGATTTTCTCGCATGCTTCGAACTTCCCTGCTCTCTCCTGCAAACACCTGTCGGAATTACTCAGGCTGTGCCTCTCGTGGCCGATAATGCTGAATCACAGGGAGTTGTATACGCCGAGATTCGGTTTGCGCCCCAAAAGCACACCGATAACGGCATGACTCAGGAGGACGCTATACGCGCAGCGTTGGAGGGTTTGAAAAAAACAAAACTGAAAACAAACCTGATACTGTGCTGCATGCGCGGCGATGATAATGACTCCGAAAACCATGAGACAATAAAACTTGCCGGGAAATACCTTGTAGAGGACGGCGGCGTGGTGGCTGTCGATCTCGCCGGCGCAGAGGCTCTCTTTCCCACTGCCGATTACAGGGATTTATTTGAAAAAGCAAGAGAATACGGAATCCCCTTTACCATCCATGCCGGGGAGGCCGCAGGCGCCGACAGCGTGCGATTAGCTGTCGAATATGGCGCGACGCGAATAGGTCACGGAGTTCGCATGAACGAGGATCCTGATTTAGTAAAAACGATTCGTGAAAAAAGGATTTTTTTAGAAATGTGCCCGACCAGCAATCGCCAGACCAATGCCGTCTCAGACATGTCCGAATACCCATTTATGGAGTACCTGCGCTCCGGCATCAGGGTTACTCTGAATACCGATGATCCCGGTATTGAGGGCACAACTCTTCCCGATGAGTTCCGATATATGGAGAATAAATTCGGTCTGAACGACGAGGACAAAAAACAACTGTATCTGAATGCAGTTTCCGCTGCTTTTACATCGGAAAAAGTAAAGGAGTGGTTGCGTTCCTGAACGCTTCCACTCCTGTTTCTTATTCTTCGATATTATCCACGGTTCTGATTTTCTCAGGAGAAACATAATATATTATCATCTCTCCGAGTTCCTCTAAATGAAACGGTTTAGACAGATAATCATCGTACCCGAGCTTGCGGTACTCCTCCTTCGCATTTTTAATCACGTTCGAGGTAAGCGATATCACAGGCTTTCCGGCAGACTTATTGTTTTCCAGCTCATTCATTCTCCTGAGTGTTTCCGGGCCATCCAAATCTGGCATCAGATGATCGAGAAAGATAAGATCATATTCGTTCTCCTGCACGAGACGAAGCGCTTCCGCTCCGGACTCTGCAGTATCTATCTGAAGCTTTGTATTCTTCAGCAGTTTTGTCAGTATCGTCAGATTTATCTTGGTATCATCAACTGCCAAAATCCGTGCATCTTCAGCCGTGAAATTGAATGATTTCTTTTTAACAGGCTGCTTTTTCAGACGTTTTTCGACATCTCCGAACGGATCATCCTTAACTACTCCCTGCATGATCTCGAATCCGAATTCAGAGCCCTCACCGTAAGTACCCTTTACGATCACACTGCTCCCCATCAACTCCAGGAGTGTACCGGTTATGCTCATCCCCAGTCCCGTTCCCTCAACAGAGCGGTTGCGTTTCTCATCGAATCGCGAATATTCATCAAAAAGTCTGTTTATGTCCTCAGGTTTGATTCCGATTCCGGTATCCTTAACCGAAATACTGATCCTGACCACTTTGTCCGGCAAAAATGCTTCATCAGGACACGCTTTATGTATTTCATCGACGTTTTCCGTAAACGGATAATTCTGCTCGCCGATCTTTTTCATAATGAAAGTAACGGAACCCTTCTCAGTATACTTGACAGCATTTGTCAGGATATTTGTGATCACCTGTTTAATCCTGCTCGAATCACCGAACAAAACGCTCGGGAGCGTCGGATCGATATCAAGCATGACCTTCAGCCCCTTGTCCTCAGCGCGCAACCTGACGACATTGTACATATCCTTCACGACTGATGCCAATTCATATCCGGTCGGAACGATGCTCATTTTACCAGCTTCAATCTTCGAAAAATCAAGTATGTCATTCACTATCCCGAGAAGGTTGTTTCCGGCGGACCTGATGCTGTCAGCATAATCCAGAGTATTTTTCTCTTTGCTCTCCTTGATGATCATCTCGTCCATTCCGAGTATTGCGTTAATCGGTGTGCGTATCTCATGGGACATATGTGACAAAAACGCAGATTTTGCAGTGTTTGCTTTTTGAGCCTGATCGGCCGTTTCTATAAGCTCATTAGTAATTTTACTCAAAAACGTCGACATCCTGTCAGAAAGCGACAGAACACGTCCATGCCGAAGACTGTCGATAGTAGGATGAACATGAAAAGACCGTTCTGAAATCTCCTCCGACTCTCTCATCCCGACAGAGAGATGGGCGCTGTTCAGAATGCCGCCCTTCCCGTCATGATAATACAGTTCACAGGCGCCATGCATCAGCGCATAATCAGGTGTTGTCTTGGAAAATCCATCCCATTCCATATGGGCGTCTTCCTTCAAAAAATTGATTCTGTTTCCGCACAGGGTCAGGAATAACGCTTCCGGACGAAATTCCTCCATTTTGTACAGCGATGTCAGGCTGGCAAACAGTACCTCATCATGCGAAGCGAAAGAAAACCTGAGTTTTTCATCCGGCTTCACTGTCATCATAAATGACAGCTCCCCGTCCTTGCCGTGATCGATCGGAATCAGACAGATGTTTATACCGTCACGTTCAACAACAAACGGAAACTCACAGATGTTAGCGATAAAATGTTCATCGGGATAGACACCTAAATACTCTCTGTAAATGTCTACGGCAGGCAATGAATTAACCTGCGTTATCAGGGTTTCTCCCTTTACCGGATTATCACCTAATTTAACAGAAAGCCTTCGTCCGATCGGTTCCCACCCGAGCGCATAATTAGCCTGAACCGTCAGCTTTTCTCCGAAAAAGACAACAGCCACAAATCCGTCAAGTATAACACTGTCTCCGGCTATAAATTCATCGTCAAAACTGATTGCGTCAACCTTCTCCACGTCGACAGGACTATCGCCCTCATCCACGGAAACCCTCTGTGTCAGGTTTCGCAATGTAGTGGTTCCGAACAGAGGCGCGCTCTCATGCCCTTCCATACCCTTTTCCATGAACAGAGTTGTGTTTAATTCCATATTGCTGCCGAACAACTCCACGGCCTTTACATTGTCAATCGAATCCAGGCGGTCTTTAAGTATCCCGGCAGCCTCTTCCTCGCCCCCGGGAACACAGGGAAGCTGAATAACCTCAATGCCGGATTCCTCAGTCACAACCAGATTGAGCAGAATGCCCTCTCCCCCCTCAGGCATGAATTCAGCAACCATAGTAAGTGAAATACCTGCCACTTTGAGTTCAGGAAAACCACAGCCCTTTATTTTGTCTATCAGGGAATCTATCTCGTTTTTAGTAAAACCCTTCTCATAAAACGTGACTAACGCAGAATTATGCCTTGTGGCTGACAAGATATCTGCAATCTGTCCTACCGCGTTTTCAGCAGTTTCGATATCCCTGCATAAATACTTTTTCTGTATCATAATATTTCTCCATAATTATACTTGACTTTTCTTTTTCTGTCTTCTGTAGATGATCGCTTTTGCAATCTGAAAATATCCGCAACAAAACAGCACGCCATACATCATTATCGGCGGATACACAGTCAGCGCCAAAATCAACGAAACAACCTTGAGCAGAATATCCGGCAGAAGCGCCATGCGGTATCCCTTTGTTGCCATAAGCAGTTTCGGGTTATCGGAATTCGGCCGATCGATCAGTTTATTCAGTATCCAGTTGCTGGTCGAAGCCGCTATAACTACGATTCCGTAAAATGCCTGTGCCTCACGGTCATAAAAATTGTTGCTGACAAGTCCGGTTGCATACGGCAAAAACGAAGTAAAAAACAGAAAAATAACATTCCACCACGCAACCACTCCTGATACACGCTCTACATTTTCCCATATACTGTTCAATGCTATCCACAATGAACCAATCCAGAAAAATGATAGCATATACGCAAACAGGTTACTTCGCAAAGCCCAAAAACCTTCAAATGATATATCCTCAGGTTTTTCCAGCTCTAACACGAGAATCGTCATGATAATTGCTAAAACAGCATCGGTAAATGCAACCAGCCTTTCTTTTTTCATATCAAATCTCTGCCTCTTCCCAAATCATTCCCTTTTTCTCAGGGAATAGCAAATCTTACTCGTACTCTATAGTCGCGGTCGGTTTCGGCGTAAAGTCGTAGAGAACGCGATTTACTCCCTTTACCTCTGAGGTTATACGCTTTGCGAGAAGTTGCATCAGATCAAACGGAATGTTCTCAACCTCAGCAGTCATCGCATCAGTCGTATTGACCGCACGTATGATGACACACCATTCAAATACCCGGTTGCCTTCCTTGATTCCGGTTGATTTGAAATCCGGAACAACTGTAAAATACTGCCAAACCTTGCCGGCGAGACCGGCTTTTTCAAATTCCTCACGAAGGATTGCATCTGACTCGCGAACCGCCTCCAGACGATCCCTCGTGATAGCACCCGGACAACGCACACCCAGTCCCGGTCCCGGGAACGGCTGGCGATACACCATGTTCTCCGGCAGTCCCAGACACTCGCCGACCACACGAACCTCATCCTTGAACAGAATCTTCACCGGCTCGACTAGTTCAAACTTCATATCCTCCGGAAGTCCCCCAGCGTTGTGATGCGCCTTTATGCCCTTTTCGCTCTCGAGAATATCCGGCCAGATAGTTCCCTGCGCCAAAAACTCTACTCCGTCAAGCTTTCTCGCCTCCTCAGCAAATACCTCGATAAACTCTCCTCCGATGATCTTACGCTTGGTCTCGGGATCCGTCACTCCGGCGAGCTTGTCGAGAAAACGGTCCGTCGCGTCGACATAGATCAGATTCGCCTTCATCTGGTTTTTGAACACCTCGATTACCTGCTCCGGCTCTCCCTTGCGCAGCAATCCGTGATTCACATGGACACATACCAATTGCTGACCGATCGCTTTGATCAACAGCGCCGCCACTACCGATGAGTCTACACCACCGGACAGAGCGAGGAGAACCTTCCTGTCTCCGATCTGTTCCTTCATCGCTGCGATCTGCTCCTCGATGAATGCATTCGCGAGTTCTTTTGTTGTGATCCGGACCATATCATCCGGTCTTCTGTCGTTTACCATGGTTACGCCCCCTTATTTTTATTGTTATAATCCAAAAAACATTTTCATGTTGCCGTGGTCTATGCGTCTGATTATTCATCGCGCCCTGACCGTGGCTTATAGGTTGATAAAACACATTATAACCAAAAAGGCCTGCAAATGCAAGCCTTTTCAGTGATTTTTCATATTTTAATATTATGTCCGCCGCGATCAGGAATTATAGATCTCCATATCCATCAATCCCTCGCTTTTTGCAACAATCGCGGTAACTGCCACATCTCCGAGACAATTGCTCATGGCACGAAACATCGCCACGAGCGAATCAATCCCCATCACGATACCCACTGCCTCGATCGGAACACCGATTTGCACCAGGAGTACAGACAGACAAATAAGCCCTGCTCCCGGAATTCCCGGTGCTCCCATAGAAAGCACGATAATCGATATGACAAGGGACAGAATCGCTGTTCCTGTTATCTCGACACCATATACTCTCGCTAACGCAAGCGAGAAAACAGCCAGATGAACACAGGTACCGTCCATATTTATTGTCGCGCCAAACGGTATCGAAAGACTGTAAACCCGTTTTGATATGCCCAGCTTTTTCTCGCAGACATCCATATTCATTGGTATCGATGCATTACTTGATGCCATGGAGAACACCTGAAGCATCGTTGGGGTATACTTTTTCAGGAAAATGAGAGGATTGATTCTTCCAATCACGAGCATCAGTATGCAATAGATTGCCATCATGCATATCAATCCTACGATCAGGGTTCCAAGCATTCCCAAAACAGAAATAATCGTACTGAGTCCCAGTTTAAGCATCATCGAGCAGATCGCACAAAAAACTGCTATCGGCATTACACGAATGATGATCGTAGTAATTTTCAGAAACAGATCATTGCAGGCTGTCAGAATATCGCGCAGCATCTGTGAATACTGTCCAATCATCCCCACGGCTATTCCGGCCAGCACTGCCATGAATATCAGCTGAAGCATATCCGATTTTTGGAACGGATCGATAATGTTTGTCGGTATGA
This sequence comes from Eubacterium sp., assembly GCA_017614395.1. GTDB lineage: Bacteria > Bacillota > Clostridia > Lachnospirales > Lachnospiraceae > Eubacterium_F. The sequence goes on from JAGABX010000059.1 coordinate 65,999, forward strand.
TATTTACTACCGTATCCAAAAGTGAAACATCCATTGTCTGCGATGTAATACTTGATGCATCACCAACAGAGCTAATGTCTATTCCGCCACCGGGCTGAAACAGATAAAACATTCCGAGTCCGACGCCGATCGCCACAAGCGTTGTAAAGAAATAGGAAACGAAAACCTTGCCGCCTATCCGGCCAAGCTCCGACAGATCCGAAAATCGTGCAACACAGGCTATGATAGAGAAAAACACGACAGGTGCCACACATAGCTTTAGTGCATTCAAGTACATTGTTTTTATCGGAACAAGGCAATAGGTATTCAAACTGTCATTAAATCCGGAGGATGCAAATTCCGACAGGAGCAAACCTGCAACTACGGCAACAAACATTGCTCCGAGTGTCCACCATAAAAAGGATCGCCTGGATTTCACCGCCTTCATTCGGAATCTGTTTTTGCCGGCTTTGTGATTGTATTTTATACTGTCGGTAAAGGCACTGAGCAATATCCCACGAAGTGCATCCTGCGTTTTCGCGCCGGCATCCTCATCCTCCATATCGATTGAGGTGAAATCATCCATAGTTCTTACCGGATCAAACTCTTCACCATTGGATGTAATATCAATCACAACATTTCCGAGAAATGCTTTTATCGTCATGGAAATCGTGCTGTCTTCATCAGCGTGATCAACCAATGCCGCCACAGCTTCTTCTGCCGTCAGTACAGCTCTTGCGCGTTCTCTTCCCTTAATCTTATAGTCCGTCAGAAAAACTCTCACAAAATCGACGGCTTTTCCGATCCCATCATTATCTGCTGAAAACTTTGCTATTTTTCTCATTCGCTTATTCCAACTCTATCCTTACATCGTCATTTGACATATTATTCTTTTACTACTTCTAATTCCTCAAACAAATATGTAACGACATCTTCTGGATAACCATCCTCACCCCAGATCTCCACCTCACAAGCCGGTCCAGATGAGTATAAACTCACAACGACGCCAATGCTACCTGCAAGGTAGCCTTCCTTATCAACCTTCGTCTTTACCCTTTGATTTTCTTTGATCATTTTTTCTCCACCTCAAATTTATCCTCATTATAACCAAAAAGGCCTGCAAATGCAAGCCTTTTCAGTGATTATTCGTATTATTTCTATTCCAGATATTTTCAGCCAACCATACTCAATTCGCCTGTATAATTGCTATAACCCGGCATCTCAACCGCGCCGGTTCCATTCGACTGATATGTACCTGTCGGCTCTCCATCAAATTGATCAAGCTGCGAGGTACT
>JAGABX010000060.1 GCA_017614395.1 Eubacterium sp.
GAATACCTCGAAGGTGGTCTGGTCCATCACACTCTTGTAATCAGCTTTTCCGGTGATGCCGTTGGTTCCGACCGATGCCTTCCATGCTGCCTCTACACTTTCAGATGCATTGTCACTGGAGAGTTTGACTACGATCTGGCGGCCGAAATCTATGCTGGTCACCTCTGCAACTCCCGGATTCGTCTTATCAATGCCGGCTCTTTTCATGTCATCGACGGTCACATCGTCCGTAAAAAGCTGGGAAGCCGTCTGTGCCTCTACCCTTGCGGTGTAGTAGGTCTGGTTGAACAGAACGATCATTTGCTTTTTCTTGCCTTCTGTGCATGCTTTTACATCCACGCTGTATTTGTCTGCGGCACCGGCAACGCCGAGTTCTGCATCGAGCTGCTTCTCACTGTTGACCATGACGCTCTTGTATTTGAGCTGGGCTGCGGTCTTCTTGCCTGATTCCAGCCAGTTGTCAACCATCCTGTTGACAGCAGCGGGTACGTTGTGCATGTTTGGATTTTCAACCGTTACAGGGTCTTGTGTGTTTCCGTTGATGTCGACGCTGACCGTGAGAGGTTTGCGGGAAAGCATTCCTCCGTTGATCATTGTCGGCGTACCGTCTACGAGTTTTGAGTCCGCATGAAGGATGGCTCCCGGGAAAACACCGTTCAGATTGCCGTTGATCATTCCAATCTCTGCGCCTCCGCCTTCGGCTGTCTCTTTTGTCCTGCGGATGATGCGGATTCCGTCATTTTCGATATCCTCGATCTCGTTCTTATTTTTAGCGTCGAGCTCGATGCCGGTACCTTTGTCTACGAGGAGTGACTGCTTGTTCTCAGGTGCGATACTTTTTAAGTAGTCATCGAGTTCGAAACGGTTATGCGTTTCAGCTGCCTGTGCGACGCTGCCTCCGAAGTGCGGTGCGAAGGAACCGAATGCGGTGAGTGCTGCGAGTGACATTGCTACGACCTTGATTTTGATGGATTTTGTTTTCATAATGATTTCCTCACTTTCTTTTTTGTGTTTAGATTTGTTTGTTTTCTTTTTGCCTGCCCCACCGTCCGTGCACTTGACGGTGAGGATATTTCTGAGAAAGCAACCCGAGAACCGTCCCGGTTTCGTGGTGTTTCTCTTTTCGATGAGACCACTATACCAAAGGGACTACAACAGAATAACAACAAAAAACAACATTTTTTCAAATTTTTTTAAAAAAAGCCAAAAAACAACGATTTTTCGAATGATTAAGAATGTGATTTTTCTTTTCCGATTCTTCAAAACTTGTTTACAATGATGGAAAAACAGATCTTGATGGAGGGACGCCCGTGGATGTTCAGCTGCCCTTGAAGAATGACGGTGGAGATAAAGATTATACGGATTTTTATGATCTGGATATACTGGGGAAGGCGGTCGTATCTCTGGGTACGCGTTCATCCGTTGCTACAATCCCTACCAATATGGATGTGCCGAGGAGACGGGGATATCCAAAGATGTATCTGAAATGGTAGTTCCTCTTGGCGCCTCCATGCACATGGACGGATCCTGCTTCGCTTGCGTTCTTAAGATCGCGTTTCTTTTTGGGGTGTTCGTATCCTTTCTGGTTTCAAGATTTCTTGATGGGAAGGATTGGTTGAAAAAAGAGCATTGTGATAAATAAAACTTGCGGAATGTTAGTCTTTTATGTATAATATATACTGGTCAGGTCAGTGTATCCTTAGTTCGCCGGTGTATGCGACCGACAGTTAAATGGAATTGGAGGGGAAAACGTGAAGAAAAGAAAATCATTAAAAAAGGTACTCTTAACACATATCATTGCATATGTGGCAATCATCATCATTGTGATAACAGCAGTCAGTATCTATATGCAGACAAAAAAGATAAGGAGTCTGACTGAATCTGTGCTCGGGAAGGAATCCGTCTCCTATGCAAATGCGATTGATAACTGGTGGAGCAATGTAGAACAGCGTGTGTTGCAGACGGCTGCTGTTTTGAAAGCGTCGCCTGATCTTTCCTATGACGACGCGCTCAAAATGCTGTTACAGCTGACCGAGGCAGACCCGGATTCACAGGATATATATATCGGCTATGGGGATGATAACAAATTCCTTGACGGTTCCGGTTGGACACCGGATTCCGATTTTGTATTCACGGACCGTCCGTGGTATATAGGAGCAATAGATAAAAAGGGCGAGATATTCACCTCTGAGCCATATGTGGATGCGTCAACAGGAAAGACATGTCTCGCCTGTGCCGTGATGCTTCGTGACAAGGTCGTTCTCAGCAGTGATATCAACTTTGACAAAGTATTGGAGCAGATTCAGGCATTTCAGTCCAGTTCAGAGGATGCGAAATATTATCTCGTAAACAAGGAAACCAAAGATATATTGCTGAGCAGTGTCGGCGACATCGCCGGCCAGAAACTCGGTGAGTGTCAGGATGCAACCATACAGGGGCTTAATACTGTATTTGATTCCCTGAATACAGCGTTGTCCGTTACGGCAGAGAAGGTTGAGACGGCTTCTACCGATGACGGAAGCATGATGTATTCGGCAACGGATATAGAGGGAACCTCCTGGGTGATCGTATCGGCTGTTCCGCGATCCTTCATGTCAGACAGTATCGTAACAAATATGGTGATCACAATAGCGGTTGGTGTCGGGCTTCTGATCCTCCTGGCGGTTATCCTGTTTATCGTAATCTCGAGGAATATCAATCCGGTTGCCAAGGTTACGGAACGTGTCACGGATATCAGTGACGGAAACTTTGCTGTTCGTCTGAATCCGACGGGCAATACGGAGATCACGACATTGAGCGAGAAGATGAACTCCTATATAGACGGGATGCGCGCCACTCTTTCCGACATGACGGATGTTTCGGAATCAATGAGTGCCAGTGCCACCCATTGTTATGATATCTCGCAAAATTTAACTTCAGCCAATCAGAGTCAGGGGGATTCTATTGAGAAATTGAACACAACACTGGGGAGCATGAGTCAATCCATCGATGATGTGGCACATTCGGCAACCGAGTTAGCGACCACATCAGGAGAACTGATGGAGAGTGCGGAGGACATCCGTTCTTTGTGTGAGACGATGCTGGAGTCATCGGCATCCGGCAAGGACGAGATGAGTCATGTAACGCAAAATGTAACCACATTGGAACGCAATATTGCGGAATTGGCTGAAATAATCCGCGTGGCGGCAAGATCCATCGAGGAGATCACCGGTATCACGGATACGATCAATGCGATTTCCGAGCAGACCAATCTGCTGTCGCTGAATGCTTCCATAGAAGCGGCAAGAGCAGGGGAACAGGGCAAAGGCTTTGCTGTTGTGGCGTCAGAGGTCGGTGTTCTCGCGCAGCAGTCCACGGATGCAACTGAGACGATCCGCCAGCTTATCCAGGGTATCACTAAAAATATCGAGGATATCAATACCAATGCGGAAACCTGCGTGAAGGATATGGAGGCCTGTGTTGAGGGCGTCAAGGTAGCAAATACATCTTTTGATCAGATCTATACGAATGTTGAAAAAGCAACGGAGGGAATTGTAAGCATCACCGGTGGTATAGAGAGGATCAACGATTTTGCATCATCGAATGCGGCTACAACACAGGAGCAGGCATCCTCAATCAGTGAGGTTTTGGGTCTGAGTGATAATATTGTGGATGAAAGTAACAAGCTCCGGGAACAGACAGACAGCATATCGCACATCTCGGAGGATTTGAACCGGTACTCATCCACGTTGCGGGATAACCTGTCAAAATACGAGCTTTAGTCCAAGAAAAGAAGTGCCTGTCACCGTGATCGAGGAGAAAACAACCATGTGCTGCGAATCTCTGTGATAAGGCGGGGGAGAAATCCTCCGCCTCACCCATATATCTCATTCAGCCCCTTCACCATCTCCCGCATCTGCTCCACGGCCTCGTCCGGGGCGATGACTTTGATGGAGTCTCCCATGCTGGCTACCCAGCCGAGGAAGAGGAAACTCAGAGCCATGTCGACTTTTGCCTCAAAATGGCCATCGTCTGCGGGGATCATTGGGGTGTCCTTGCCGAACCGGTCGATGATGACGCCGGCCATATCATTTTTACAAAGGAGCGTGATCCGGACGATGTCGCCGTCATACATGCCGAAACGTTTTTCCGTGTAGGTCGCCATGTTTCTTTCATCGAATTCTGACTTGCCCTCGCGCTTATCCTTGGTCAGGCGGATATTTTTCATCTTGTCCACACGATAATGACGGATCTCGCCTTTGCTGCCAGTGGATCCATCAACAGATGAGCAGTTCCCACCCGTCTCCGAATCGGCATCTTGTCCATGTTTCTCTCCCGCCGTGGCATCGTACCCGATCAGGTAATAGTTCTCGTCGTCCCAGACCAACCCCCAGGGCGATACGATATAATCGGCGCCGTCGTGGCGGAGTTCCTGCTCCTTTTTATGTGTCCAGCGGAAATACTTGAACTTGATCTGGACATCCTCGGCGATGGCGCGGTGGATGGCATCGACATTGTAGTATATAGAATTTCTGAAACGCCGGTATTCTCCGGACGGTTCAGATCTCGATCCGCTCTTCATCGGATGGCTCTCCGGCCTTGTCGGCGGGATCCGGGCGCTGGGACCGGCAAAGGTTGTCGACCGCCTGCGCGAGATTGCGGCAAGCCTCGACGGCGTCTACGGACGCGGCCAGACCGGGCGCGAGCATTTACAGTAATGATATTATCGATTTGCTTTTCATACGAAAACCTCCAAGGGAACAGGCGGCCTGAAACCAGGTTGCCTGTTGACAATTAAGAAAGTAATGCTGTCATTTTGATTTTTTATCTTGACATCATGTAGAGTCTGTTATATAGTATAGAAAAAGAGATGGGTTTTTACCGTACGGTCTATGACTCAAGCGGGCTGCTCGTTTCTTTTTTTATTCCCAGCAAATCATATAGATACTTTTTCCCGTCTTCATCGTGTCGCACCAGCATATTGGCAAAATAAATGTTGTATCGCTCTACTTTGCCAGATTTGTCGTTGTACACAGGCAAAGCGAATCTGACATCATACCTGTACCAACCAAGCTTCGCATCCTGTACATGCTTTTCTTTGGTATTATCAGAAAACTGTTCATTTGTAGCTATCTGGATTAACTCCGGGATTCCCTGTGAAGCATTGGCTTTTGCTTTCGACAGTTTTCCTTTTAGCTTTATCCTGTTCTCAGAATTTGCATACTCATCCGGAAAGTCGCTGGAAATGTATATCTTTTCTGCCGTTTCTGATATTTCATAAAACTCACCAACATATTGCTTGAGATATTCTTCAATTTCTTTCCATTCTTCACGATTCTTTCCCTTAAACCGAATATCATTGATTAATACAAATTGTTTCCCGTCGAGATCGGTGATAATGTTTACATTTCTATCCATAATTCAACCTCCAAGATTGTCATCATATCCTGTCCTCATACGGATGCTGCGCCGTCACGGTAAGCAGGTATTTCTCCGCCTCGTCGCACCGGCGTAGAACTTCCTTCTCATCATCCAGCAGAAAATCTACAAAGTCGATAGAATGCCCCTGCCTTTGATAACGCTTCTGAATGTCCACAACTCGCTCTACCGTCTCCTCCGAGAGCCTCAGTCCATCGCTCAGAACCGTTGTCCGAAAGATCAGCGCGTCAGTATGTATGTCTCTGTCCATGATGATATCTTACTCCTCCGCTCGTTTTGACTCCCCGGTCAAATAATCAATATCTATCCCCGGCTGCACATTGTACAGGAACACGTGAAAAGATACGCCTTCTCCCTCATCCTCCACTGACCAGGCTTCCATCTCAATGCCTCTGGCGACCAACTCATCTCCCTTGAACCTCGGTCTCACTCTGTAAAGCACATGGTTCCCTGTATCCTCGAGATAATGGATCACCTTCAGCTCATACGGCAGCATCAGTTCCGTATTCATATACCGCGTGCCTGTGATCAGATTCTGCTCATTCGTCGTCTGGCCAGTCAGAGCAAAAGCGATCAAGTGACAGCGGTTAAAAAGGTATCGGTCCTTAATGAGATCTGGGTATTTCACGGTATGCCAGCCGGATGGCTTGATGTGGCCGATGTATCCCCGCTCGCCGGTCGGCATCATGCTCTTGTGGAGTCTCGCCACCGCCTCTCCGCAACGACCGAGCGAATCCAGCTCACTATAGCTCTCGCCTTCAATGGCCTCCTTCTCTGTTTCTGTAAAGGTCGGCTCGTTGTAGTTGAATACAACCTCATCACTGCCATCATAATCGGGGATGTCCTCCGAATCAATAGAGAGTGGTTCCTCAGCATCATCGATTCCCGCCAGGCTGAGAGTGTCCGAATTCTCCGTCGGTGCCGGCGCCTGAGACTCTATCGCCTTTGGAAAACTGTCGCCGGATGCTACCTGAAATGCGCCGAAAAGCCATGCTGCGGCAAGCTGGATGATCAGGATAAGCGGCATCCCGATCACGAAATACCATTTCCTCAGTCTTCATGCAGAATCACTTCGTAGCGCGGACATCCTTGTCCGCGCAAACCAACTCGTGATTCTACTGTCACACGTCCTGTGTGGTGCCGGAATGTATACATCCCAAGGATTGCTCCGATGCTTCCGCCAATAAGAGCAAGCAGAAAAAGCGTTGCTTCCGGCACACGCCACTTATGATTTCTCGCCTTATATTTATCCACACCAAACACGATGAATGTGATGATGTTGATTAAGACCACGTAGGCGATAACGCCCCAAAACAAATAAGTACCCATCATTTCGTCAGATCGTTAAGGATCAGCGCGATCATCGTTACATCCTTATCCGTGTTGTTCGCAACCGAATGGGACGAACCGTTCGGGCACAGATGCATATCTCCCGGATTCAGCTCAACCACATCTCCGTTATCCGTAACGGTCGGATTTCCGTCTACCACATAAAAAGCCTCAAACTCGCCTTCATGCTGATGCTCTCCAATCGATGCACCGGGTGGCAATACCAATTTGGAAAACAGCCTTCCGTGGTCTCCGCTTCGCTCCGGTCGGTTCGAACAGGAGTGCCACCGGCACTCCCTCACCCTTCCGCATCTTCCGGCTTCATGAAATCATAAAAATGGACCGTTCCGTTACCGCCTCTGGCATTTACTGAATCTCTTACCTGAATCTCTTCATTTCGTCTGATCATCTCAATCCTCCTTCACTCCACTTCATATCCTTCTTCCTTTAGCGCCCTTACAGCCCTTTCAAGGTCTTTAGCCTTCACAAGGACATAGTCCGTATCATAGGTTGACGTGACAAAGATACCTATCCTTTCCTCAGCAAGGATGTTACTTACCTTTGCGAGTATCCCGATAAGTGAAAAATCAAGCGTTCCTTCAAAACGAAAGGCTCTCCATCCATCTTCCCTCTTTATCGAATCCTTCGGCACATCCTCTGTCCGACATACCAGTGATACCTCCTCATCGGTATGGCAGAGAAAGAAAAAATCCAAGAAAAGGACCGTGTCCGTA
>JAGABX010000061.1 GCA_017614395.1 Eubacterium sp.
CCATGGTCTCAACCCTGAGCGTCCTCTCCCCGGACTCACCAGCCCGGAGTAGCCGTTCCAAACGCTCCTCTGTCTCCGGATTCAGCCATGGCATTGGCAGCTCGTTCTCCCGCAGGAAAAACATGGCGTTTCGCAGCTGTTTTTCATAACGATCCGGATCGCTGTCATACCTGTCGAGCGCGCGATACAGGCTCCTGTACGCGCTGTACCGGTTTTCCCTGCCGAATGCAGAATCCGCAGCATTCAGATACTCCTCCATCCTGCCCATATTTCCCTCGGCATAGTAGTATTGCCCGGCGATACCGGCTGCGGTTGTGGAAAAAGCGACTCCCTCCTCCTCGAGATAATGAATAATCCGCCCTAATGCCTGCCGCCCCGCGAGCAGTCGGGTTCCCTCCTTTTCCATTACCTCTGTCAACAGCTCCGTCCTGTGACCGTCGATGGCATAGTTTACCATACCTGCGTGATCACCGACGCTTCGGCACCACAGGGCAGCCCGACCGTAGATCTCACGCTTTTTATTCTCCGGAATCCTCTCGCGCAGGAATGTTGCATAAGCGTCACCGAAGCGGTACCACTCATCAACTGCCGGCTGACCGGACTGGAGGCCTACCGTACCGGATTGTTCCGGCGCCTCGTCCCCGTCATCTGCCTGATACATCAAGTTCTCAACCGGTGCCGGACCGGTCGTACTGCGCGCCCGCTCAACCATACAGGTTTTTGATATCATTTTTTCAAATATATGTCGTGACGCGCTGTGATCGGTTACAGCGTCACACATTTCCCATGAGAATTCTTCCAGCGCCGCTGTCTGCACAAATAAATCCTTCTCCTCCTCAGACAGCGCATTCCACATAACGTCCTCTATTACCTGAGCCAGTCCGGTTTCCCTCAACAGGATATGCAGATCAATATCCGCCGTTTTTCTACGTTCTACATACGTCGTCGCCATGTTTACTCCGAGTGGCCAGCCCAGAAATGACCTGCATATAACATCGTCCCTGACTATCCTGAGATCATTTCCGGTAAAAAGAATAGCGTCATCCCTCCTGATCAGAGACCGGATTTCCGGCGGCAGTTCTGAATCGGTCAACAGGATGAAATGGATGTATGAACCAAGTCTTTTAATAAAAAAGATGAGCAGTTCACGGGATTCCTTCCCGAGCATCTGCGCATCATCCCAAACAACTATCCATCTGTCAGACCAGTGATATGTCCTCTCCACCAGATTATCAACACGGTCCCATACGCCCTCTTTTTCCGAACCTGAGAGTTTGTCCATTGTCGCCTCGTCAATCTGCTCCCATGCCTGCTCCATCTTCCGCAAAAAGTGGTCGGTATCACTGTCGGACAGATCGGCAGTCAGCCAAACCACATGCTCGCTCTCCTCAGCCAGGGCGCGATACACCGAGGTTTTCCCAAAACCCGACAAGGCCTGCACCACGGTACAGACCTTACTCTCATCCTCCCAGTCCTCACGGATCACGGCAGGAATATTGACCTCAAATTCACTGCTCATTCAGCGTTCCTCTCGTCATATACATACCCTGATTAAACTATCTATTCCTATCTCGACGATGCGATTTTTTCATATTCCGTCTGGATTTAGAGTGTTTGGTCATGTGCGACTTTATTTTCCCTGTTTATCCACTATATTTGGAATTTGCACCAGCTCTTCCAAACGTGCACCCGTTGGTTTTGCTGAAGGAACGGGCACAGGCACCGGTTTAGAATCATCCATTGGCTTAGGTGCAGGAGGCGGCAATTTCACCGATGGTTCCGGCGGTTTTTTAGATGATGTCGGCATGTGCGCTGATATATCAAAATCTTCTGCATCGTCGTTTTCCGCATTATCAGCTACACGCAATTGATTATTTTTCTTCTCATTGTTTTTATGTCCCCGCGCAAACGCATTCACGACTCCGCCTATAGATCCTGCTGCACTTCCAATAAATGATATTATCTGCCCGGCCAGTTTAGCATTCTCATCCGAAGCACCAAAAGCACCTACAATATTCCCGATCCCCTTTACTAAATTACCGCTGGATTTTAATCCTCGCCCCCAATTTTCGGCGTCTGATCGTTTGTCTTTATGCTTGATCGTATTTACTAATCCCGAAATACCTGATATTGCACCGAACCCTCCGGCTACTCCCTTTACCGCATCGGCCTGTTCTTCATCCAAAGTCTCATTCGCTCTGGCCACACCCCCGATACCTGAGATTGCGCCTGATATTAATTCCGAAAAGCCGGCTATCTGCCCTGATTGAGAGTTTTCACCGGATGCCTCAATCAATTCACCCGCTCCGGAAACAACATCACTGAAGCCTCCGACGGCATCCCAAATACCTGCACCCTTGTTTTTCTCCTCTTCATTCCCTCCGAAAACCCCCCATTCAGTCAGACTGGCTCCCATATCGCCCACCCCTCCCAGAATGGATCCGGCATCCATGATATGCCCTAAACTGAGTGAAGAAAAAAACGACATTATTATCCTCCATTTTCAGGAATCTTTACAACAGAATTTCGGTGAAAAAACAATAGTTCATTATCTACCACATGCCGGACATTACTGATCAACCAGGTTCCCTGCCTCTACCTCTTCGGCAAACGAGCTCTCCCCTGCAGCAACCCTTCTCATCGGCTCATAAATTGCCCCGATAATAGTTGCAGTTTTTTCATATAGTTTAATTGTATATGCAGCAAAGTCAGCCGCGGTTTTTTCCGTGTCAGCCGGAATACTCATCCTCCAGAACAGGTGCCCGGTCGCAAAATGAATGCCGAGAGTCCCGAGCGGCATATGCAGATTCATCTGCTGAACCATCTCCCTGACCTGATCCATACCTGATTCCGAAATCACAAACTGGGGAATCACACGAATCTCCAAAACCGGCATGTCCTCCCACACATCAAAAATCTGTGTCTCGAAAAAGCATATGCCTTCGGCATCCTTCATTGTTGAAAAAGCAGCGCGGCAGATATAGCCGGACTCATCCTCCTCCAATGCTACCTGTTTGGTAATCTCGCGGGACTTTTTCTCAAGTTCCTCAAAGTATTCTTTTCTGTTATCCTTTGTCATCTACGCCTCCTGCGCCTGCCTCGCTTTGAACGGTTCTGTCTGCCTCGCTTTGAACGATTATTTTTTCTGCGTTTTGAACGATTCTTTTTGCGGTTTCTTCTGCGACCGCCCTTGTTTGTTTTGCCTGGTTCACCGGATTCTTTATTCCCGGTTTCTGATTCTTCTGCTGCTTTCTCCGCTTCCTTTTCTTTCTTGGGCTTGAAAATCTCCTCCATGAGTTTTTCCATGACAGTCCCACCGCTCACGGCTGTTCCCTCATCGGATGATTCCGCTGCCGCCTCATCAGCCGCTCCTGAAGGCGCTGCCGATTCATCAGTTGCAGCCGGTGCGGGCGCCGTTTCTGCAGCAGGCGCTGTCTCACCACCTGCGGATTCCGCGTTCTCACCGCCTTCTGATTCCGCTGCCGCCGGTGCCTCTTCACTCTCTGCGGATTCGCCACCTCCGGATTCTGATTCCGAAGCCGCTTCACCGCCCTCGGATTCTGCCGCAGGTGCCGCTTCACCACTCCCGGATTCTGCTGCAGGTGCCGCCTCGCCTCCTGCTTCCGCTGCGGGTGCCGCCTCGCCTTCGGCTTTTTTCTTGTCTCCGCCACCGAGTTTTCCGGCAGCCTTGCCTATAGCCGACAGAATTCCGCCGATTTTTGCAACTTTTGAATCCTTTTCACCGAATCCGGCCATCGCATCGCCTATTCCACCGAGCAGACCTCCGCCGGATCTGACTATATTCATAAACGTATCTTTTTTTGAATTCTTTTTCCTGTCCTTGATCGCGGAAGCGATCCCGACTAAACCGCCCAGACCGCTTAAAACACCTCCAAAGCCTTTTTTCTGACGCGCAGCCGGATCATCCTCCTTGGCCTCTGCGGGAGCATCCGATGTGTTCTCTTCGGTTTTCGCGGCCGCATCATCTTTACCGCCTCCCAGGAGTCCGCCTCCTCCGCCTATCAGCTTTGAAAAATCCACCTTGGACAACATATCCATAAAACCGGCCATATTATCCCCCTCTGAAAATGCTGGATTCTAATTCCACATGGTTCACTGGTCAATCAGTTTTCCTGCCTCTACCTCGTCGGCAAATTTGCTCTGTCCCGTTGCTACCCGTTCAAGGGCATCATAAAAAGTACCAAGCTGTATCGCAACCTTCTCGTACATAACAATAGTTTCCGCTGCGAATTCCTCCGGCGATTTATTCACGTCGACCGGCAAAGTAAGCCTCCAGAAAATGTGCCTTGACTCGTAATGGACTCCGAGCATCCCCAACGGAGTACACAGTCCCATCTGTGTCACCATCTTCACAGCCTCATCCATACAGTCATCAGCTATGACAAATTCAGGTATTGCCCGAATGCTGAGCGCAGGCATATCCTCCCACACATCCACGATCTGGGACTCAAAAAACGCCAACCCACGCCCCTCACGTAGTGTCATGAATGCCGCACGGCAGATATATCCGTTAACGTTCTCATCGACGACAGCTTCCTCGGTTATCTCAAGTATTTTTTTCTGCAAAGCTTCCAAATACTCTTTTTTTCTTTCCGGAGCCATTTTTATATCCTCCTCTAAATCAGTATATCCTTAAAGATTCATTCATCAGCATCATTCTGTTCGGTTGTCTGATGCTTATCTTCCTGCTTAACCACTTCCTGAACTACTTTTTTTTCTTCCTGCGTTGGACCATTAGTTGATTTTACAGGAGGCTCCCCTCCGTTTGTCCCGTTATTCTGTTCGGGCGGAATCACCTGCTTTACTTCGGTGTTTGATTCCCCGTTGTTTTGATTGGTGCCCGTATTCTCGCCACCCTCGTCCGAATCCTCATCGGCTAAACTATCATGTTGCATCTGAGGTCGCTGACCGGCTGCATTATTGTTCTTTTTCTTGCCCCCGAACATGTTAATAAGCCCGCCGATCGCGCCGACACCTGATCCGATCAATGATATTATATTCCCCGCCATTTTGGCCTTTTCATCGCTGGCGCCGAATCCACTGACAGACGCTCCGAGTCCCTTGAGGAATGAGCCCGCCCCCGAAGCTCCTTTTCCTATGGTAGATGCAGCATTGTTCTCATGTCTGTTTTTGAACGCGCCGATCATTCCGGCCACGCCGGAGCCCATACCGAACAGTCCCCCAACTCCCTTCATGGTACCGGCCTGTTTTTCATCTAACCAACCCATTTGTTTGGTAAGCGCGCTTCCACCGGTCAACAGTCCTGATGCAATTCCCAATCCGCCACCGATTCCACCGGCCAAATCTTTTTCCTTAATTCCTTCGATGGTTTCGGTTATGCCGGTGCCTACCTCTCCGAGACCTCCGGCCATCTCACCGTAATTGGCCATTTCTTCCCTTTGCTCTTCAGATCCGCCGAACAATCCGAGTTCCGACGCAGCTGAGAAACCGCTTCCGCCACTGCCAAGAAAGTTTAATCCACCGCTAAATATATCAAAGATTCCCAAATGTCACGCCCCCTCTAAAACCGCAAGAATAATACGCCTCACTCAAAAATTAACTCTCAGCCAGGTACCCGAAATCCGAATCATTCAACACCTTGCCGTGCTTCTCAAAATTCAGCTTTATCGCCTCAACGATGTCAATGTTTTTAATCCCCCGCCCTTCCGACGCAGCCAGGAACGCCGCCGCCGTGAGGACTTCCTTAATATTACTCCCCGACATTTCAAACGTATCCGCGAAAAAGTCCAGATCCAGCCTCTCCTCAACCGGAGCACCAGGCGGAATAATAGTATGAAAAAGCGCACGACGAACCGGAGGATCAGGGAAAACAAAGTTAACAAAAAATTTAATCCGCCTTTTGAATGCATCGTCGATGTTTTGTTCGTAGTTCGTCGCGAGGATCGTGATCCCTTCGTAGTCTTCGAGTTTTTGGAGTAAGTGCGCCGTTTCCGCGTTCGAGTTTTTGTCATGAAAATCTTTCACCTCAGATCTTTTTGAAAATAGCGAATCTGCCTCATCGAAAAAAAGTATGGCATTTGTGTTTTTCGCTCTGTCGAATAGTTTCGTTACATTTTTCTGTGTCTCACCGATGTATTTGCTGACCATCTGTGACAGGTCGATCCTGTAGAGTTCGAGTCCCAACTCATTAGCAATGACCTGCGCCGCCATCGTTTTACCGGTTCCCGGCTGTCCGTAGAACAGGGCGCATATTCCCCGCCCGTAGGCTGTCTTTTGGTAAAAACCCCATTCCTCGCCGACAATACCGCGATACCTGACCTGATCACATATCATCTGCAGATGGCGCCTCTCCCTGTCATCTATCACTAAATCGTCCCATGTGTAGATTGACCGGATGTGCGTAGCCATTGTTCCGAGCTGGTTGACCACCTGATCCGCAACGGACTCCCTGATATCCTCCTTGCCGATCGGTCCGGCACCGGCTCGCAGTGATGCATTCCAGACAACCTCACGCAGTGAAGCCGGTGTCAGAATATACTGGTTGGCGCACGCCGTCAGATCCACCTCATCTGCTAATCGGACTGATTCTGTGCAATGTTTCCAGAGTTCAAGCCTCTCACCGGCATTCAACATTGGAAGCTCGAAGAATAAAACATGCATCCCTTTCGTCAGGAGATAGTCGGCCTTCTCCGAGGTAATCCACACACTGAACGGATACTCCCCTGCGAGTTCCCTGTACATAAACGCCATTGCCGCATCCGTTGCCGGTATCGGTACATCCTCCCTCTCGGGAACTTTGACCGGGTTATATCCGTAAAACGCCGGAATCGCATTTGACAGCGCGCATTCCCTGCGGATCCTTTTCAGTATCTGTCGCAATTCGGGCACAGTCGCCGCCGGAAGCTTTTTCATGTCTACAAAAAGCACGGGTTTCCCGCCGGTTGCGCTACATAGCATCTCCCTTTTTCCGATACCGTCCGGACCATGCATCTGCAGGACAAATCCACGTTTACGCGTCCCCCATATATTCACGTCCGCATCGTCATCAGGCAGAATGCCGGCACACCCTTCAGCTCCTGCTGAGAGATCTGTCATCCTGCCGATCAATTCACAGAGTTTCTCCTGAGTATCCCTGCGGATAGGGAGTTCATATTCGCATGCCGCCGTTATCTCAGCATAATCCTCAAGCTCATAACCGACAATCCCGGCATATTGTCCATTCCCGATATCAGCCTCATCGTCCGGAGACTCATCCGTGCTGTTCAAAAAACCTGACACACGTTTCGGCAGTCGCATTATAAATACCGCATCTGATGAATCCTCGGTATCTATGAGATAACGGAACACCGGAAGCTTTTTCTCCACCCCGGCAGCATACAACCCCTGCGACAACGTATCACAAACAGAAAACAATAGCTGCGCGTCACGGTAGCCGGATCTCAGCTCACTTCCCGCATTCCTGACAAGGGCAGCAAAAACCGTATCCTCCGAAACAGCGTATGTATACAGCAGTAGAAAGCGACTCCATTCGTCTGCGCAGAACCTGTCGCACAGTCGTTCAAAACGAAACTCATTAACTCTGTCCCCTGTGAGACGTAAACGGGTACTGATATGATACTCCGCTCCTTCAATCACCCTCGAAGCGGATTCGGCGGTCTCGTTTCCCTGCTGCAGCTCATATCCCGCGATGAATTTGATACGAAGATAACAAAACAGTGCCTCCCTGTACGCACTCTCATCAGCGTACGGCAGGTACCTGTCCTCCTCACGGAAATATTCAGCATACACCTTTTTAAGTTCCATAATAAATCCCGTTTCTAAACATTTTTATAAACAGCGCTATCCCATATACCTGAATGCTAAAATCGTTCCCTCTGAAACCTGTTCGACATCACCGGTAAATTCATTCACCTCATTCATTAAAGCCTCCGCGATATGTTCACAATCTGCATATTGCTTAACAACATTATCGAGGGTTCCGGCCAGTGCCTCTCTGGAATAATAATTACCCTTGCTGTCACAGGATTCCGGGATTCCATGCGTGTAGAACACCAGAATGTCGCCCTGTGTCAGCCTGATTGAATTTTTGCGGTACGGAATGTTTTCCATCTGTCCTACCGGGAGATCCTCATTCCCTGATAAAAAGGCGAAATCCTCACCGGTATGTTTCATCAGTATCGGCTCCGAACCCGCATTTACATAGGTTAACTGTCCTGATTTCAAATCGATGATCGCATAAATGATCGAAATCGAACTGTTCACAGCGTTATTATTGCTGAGCTGATTGTTTGTCTCCGCTATTACTCGCGAGGGTGAATAACCCATTCTGCTGAATACTCCGATATACGCTCCGGTCATCATCAGCTGAACCATTGCCAATACGCCTTCTCCTGTCGAATCCGCAACCAGCAGCGCCAGATGCTGATCGTCAATCTGAATCCAGTTGTAAATATCTGCGTCATTATGACCGGATCTCAGTTTTGCACAGATCTGATAATGCTCCGTAGAAATCGAATTATTCGGAAGCAGATCGTTACGCATCTCCTGAGTTACAGAGTATTCCGCGAACATCCTCTCATTATCCGCAGCCATTTTCTTGACTTTCTCCACATGGTTTTTCAGATCGGAGGACATCTTGTTAAATTTTTCCGCCAGTTTTCCTATCTCATTTTTAGCGTCAACCTTTATCTCCTTATCCAAATTTCCACCGCCGATCTCATCAATCTGACTGATCAGCTGTGTGATAGGTCTCACAATCCTCCTGGCGAGAATAAACACCAGTACCAACGTCAGTACCAATCCGATGGCAGCCGCTATGATAGCCTCTATCACTAAATGCCTCAGCAAATCCTCCATACCCTTTATGGCATCATCCGTGTCCTTCAGGATATCGTCTTTGAATTCATTCGCAACCTGTTCTACCTCCCTCAGATCGTTAGGATTATTATTGATAATAACATTTGTTAATTCCTCCTCGATTTTTTTCGACTGTTCATCAGCATTTTCACGGACTCTCACGACACGCTCCTCTACCGAATCACGATGAGTGGTCAGTTCTACGATCATCACTCCGATAATGCACAAGTAAAGTACTGAAACAATTACCAGCGTTATCGCTAATATCTGCCTGTAAATTGTTTTCATATCAACCCTCACCTCACATAGTTTTACATGTCTGCCGATCCCTATACTCTCAACAATCCCGTATCAACCGCATCGTTTTCATCAGGCGATTGTTTTGAGTATTTATCACACAGAAACAGATAATTTCTGGCAGCCAGATCATGATGATCGGCCTTCATAACCTCAACGAAATATCCTCTTGCCTCGGAAAATGAGCGTTTGAGATATAACTGAACGCCCTTTTCAAACAGTGTTTTTGTCTTTCGTTTCCGGTTTCTGACCTCAACCTCATCTCCGTCAAATACATCATATATGATCTCACTGTCACCCGAATCAGGATAAACTATTGTCCCCAGCATGCGACTGTTATACTTTTTCTCAAAATCGGGAATTCGCCTGACAAACGATTCAGTGACAAGTATTTTCGAGTAGTATTCCACGGCATTCATGCGCAGTGTTTCGGCAACATGAGCGCATGATGAAATAGTGATTATCTCCATTCTTTTTTCATTTCCGACAATCCCGACGGAAACACGCCCATAGGCAAGTCCCATTGTAAGGTTTTTAAACTGCAGCGTGTCACAGATTTGAACTGCCGATTTCAGAGCCGCCTCTGCAGATGCAAAAAACAATGCGCGGTAGAATCCGTCCTGGATACTCTCGATTGCTCCGTCATTTCCCTTGATAGACGGAATCACTGTTGACATCGTATAATTCAGTTTGTCATACAGGTCGTCTGCCTGATCCTCCACTCTCGGAATCGTTTCTACTTTGGCACCCCCGTACAGAACGCTCGCTTCAACTACAGTCCGAAGCTTTGAGAGTTCGATTGATGAGACTTTTTCTTTTTCCACATTAAAAAGTTCAAGCATTCTCTCCGGGAGAAACGGCTTCACGATCTCCAGAACTTTTGCGGAATCATCGACCTGCTCCGGCTTTTTCATTGGCACCGCATAGGCAAGTGACATCCCCTTTTTTTTGCCTTTTTTATACGCAATTATCAGAAGAATAATTACCAGGATCAAAACACCGGCGCCTGCCGCCGACCATATCATCCAATCTTCCATCAGTAATTCCTTTCAAATAACATTAAAAACGGGGCCCGATAAACCAAATCCGCTATACAGTTCGATCACGGCACCTCAATATTAGTACAACCCGGCATTATCACAGACACTACTCCTCCGAGCGCGCAGATCAGTTTTGAATTCTGATTCAACGCCGGCTGCCCGCCAACCAAAACCGTAGGACTGCCAGGCACCCAGGGAGCGGTAAATGCCATCGAACACGGCGCGCCTACTCCTGTTGCGGCGCATACTCCGAACGGTGGAATATTAATCCCCGGTTTATTGCAATCTATGGTGGCTATCGGCATGTTATTAACAACCTTTTTATCCGGCAAAACCGTCAGCGGCATCGGAGCCGCGCCAAACGTACACTGCAGCATTGCGCCGCCGCAAACACACATTCCCATTTTATCACCTGCTCTTATTATTATTGATTATTATTGACTGTAATATTGGCTTTTACGCATATTTATTATATTGATTATCATTGACTGTAATACTAACTATTTTGTATACTATAATTCTGTTATTTTTACTCTATTGTTATCCTGTTTTCACGGCCTGCCTCAACCATGAATTCGCCTGTTTTTCCGTCAGGTGTCTGATAGTTTATTTTTATCATATCACCGGTCATCGCATTGTCCGTACGCAAAGGGAAAAACGCCTGTCCGGATTTGCCTGTTACCACTTCATGCACGGGCAGCAGTTCCGTCTCAGTTCTGGCATAATCTTGTTCTAACGGTTTTTCCATCGCATACTTTTTCTCCTGATGCGAGGTGATGCGCAGCCACTCCTGTTTACCTGACGCGGTTATGAAAAAGCCTCTGCCCTCCACCGCGCGGTTTTCCGGATTGTACAACGCTAACTCCCTGCCGTCGGAGGTTTTATAATCCTTCTGTATTTTAAAAACTCTGCCCTCCGGCTCCCACATCCGAAACGAACTGTCCGGCGTCGCGGAAACAACAACCGTCGTCGTTCCTCCCGGCAGTGGATACGACCGACCGGGAACCAGACGCACCGTCAGTATCTCTCCGGGATCCCTGCCGTTCATATCGACATCCACAGATACAGGCTCATACAGCGCACTGCGAAAACGTAATGTAAAACTGTCACGCGACATATTTGTAAATATCCGGTATCCGTCGGATTTGTTTACCGGTGGCCGCTCTCCGTCTATCTGAACCGAAACATTGCTGCCGGTAATCGCGCGCCCGGTAAAATCGTCGATTGGCAAAACCACAATCGCGGTTTTCGCTAAAACGCGATCCTCATCAACATACATATCGATATCCCGAACACGCACGATCGATGTTGTCTTCGCGGAGGAGATCTCAACGGGACTTACCCTGTAAAACAGCGACATTTTGTATGGAGTTTCCGGAAACATCCAAAGCTTTATTTTTTCCTCCTGAGTCAGCCTCTGGAGTTCAATCTTGACGCCTGCGGATGCTCCGAGGCCTAATTTTTCGGCCGGAATAACCCTCGCGTCACCGAATGCCTGTATCACGCTCCCGATTATTTTCTGTTCCTCTCCGGCGCGGAATTTCAGGTCACTCGTGGAGTATGCTGTAACCATGTAATCAAGCGTCAGAAACGTTGATGGAAATGTCTGAGCTGACAACCCGCTGTTCACCATACCCGTCTGGATCACATCATCACTGGGAGAAACTCCGTACAGATAGATTCCGACACGGTAATCTCCATGCTCGTCCGGACTGCACAGACCGATCGCGCCTGAGTGGGTTATTACATCAGGGACTAACGCCCTGGTGAGGATTCCGACGAGATATTCGCCGACATCCGTTATCATGCTGTATCCCATGCGTTACTCGCCTCCTCCTTTTCCTCCGCTGCCGTCGTCATCTCCGCCGTCGTCACTGCCATCGTCGTCACCGTCCTTCGGTTTCTCAGACACTAAAACCCCGGCGGCAAACGAACCCTCTACCTCCACCTGTCCGGTCGAAGTATCATACAGCTTTCCGTCACCGCTGTAGAGGCCTTGCAGGAAACCTCCCTCATATCTCAGGATTCCCGCGTTATTATACTGTTTACCCTTGCCATCGTAGAGATTTTCATGGAAGCCTCCCTCATAGAGCAGAATTCCGGTCTGCGGGTTGTAGAGCTTTCCGTCGCCGTCGTACAGTCCCTGATAAAACTCTCCGTCGTAAACCAACGCTCCGCTGCCCGGCGAGAAACTCTTGCCTTTGCCTTCATAGAGACCGGCTTTGTATTCACCGTCATAAATCAGAATGCCCTTGTCATAGGCTTTGCCCTTGCCCTCGCGTTTGCCCTCGGAGAACTCGCCGTCGTATATCAGCTCCTCACTCGGAGAATAGGCCTTGCCCTTGCCGTCATATTTTCCTCCGACAAAATCACCCTTATAAATCTTTTTGCCGTTTTTGTACAGAGTTCCTTTGCCCTCGTATTTTCCTCCGACAAAATCACCGCGATATTTAACTTTTCTGTTTTTATACAGTTTGCCCTTGCCCTCATATTTACCGGCAACAAATCCCCCCTGATAAACAACCTTGCCATCCTCTAACAGTTTTCCGTTGCCCTCATAAAGATTGTTTTTGATGCCGCCGACATAACAGATGCGCCCCTCCTCGTCATAGAGCGTGGTCGTTCCCTCATCCATTACGTCATCCGTAAATGTTCCCGTATAGACAGCCTCACCCTCCTCATAGAGAGTTCCCGTGCCGTTTTTCTTGCCGTCCTTGAATTCACCGGAATACAACATATCCCCGGTAACTTCATAGAGTGTACCATTCCCGTTATACAATCCTTTGGAAAAATCACCCCTGTATAACAGATATCCTTTTTCAGTATAAGCCTCACCGCTCCCGTCGAACAGACAATCCTTGAACGAGCCGCGATAGTGCGTTTTGCCGTCCTCATAATACAGGGTTCCGTTACCGTCATACAGTCCCTGCGCAAACTCACCCTCATATTTTGTTTTACCGTTCTGATAATACAAAACGCCCTTGCCGTCGTACTGGTTCGCCTTAAAAGTACCTTTGTAACAGGTCTTCCCATCCGGATAATACAGCTGCCCGTCACCGTCGTACTCCTCCATCAGAAAACCGCCCTGATACAGGAGATTTCCCGAATAGTTATACAGTGTTCCGTTACCGTTGATGCGGCCTTCCTCCATTCTGCCTTCAAACAGTTTGACCTTCTCCGTCGCGCGGTCTAACAGTATGACTTTCCCGGTATACCCCTGCATGCTCTCGGAGTTTATCACGAATGTTTTTGTGAAAAAGTGAGACACCATCCACGGCCATATAAACGCGATAAAAAGCGCGGCCAGCACGATCACTGCGACCACTATGACTAAAACCAGCTTTTTCGCGACATACCGTTTCCCGATGATAAAATACTGATTCAGTGAATGCGGTCTGTGCGTAACATCCTTAACCTCGGACCGCACATCCTCCGACATGCGGCTCATTATAGAATTAGGGCTGAACAGACGAATAACTCCGCGAGCCAGCATCTGGAACGGCGCAATTATAATACGCCCCATTTTGCTCGCGAACAAGCGTAATGCTCCTCCCCAGCTTCCGAATGAATTCATGTGAACCCCCTACTTTATATCAAGTGTACCTATGGTTTTAAATACCTTTTGTTCCTCACCCTGATCTCCGTTATTGCTAATGGTCAGTATCAAAAATACAATCGAACCGATCAACAGCGCAGTCGCAAGTACCCTGCGGATCACCGGCCATGTTCTCTTAAATTTATCCCATGCGCGGAATATCCATGTTTTCGGAACCTCCAGATCCTTGGGAGAAAACCCTCCGATCAGCTTCATCAGATCATCATACGCCCGATAAACCGACATGATGTCCGTGAACTCACCATCCTCCAAACGCCGGATAAATTCCTCCGCCGGCTTCACGGTCTTTTTATGGATTTCTTTTTCAAAAACCCTCTTCATGAGTGCTGCTATACGTTCCGTAACAGCATTAAATTTGACATCCTTATATGACTCTAAATTATTAAGCCCGTATAAAAACCGTGCTTCCATGGTTTTAGTAACACATATCGTTTCCTCGTTCAACACTTCCCTCATGAAGTAGTTCGGCATGTGCTGCAATAACAGCTGATCCAGGATCCTCCGCCCGATCATCATGCGTTCCTTCAGCGGTAACGCCTCAGTACTGAACTGTTCCGACATGGTAATGCCCTGGGAATAACGCATCACGACAAACAGGCAGTCCTCACAGAAAAAGCAGGAGACCATGTCCGTGAAATCACGGTTATTCACCTGATCTGTGAGAAATGCCAATGTTTTTACGATAAAATCCTTATCCCTGAACCGCGTGAGGACATACTCTCTGCCGTTCTCCTCATCCCGGCAAACATACTGCTCGGATGATTCGTCGGTGCGGAGATTCCTCAGAACCGTATAGCTCTTTTCCAGGGTTTCAAAAACCATGAATTATTCCTCTCTGACTACAACAAATATGGATGCCCTGACATCCGGATATGCAACGCTCTGCGCAACTACCTCATATACTCCGGGAACGCTTGCGGCTGTATAGAGTCCTGTTTCATCGATATAGCCTTCCTCATCACGCACGCTCCACTGTATCTCCTTTTCAACCATATTCTCACAAACCGCCTCTAAACGATGTGACTGGCGAACGGTCAACTCGAGCATGTTCGGTTTGATGAAGATCCTCTTTTCAGTAGTCTCATTTGAAACCTTGCGACTGTCACGGATGGCTGTCCAATGCACCTTGACCTTGCCCTCCTTTACTCCGGACAACAGTCTCGCGCCGATAACGAACGTGCCGTCGTCACGATTCAAACGGGCAGCCAGCTCAACATCTATTCCTGAATCCTCATTCTCCGTAAAGATATCCTGCGCTCCGTAGATAATTCCTCCGGAAGGTCTCTCGATTCCGAGCACTATCGTCACATGTCCGAGGCCCAGTCCATGCGTGATCTCCGGCGTGAAAAATTTATCACCCCGGGCGCCGCCGCCCCGAAATGCCACTTCAGTAACTCCCTGACTTATCCGTACTCCGTCCGCAGCCCTCTCCTGGACCACAGGCGAGGATTCATCCACGACCGATTTGCTCTCACCTGAGGCATTATCCCCTAACCTGAACATGGCCTCATCGAGCATCTGGTTCGTCACATATTGATCGAACGGCACATTTTTCACATTTTCTATGATATAAGTATCCGAAGCGAATACCAGCCTGATTGCAGCGAGATAGATAGGTGAATGGTACCCGGCCGATGCCACCTCCTCAATCGGGCGCCTGTAATACGCTGCCTTGGCTGCTTTGTCGATATCGCAGTCAACAATGCTGACCTCAAAACGTCCGCTCATCTCCGCATTGACATCCGAATCCGATAATGACAGGTGAACGCTGTCCGGATCCACGGTTATATATGCGGTTTCATCCGTAATATCCGGCGCATGAACCGGATATATGATCTCGTATTCCCCATCCCTCTCAAACAGTGCCTCATCGAATTCAACGGTAATTCTGGCATGACCGTCCGGAGACGTGAGATTGTTTAAAACTAAATCATAGGAAAAAGAAACCGTAGCGCGTCCTCTGTTCTCCACACGGATACGCACATTTTCGGTACGTCCGGCACGGATGAATTTAGGCACGGTCTGTACAATGTACACATCGCCCTCACTCCAGATTTCCTCGGAATTCTCATAAAATCCGCTGACACTCAGACTGTTTTTTTCCTTCTCATCTGGCTCCTGCGCTGTCAGATACAGCCTGTAGCCCTCTCGAATCCTCGAAAATGACGTATCTCCGGCCACATTGTTCGCAGTTATCTGCCCGGCGATATTATGAACCTGATCGGTTTCTTTTTCATCATACTCGATGCATAGATAAACAACATCAGCGTCAGCCTTGCGGCAATGCTCATATCCCTCGATCAGGGAGAGTTTTTTGAGCACCGGCTCGTCAACGACAACCTCACGCCCCCATGAATCGAGCGCGAACCCTGTCTCGACCGAAATTGTCTGCTCGTCGACTCCGACAACGAATAGCCCGGATACGACACCCGAACCGAACAGAAAACGGTTGATCATCCTCCTCTTGTCATTCATGTATTTCTGCTCGAGCTCAAAATCATCTACGGAAAGAAGCTTTCCATAGAAATACCTGTTTCTCTCAAACGGGAAAAAGTTCGAATTTTTCACTGTGCATCGTCCTCCTTGTTATTCAATACCGAAAGAGCCAACGGAGAATGCCCGTTAAGCGACAGCTCCGTATAATTGCCCAATACAGTGTTTATTCCTACATATGTATATTCACCAACCGAAATGTACGGTTTGATCAATACCAACTGCCAATCCATATGCGCCGGCTTGACACCGTCAACCAATCGAATCAGCGCTTTTCTTTTGGCCTGCGAGTCAACCATATCTAACGGAAAAATCAGGGTAAAATAATTCTCCTCACGCCCGTACAGCTGCTGCAGCTGTTCAAATTTTTTCCTGTCCTTGCGAAATGCCCTGACCTGATGCTGTTCCACTATATGCGGCGGAACTCCCGTGTACAGAGTTACTGCATCAATTATGCCGCCTCTAGTCCCCCTCTTTTTATATAATGTCACTCCCTGTGCGATGAGCGTCCGCAATTGTTCCTCCGACCAGATGTAACTGGAGTGAATCGACAGCCAGCCGGCTAATTCCTGCAATCCCTCACTGTCGGCCAAAGATACATCGAACTGCCGGTTAACCTCGGCAAAATCCTCCTTCAGATCCTCATGCAGCGTCTGGAATATCCCGAGATAACGCTCTAAAAATCCCCCGACATCCTCTCTGAAATAGACCTCCGGCAACATATCCATCCATGTCTGTCTCGGGAAAAAGATTTGTATGTCATACAAACCACCCATGTCGTGTTGCCAGTATATCTCAAGAACAATGAACAGATATCGTCCCGTCACGTCATGTATCAGAATATCAGTCAGCCCGACCTCCGTTCTCTGTTTCCATCGCTCTGCCTCATGAAGCTTCTCGTCAACATCTATGTCCGTTCTTTTTAAAAAGTCTCCGACATCTACAGTTTCCCCTTTATAAATGAAACTCCTTTCATCTCCCGCATACAGGCTGATCCTGAACGAACCCTTTTCCGGATTGCGGCTTCGCAACCGCAGTCTGTGCCAGTCCATGCCCTCCTCTCTGCTATCGAGGACACGGGAAATAAAGACTCCCCTGCTGCCGGCGCCCTTCTCGGGACATATGCCGCCGTTTTCGACAATCATGTCCTGCAGGTATCCACGGCGATAGTCGGAATCCTTGTTAAATATAAAGTATTTCATTTCCTGATACGACATTGTATCTCTCCTCGTTTTATGTCCTCTATCCCACGGTCAAAAAGGTTCTGACACCTGTGAGCACCACTGTGCCCTGAGCCGGCAGTATGATGTCTCCCTCATGCGTCCGCCTGATCGCGTGGCCCTTTGCATCCATTGTCAGCGACCTGATGCCGAGCACAAAATCCTGCCTGTCGATAAAACCATATAAACGGCTGAGGATGACCGGTTTCCCGAACTGTCCCTTCAGTCCGTCAAAATACTCGGTTACGGCCTCACGGACTCTCTCCTCTACCTGTCTGTATTGAGGCTTGACCATCAGATCGGCATAAACCTCAACCTCGATAAATTCCGGGAAAAATATGTGTATCGGACTGCCTAACATGCGGAATCTTTCCAGCCAGGCAGTTATATTATTCTCATAACATACATTGATTGGGCTTCCCGGACGATAACCGTATGGCTGAACCACCATATAAATCGTATTCTCATCCACATGCCGTTCAGATGCGCGCACCTCATCCGGATAGAGCACCTGACAATTCTCTATCATCAGCCCCGGTGTATGTCTGACATACCTCTCATAATCCTGTGCGGTAACCGCGCATTCGGATTGCATGATCCGACGTTTTGCGCGCAGAAAACTCTCATCCAACGTCTCCTCATCAAAACCTCCCGTGCCATCCAGGATATTGCTGACTTCTATGGACGGCAACAGTTCTGACACAAACCGGTTGATTTTTCCTTTTCGTACATTTCCTCCGACTCCTTTGGTCCGGGCGTAGGCGGCAAGCCTGATCTCGCCCTCCGGAGCCATTCCGTGGATGCAGTCACCGAATTTCAGCACGCCGTTTTCGGAATCTATTACAAAATGATGATCCTCCGGACCTGAATTCTCAAAATCCGAAACTCGTGTCCACAGCCGGTATGCATCCTCCGAATCTATCTCATGAACTAAAATGGCAAACGGCTCCTCCATAACCTCATAATCCTCTAAATCGATCCTCTGGTTCGGAAATCCGCTGCCGTCACCGATTCGGGTACGGTGCAGAAATGACATGTCCCTGTTTATTACCAGTACCCTGTCGGAATCCTGCAATTTCCCGTCATTTATTGAATAATATGTTTTTCCCGTAGTTTCGAGCAGACCTTTTTCCATCTCATCTGCAGGATACCACAATCCGTCACGCTCCAGATAAACCTCACTGCGACCGAGCACAGACAATTCCGTATTCATGTAAACCCTGTCGGACGCGGGAAAAACCTCATACTCAACAAGAGTGTCCCGCTGCACTGCTTCACATATATTTACGCTGAGACCGTTCATCACCGGCGGAACCTCATATCCTCCGCGTTCCAAAACAGCCCGGATATAGTATCCCTCCTGACCTCCGACCGTTACCGGCGCGGACGGCTCCAACTGTTTCAGCGAGAGAAAACCATCGAACAGCATCCCACAGGTTTGATCCTGCAGTATTTCAAGAGGCTCCCATCCATGCACGGTATGATACTCCCAGCGCAGTGAAACCGGTGACGCGAAATCCATTTCGTCACCCTCATTTTTCCCGGGAATCTCATCATAAGATTTTTCGGCTGAATTCCACCGCAGCCCCTTCCTTACAAAGAGCGGATTCCGCCTGACCGGATAATCGTTGTCAACGAGCAGATAAATCCTCATCGGATCACCGAACAGCGGCTGTTTATCAAAACCGATATAGCAAATATCCCCCTCCTGAGGATCCGCTCCGAAACAGTTGAAAAAGTCCTTGCCTCCGAACTCCATCTGTCCATGCGCGATCTGATCCAAAACCTCATCGCCGCGCATGGCAATGCACATGTGGATATCATATGTTGATAAAAAGTTCTCGCCCACTGTTTCAAAATGAATGCCGCCCGCATCCAGTTTGTGTCCCTGCATCAGTTCACACGGAGTGTCTGTCCGCATAAAAACGAGGGTTCTGGCCGGTCTTTTTACACGGCGTTTTATCCCCATCAGTTTCAGGAATTTTATACGGTTTTCCCGACTGATCTGGTCAATCATATACTGCTCGCTTTCCTTGATGGTCGCGAACAGTTCCAGCATTGTTATTCCGGGATCATGGGCATTAAAATCAGTCCATTCCGGAAAACGGCTGACCACGGTATTGATCGCCATATCGAGAATTTCATCATATTCCTGATTGTCCAACTCCGGTACCGGCAGCATAATCAATCCTCACTTACATCAACAATAACATAATCATTTTGTGAATGCTTTTTCACATCATCATTCAGCATGAATCACTATTTCGTGTTCCCCGTTTACCGGCAGGATATAACGGCGTCTCTTCACCGTGTCGGGATCCACCTCTGTTTCCCCTCCCGCCGAGGCTGTATAAGCATTTATTATCAGTTTCTGGATAAAGACAATTCCCTCGATGTCACTGATAGTGTTTTGAATCCTTATCGTCGTCGGGAACTCGCCAATCTCGAATCCCTCTCCCTCAGGTGTCAGTTTCGGCGCTATGGCCTTTGCAAGTCTCTCTTTGATTTTCTCCCTGACTTCAAAAACCTGCTCATAGCTCTCAACTGTCAGTTCAATATACAGCCGGATCTCAACAAATGACGGCTCTGTTACAGTAAACCGCCGGCTGCCTGTTATGATCGGGCTCAGTTTTTCTCTCATGTGGGAAACTATCCTCTCCCGCAGGCTGTCAAATCCCACGCCGCCAACGGATTTCCCGAGAACAACCAACGTTACCGCGCCCTTTTTCTCCTCACCGTCCTCGTTATATCCGGTAAAGCATTTTACGAGACGGATATCTCGCGAAGCCTCCATGGCCAGCAACTCATAATCGTCATTCGATATTGCCCTGTTCTGGTGCCTGATGATCGCGCTGTTTCTGTTAACTCCCTCGTATAGCTGTTCGGGATCGCACCCTCCGGTGAGTGCCAGCGGATTGTAAACCCTGTTCACATAACCGATTGAACTGTCGGAATGCGTGATTGCCTCCGGCGGGACATTTGTGTAATCACCACCGGCTGTCTGATATCTGACACGAATATTCTGTATATCCGAGGATGATGGTATCCGTCCGTGCAATCCATCCCCGAATTGTATTTTCCCCTCGCGAGGTGACAAAACAAAATGTCTGTCTCCCTTGCCTGACAGATAAAAATCCGAAACCTCCTGCCAGCGAACCCAGGTATGCACCACCTGATCCACGGTATCTGTTTCCGTTTCCAGCAATCCGGAATCACGGAGTTCCATCTCCTCACGTTCATCGAGCATTCCGGCCTCATCAACATCTACCTCTATTCTGCAGACGTTCCTGTCTGTCAATGAAAAAGTTTTGTCCTTTTCGTAAATATCCATGCGGAAAAACTCAGTACGATGTCCCGTGACCTGAACTACCCTGGTGGTATTCATGCAGACCGACCGTATCAACGCCGCTTCGCGCGCACCCTCTCCGCGATATGTATCATCGACATCGACGATTCTGATCCAATAACGGCTGATCCCGAACATCATCATGGGGCTGATGTCACCCGGTCCGGTAAATGTGATCAGACCGGTCCTTGTCAATCCATCCGTTTCATCAACCGGATTGAGGTTTTTAAAACCTGAGCTACACGAGTACTCCCATAACAGCCGGCCTGAATTCCTGTTGTGACTGCCTGCCGTTTCAAACAGACATCTGATAGGACTGCCCTTCGGCGGTGTTGTAAATCCGAGGTAGCAACACTTTTTCCTCATGGGCAGGTCTGAAAACGGCACAATTACACCGTCGCTCCCGGCGTCAAAATCAACTGTTTCCATATTGTTCACGGACCGGCATTCCTGCACCTTCTGTGGCGTTTTATATGAATACTTGATCCCGATGTTTTCTACGACCGGCAATACATAATTCCCGTACTGTTTATACAGATTGTTGATCTTTAATATGCGCGCGCGGATGAAATATGTCTCTCTGGCGCCGACCAGCGCTTTTTCCATATCGGGAGGGCAAATGAAACTGATTGTCTGGAACTGTCCGCTGACCTCATCAGGAACAGAAAACGCTCGTTTCCCTTCATCTGTCGGAAACAGCCTGGTCCATCCGGTTCCGTTATAGTATTCCCAGACAACGGATTCAATTGTCACATCGAACTCCAGATCCTCCCTGAAATCACTCCGCCGCATTACCCATTCCCATTTAAACGGCTCGCGTTCCGTCACATCGAGA
The DNA here is from genome assembly GCA_017614395.1 of Eubacterium sp. Taxonomy (GTDB): domain Bacteria; phylum Bacillota; class Clostridia; order Lachnospirales; family Lachnospiraceae; genus Eubacterium_F. The sequence continues at coordinate 21,686 of JAGABX010000061.1, forward strand.
GGCATGCGCGCAAAATCCACGCGGAATGAAACCACAATGTTCGCGCCTCTTTTTGAAAAAGCCTCCTCGGATGCAAAATACACCTCGTCGTACAAATTCAGCCTCTCACCGAACGGCAGCATGCTCCTGATATTGCATTCACCGTCGGGACTGATTACCGCATCGGGAAGCTGTTCAGACTGGCGTGTCATTAACTCTATGTGATTGACGGAAAAAGAATCCGGAATATCCTTCCCCACCATGCGCATGCGCAGCCAATAGCTCTCCCTGTCACCGATTTTCCGAAATGAAACCGGCGGTTTCTCTGACGGCTTGTTCAGGTGGATATATCCATGAGGAGCCTCTGCTTTTTCCAATCTCTCCCAACCGGTTTCACCTGTTGAGTACTCGAAAACCACTTTTTCAGGATTAGCGAGGAATCTCAGTACAGACTGTTCAACCGGACGATCATCAGCCATCTTGAACGCTATGTCAATTTCAGTTTCACCGTTTATATACAGAACCGTATCATGTGACATATAAAACTCATGGCTCTGTTTATTGACACCGTCCCCCCTGAACGCATAGAATGGCAGAATACTGTTCTCCTCAGGACTATGCATTACCTCGATGTGATCCTCTGCTCCGTCCGTCATCAATATATCACTGATAACAGCCGGCGTTGCGCACATGGACTCGGTAGTCTCAAATAATACCATCCCCTCCGGAGCCATATCACTCTCGGCAACAACAGCGGTTCCGACCGGCACATCTACCGCGCTGACCTCCTCATTGACTAATGACATCGAGACAAAGCCTTCCGAAGGTACCGCAGGCAGCAGATCCGCTCCGAGAGAGTTCAGGAAAGCAACGCGGTTTTTGAAAGGAACACGTGTCAGTTTTTTCACTGTCTGCTCCATCATGCGGGCATAAACTATCGCCAGCGCCGATCCGATATCGGGGTTTTCCGTATCGAACCGCCACTCGGGAGTATAGCTGGCCGCCCGCCGGCGGATATCAGCCTCTATCGCAGTCAGATCACCTGTTATCATTTTCGTCTCCTATACATACACACGCAGGTTTTTTCGATTGAATTCGTCCGGAATGTGTCATCCTCCGAATCCCTCGGTTATGAAGAACGGATAGACCATGTTAAAGGGATTGTTAGTCGTCCGCACAACGTAATCGATATATATGTCGACCCTGCCTTCATCCTCCTCGGGGACTACTCTCACACTGATATTCTCTATTCGCGGTTCCCACTGGATCAGGGCATCCTTTACCTCTCTCTGCATGGCTGACAGCGTTGTGTAATCCATGGTTCCGAACGCGTAATCATAAATACCGCAACCGAAATTCGGATTTCGCAGCCGCTCACCCGGACGTGTCGAGAGGATGATTCGGATCGCCTCCTGTATATCTTCCTCGTAGGAGGATGTTTTCATCCTGCCCGTATTTTCATCGACCTGAATGGGAAATTTAAATCCCACACCGAGGAATGCTCTTGAACTGTCTCTCTCCATCAATCATACTCCTGTGAACAACTAATGCTTTTATATCATTTCCGTCGTCTGATTCTCGCCGCGAATCAGTTTACCTTTACCATCGATCCTGCAACCTTGGTGATGCCACTCGACTTGACATCTAAAGTGCTCTTGCCCTCAACCGTCGTCTGAGTTCCGGAGGCGGTGAGCGTCTGTGCCTTCAATTCAACTGACTTGGTTCCCTCTGCCTTGATATCATCCGTCTTGATAGTTACCGAAGTGCCGTCTATGGTCACCTTTGGATTATTTGCTACCTCGAGAGTTATTTTTTTATCTGCGAATATGCGGACATGTCCGTCCTTCATTTTCATCTCGATACCGGATTTTGATTCCTTGTCCGCAATCAGGAGGGTGTCTTTTTCATCGTCTATCCTGATTTTCATTTCCTTTGGGGTGTGAACCTCTATGTACTCCTTGTTCTTCTCCTCTTGAAAAATGATGTCATGTCCGGCTTTGGTACGGATCCTTTTTACATTGTTTTTTTCAACAGCGGTATTATCAGGCCTCTTATTTTTGTTGTTCCACAACGAGCCTATCACTATGGGTCTGTTGCGATTTCCCATCCTGAACGCGATAACCACCTCTGCGCCGACCTCCGGTAAAAAGTACACTCCCGCATCCGTACTCGCATAGGGCGACATAACCGGTATCCAGCCGGTAACATTTTTTCCTGTCTCCCCGAGAAAATATTCCACCTTGATCATGCCCGGATGATCCTTGTCAAAATTATCCTTGACCAGTCCGGTCGTTATCCCGAAATAACGCTCGTTTGCATGACCACCTGATATTTCGTTGAATACTGCCATATAATCCTCACTTTTTATTTATATCCCTCAATATCGAACATTGTGCGAAAATGCTCCTCATCGATCTCATGCACCACGGTTTTTAAATAATAGCTTTTATCACACAGATCCGAATCCAGTTTTTCAACTTTGATATAGCGTCCCGGCACCAGCTCAGGCAGCCCGATGCACATGCCACGCCCTGTCTGTGCCTCCCATGTCAGCCGCTGTGCTATTGCCGAAGCCCTGTCGGACGCTTTTTTTGCTGTATCAGCGGTAGGATCGGTGATGTTCAGCTCAGGTGTAGGCGAAATGATCGTTGACTGTCCCGACGCTTTTGTAACACTCGCCTGCCCGGATACCGGCTCCTGTTTAACCTCGTCACTGCCGAATACCTGAACCTTGAGATCACGGTACTCCTCATTGGTTTTCAGGGCGAGGAGTTCACGTCCGTACTGCATTGTGATAATAGGCGTCTTTTCTTTGTGCGGTTCGCGAAAATATGCCTTGTCTCCGACAATGAAAAACTCCCTGTTGACCTTGCCCCACCTGATGAGATCCCCGATGATGAAATCATAATCGTTCTGTGTCTGTGATACCATTTCCTCTAAATTGTCGGAGGTGTCATCCACCTTCGGCGAACATAGTTTGGCATACTTTTTCAGAATTGTTTTTACGGCATCAGAATAGTTTTTCACATCATGCAGCCTGTATACCGATCCCGCTGACATCATCAGACGTCTGGCGTCCATCAGCGTAACTACTATTTTCGGTGACTGATCTCCGAATTCACATCCGATCATATCCACATAACCCTTGAATACCATGGTGGATTTTGATTTGTATCCCAGTTCCATCTCCACCACTGTTCCGGGCTTGAATGTGCTTTTTACTTTTTTATCAAATGTATGATTTTTCTCGTCGTACAGTCCCGAGAATTTGATCACAACCATGCTCGCGCCGTCAACTGACAGCGTCGCTTTTAATGAGGCTACGGACAGATTTTGTTTTTCCACCTGGTCAGACCCGTTTATTTTCAGTTTCACCAGAGGGAGCATGAAATTCTCGTATTGTTTTTTCAGCACATCATAGGTGTAACTCCCCGACATCAGATCTGCCATTACATCCTCCTACAAAACCTTATCTATCTCAACGCAGGAACCCGCAGCCTCGTTCCGGTAGGCACGCATAACGGGTCAATGATATCATTTGCCCTGGCTATTTCACGCCACTGACCTGCATCGCCGTACTCACGCTCAGCTATGCTCCACAAACTGAGGTCCTCGGTCAGCAGTATGCTCTTGCTCCGGTCCGGTGACTCCTTCGGAGAGATCTTCATCTCACCCGATTTTTCCAATGACATCGTCATCAGCTGCATGGTTACCTCGGCGCGAACAGGCATTCCTCCGGGCTCAAACGCAGTAAATGTCGCATCAACATTTGTTGCCACACCGCCGAAATTGATCGAACCCCAGCTGAACTGAACGATCGGCGGTCTGTGTAGTTTACCGCGAATACGGACTAAATCCAACAATATCTCAACATATGACGCCACATCAGATGCTTTGGTTTTTTTAGGCAGGGGAATTGTTCCGCCTAACTCGTAGGACGTGCTCGTGTCGAATTCGAGTTTGAGATCCAGCACAGAAACGCTGCCTCCCATAAACTGAACAATGGGAGAATCCTCGCCCTGACGGGTCTCTTTGGTAAATTTTCCTCTGGAATTGATATGGAACTGTTCCGGATTGAACTGGCAGTTGAAAGTAACAAACATGCCTGATTCAGTTTCGATTTTCAGAATGGCTTTTTTGTCCTTTCCCCCGTTGGAGCTTCCAAGGAGAGAAGAAAAAACCGACTTGGCCAGAGAAGTACCGACTGACTCAACTACTGACATTAAACCCATAGAAACTCTTCCCCCGTTTCAATCACCGGCCATTTTTTACTAAGAATCAAGCAAATAATCGGCTGACCGGTGAGTAATACATAATTACCTTAATATATACAATATACGCAACAATAATTTTACCACCGATACAAGTAGTCTGTCAACTACTGTATTTCGGTGGTTTCGGGGGTTTGAAAACTATATAATGTTATACTTATGATATTTTATTCTCATATTGATCCATCGGGATTGGTTTACTGTAATAATATCCCTGCACAATATCACATCCGAGTTCCCTCAGACGGTCAACCTGTTCGACCGTTTCGGCGCCCTCTGCGAGGCACTCAAATCCAAGTTCCCCGGCGAGTGAGATTATGTGACGGATAACAATAATGTCCTCTTCTTTTTCATTATCCGAGGCAACCTTGTCAACAAAACTTTTGTCTATTTTTAAAGTATCAAAAGGCATCTCTGTCAACAATGAAAGTGACGAATACCCGGTCCCAAAATCATCCATGGATATCCGGAATCCGCGTTCCTTCAGTTCATTTAAAACACTGAGCATATGCTCTTTGTTGTCGTATGTCGCGCTCTCCGTCAGCTCAAAATCAATCAGTTCATGCCTCACACCGTAGGAGTCAACTATCTCCGTCAGATGGTCTATGAGATGCGCATCATACAGACGGTTTCTCGACAGATTGACAGACACCGGAAGGAGCGTTTTGCCCTCCGATTCCCATTTCTTCATCGCAGCGCATACTTTTTCCAAAACAATATCATCTATTTTTCCTATCGAACCGTCCTTCTCGAAAAACGGGATGAAACGGGCGGGAGACAAAAACTCCCGATTCTTGTAATTCCATCTGATCAGAGCCTCAGCGCCATGCAACGTCTCGGTTCTGATGTCATATTTCGGTTGCAGATAAACAACAAATTCATCCATCCTGATCGCGGTTTCAACGTATGCCTTGATATAATTGCCCCACGAAATATCATCATGCATCTGATCGGAATAAATAATGATCTCGGTTTTGTTGTGTTTTGTTCCCAACGCCTGAGCCATTTTACCTGCATCTGCAACACGATTCCCCAAATGCATGGCGCGCTGCATCGGAACAACACCGCAGCGATAATAAATGTGATAATCGGGGTCCTCCTCCAAACATGACAATCCTGCGAAAAAAGCCTCCAGCCGATCGATCATTTCATCTGTCGGCATATCACGGATCATCATCGCGAAATTGTCATTGTGACAACGCGCGCTCGTATAAACAAAATCCGAAGTCTTCATAGTCTGAACCACGTTCCGCAGCACACGATTGGCTGCGATATGACCATAAACCTCATTGATAATCCGAAACTCCTTGACATCAAAATGGACAAACGCGTAATCAGAGATTCCCATGTCCATCGGCATCTCCAAAAATGCTTCTAAATGGTTCCAGTTGTAGTGATCGGTAATAGGATCAAAAAAAGCAGATTTGAACAGAACCTTTTTATCAATGCTGTCCATATCGTCATTGATGATATACTGCGCCCTGTCCTCATCAGGAGTACACTCATACAGAATCCTGATCTTTCGCGATACCGCAAAAACTCCGATGACTCCGGGCTCGTCATTAATCGACAGATCGCTGTATAATCTATGCGCGTCATCATCCGCAGCGATCCTTTTGAACATATCACAGATGGAATCGCGACCCGGAACCGCCTCCTCATCGATCTCAACGGAATAGAAAAAGCACTCATCCATTTCCATGCAATCCAAACCCTGAGGATAATTTATCCTGTCATCATCCATGCGATACTCGATTCCGATAAGCGCGCTGTCTGTTGAATTGATGTAGAAAATTCCGGGATAATCATATGTCCCGAACGCCCCGCTGCAGTCAGCTATCTGTCCGGGGATGTTCCCTTTATAGAACTCCCCGATCATCGCATCATCAGCCGCTACATAATACAAATACCTTCTCGGTTTATATAATTGATTCAACTTGTTTGTAAACATATTATTACCCTCTCGGCACGGATATTACAATGCTTTATTATTCAGAATTTTGCTACTATGACCTTTTTTCCCTGCCCTTTGTTTTTAAATAGTTTTTTGTACTTTTTAAGTTTAAATTTATATACGGATATTTTACAATCATGCACGCCTGTCAACGCACTGTTTCCAACCGTTTTCAATTGTTTTGAATACACCACAATTGCAGATAATTTAGTGCATCTTGCAAAAGCAGAATTCCCTATTACGGTTACCTGAACATTGATCACAACGCGTTTCAAATCCCTACAGTTTTGAAACACACCGACACCGATTGTTATGTTTATTGTTCCGGCTTTTATGAAGTTGTTTTTTGCCGCCTTTTTAATGTCATTTCCCATGATAAATGATTTCATGCGTTTACAGTTTTTGAACGCATAATCACCGATGTATTCAATCGTTCCCGGCAGCTTCATTTTTCTTAGGTTTTTGCAGTCACGAAACGCGTTCTTTTCTATGATGCGAAGAACAGGTGATGCCACTACGCTTCTGAGAGATGTACAGTCCTCAAACGCGGATTCCTCAACAACTTCGATATACTTTCCGAATATGACTTTTTTTATCTTGTCCTCCCCGTTAAAAGCGTTCTTCAGGATCCTCGTCACGGGCAGTTCCTCTCCGTTAGCGCCGGTAACCGTATCGGGTATTCTGATTGTTTCGGTCTTTTCATCATCCATACCGAAAAAGCCGACAGTACCGTCATTCAGCACCCTGTATTCAAAATCATTCAGTTCAAAAATCGTTCCCGCAGGAATAGGTTTGGGTGTTTCCGACGGTTCTGCAGTCGGCGCGGCTGTCGGCAGAGCCGCCGCAGACGGTGTTGCCGGGGCGGTTGTCACCGCAGGCGTAACGGCCGGACCGGTCACAGGCTCTGCGGTCGGTGCTGTGGTAGGTGTTACTGCCGGTGATGCGGTTGTTGCGGGGGTAGATGTCGGAGCCGTTGTTTTCACGGCCGGAGTATTAGTCGGTCCGGCAGGAGTAGTTCCTGATTTTGCAACCTCATCATCAGCAGTCCCCTGACCTGTCACGGTGACTGTATCGGTTGGATTTAGGGCGGTAACTGATATAGTTCCGCCGTTTACGGATACATCTGTCATGGTGGAGGACTCTATCCTTCCGGCAAATTTGCTCACATTTGAAACTGAGGTCGATCCCGGAAATATGAGACTGACCGTCGCATTATCCACATCAACTTTCGACAACGTGCATCCCTGCAGAACCCCTGCAACCACGCCTAGGTCTCCAAAAGTCGTTCCGGCGCTGACATATTGATCATAGAATTTTATCGAACTTCCCTTGAATGTTACATTCTTTATCGTTGCGTTCACGGCTTTTCCGAAAAAACCGATCTCAGAAGTATTGTTCAGGTTGGGTCCTATTTTCAGGTTGTTGATCACGTGACCGCCACCGTCGAATGTGCCCGTAAAGTTTTTTATAGGTGTCCAGTTTTCATATTCCATAATGCCTGACGAATTATCCGGGAGTGTAATATCGGCTTGTAATTTGATCTTATATTCACCCGGTGTGCTTCCGGCCGAATTGATAGTATTCGCGATTTCATTTAACTCATCGACAGTGGAGATCAGGTACCATCCATCGCCATCCGGTGTCAGGGCAAATGCGGTGCCGTTATCTCCCACAGGTATCACACCCATAACAGACAATAGTAATACAAAAACGAGAGTAATCGCCACACGTCGCATAACAGTATTTGTTTTTTTCATTTTAACCTACCTGTTTTCTTTTTTATTGTTATTTCCGGTTTCGCCCGATTGCCGGGATTGTACTCAAAGCAATTTTTCACGAGAAAAACTAATTAACCTGCGTTTCGCCTTTTATTCAAAAAATTCAAAAGTATTTCCCGGGCGGGCTTTACAATTATACATCAGAGAGTCCGCATTGTTGTATAATTCAGCAAATGACTTGTCCGTGTCAACAATTACCGCGCCTAGGCTTATCGTTACTTTATGCTCGCCCAGACCGTCTACCACCATATTTTCAATGTTGTTAAAGAATCGATTGATCAGCATTTTCGCAATCTCCATATCCTTGACACCGGCTGCAAATATCACAAACTCATCTCCTCCGAGCCTGATCAGAATATCCGAAGATCTGAAGGTTTTGACCATTGTCCTGGCAATCTCGATGAGGAGATTATCTCCGACCGAATGCCCGAAATTGTCATTTACGCTCTTAAACTTGTCAACATCAAACAGGCAGAACATCCCTGGTTCGCCATTATTCAGCAGTCTTTCGGTTTTGAATTCACCACTCCTGCGATTGCAGATAGATGTCAGATAATCTGTTTCTGACTGGATCTGCAGATCCTCCTCGAGCTTTTTCCTCTCGGAGATATCCATGAAGGAATAGATTATAACGTTGCTGCCATCTGACAATTGGTTGCGTTTGGCATTGACTAATATGTAAGCAACAACATCATTTTTCAAGTACAAGGCCTGCTCAAATTCAACCTCTCCCTTGCCGCTGCGTAGTTCCATCAGACATGAGATAAAAAATTTATCCCCCTCCTCGCTGAACTTGCTGCGAAAATCCATGACATTCAGGTCTGTTTTTTCCGGATCTATCTCAAAGAAATCCTTGGCCATTTTATTAACGATAATAATCTCAGCCGTTTTCGCATCCGTTACCATGGTTCCTACAGTCTGGGACTCGATAACCTCAACCAGCATCTCTCCCCTGATCCCGGCGCTGCCGAGCCGTTCCCCCAACTCACTCATCGCCTTCGCCTGCCAACGAACACAAACAACTATCAATGAAATCAGTATGATCGTAATAACCGCGCATACAATCGTGAGAATCAGCCATGACAATCCCGTGTTTTCCGTTTCCGGAGCAGCACTCCCAAACAAAATATACGCAGTTGCAAAAAAGATAGCCACCGACAAAAACACAACAATTCCGGCGATAATGATTACTTTTTTCTCTTTTTTACGTATTCGCTCATTATTCATATATTCACACTCCCTATCCGATGCAAATCACCTTAATGATACCACAGAAATAGCCGAAATTCAACATCATCTTTTGCGGTATGGCATCTTTTTTAAAAAAATGCTTGCATTTTGACGTGCTATCGTGTATAATACCCTTTGTGGCTGAAAAGTCGCCATATTGGGCTATCGCCAAATGGTAAGGCACCGGACTCTGACTCCGGCATTTCCAGGTTCGAGTCCTGGTAGCCCAGGAAAAGCCCGGTAAGCACCGAAATCTCGGCGCTTATCGGGCTTTTTTTATCCAAAATGGCATGTAGAAAAATGATAAAATCCTACGAAATTCTATAAACATCTATGGGTTTGTTGTGTCAAAGTTGGGTAAAAACCGATGGCGTTGTGTCAAAAATTGTGTCAAAATAAACTGTACTGCGGAGACCTCGTCTACTCTATTCAAAGGTGATCTATTTATCTGATGATCTTCCATTCTCCACCATTTTTATCGCCGATGTGTTCTATCACACCATCTGATTTCAGTTTTCTTATATGATATTTCACTCCATCAAAAGTTAATCCTAACTCAGATGCCATCTCTGCTTGTGTAATCCCGGGATTCTCTGCAATCAAACGTAGAATCTCATCTCTTTTCCCCAGGGTAGTGTTTGGGTAGTCCTTGGGTAGTCCTTGGGTAGTCGCACTACCCAAGGCTTTCTCACGACTAATCCCCTCCTCCTGCCAGGTTTCACGGAGATTCCGATAAAACGCCACAACAAAGTCATCCTTTTCCATCCGGAACTTAACTACGCAGCCAGCTTCATCGCATAGATCCTTGATTCGTTTGAGTCCGGTAGCAAATGTCTCCATATCTTTTGAAAAATACAGGATGCGCGTGATTAATCGATTCCGGCGGATGGGCTTTTGTTCTCCACTGAAAAACTCTTCCGGCGTGTGCCCTTCCGGGAAGCCTCCGGTGGTATGGATTTCGATACGATCCTTAAACACATCTATTTCATTATTCTGTCCGTTGTTGTACATACGGTGTCCATACGAGTTGATAACA